>NZ_JBJGZX010000014.1:0-117629 GCF_054050735.1 Blastococcus sp. SYSU D00813
GGTCGAGCCGGTGGTCGAGGTCGTGGCCCCAGTGGTCGAGGTCGTGACCCCGGTGGTCGAGCCGGTGGTCGAGGTCGTGGCCCCAGTGGTCGAGGTCGTGACCCCGGTGGTCGAGCCGGTGGTCGAGGTCGTGGCCCCAGTGGTCGAGGTCGTGACCCCGGTGGTCGAGCCGGTGGTCGAGCCGGTGGTCGAGGTCGTCGCTCCGGTCGTGGATGTGGTGGCGCCGGTGCTGCCTCCGGTCGTCGGCGTCGTCGAGCCGGTGGTCGAGGCGGTCGTTCCGCCCGTGGTCGAGGTCGTGACCCCGGTGGTCGAGCCGGTGGTCGAGGTCGTCGCTCCGGTCGTGGATGTGGTGGCGCCGGTGCTGCCTCCGGTCGTCGCCGTCGTCGAGCCGGTGGTCGAGGCGGTCGTTCCGCCCGTGGTCGAGGTCGTGACCCCGGTGGTCGAGGTCGTGACCCCGGTCATCGAGCCAGTGGTCGAGGTCGTGACTCGGGTGGTGGACCCGGTGGTGGAGACGGTCGTTCCGCCCGTGGTCGAGGTCGTGACTCCGGTGGTCGAGCCGGTGGTCGAGGTCGTCGCTCCGGTCGTGGATGTGGTGGCGCCGGTGTTGCCGCCGGTCGTCGCGGTCGTCGAGCCGGTGGTGGAGGCGGTCGTTCCGCCCGTGGTCGAGGTCGTGACCCCGGTGGTCGGTGTGGTGGCGCCGGTCGTCGCCCCGGTGGCCGAGGTCCTGGCGCCCGTCGTCGAGGCTGTCGCGCCGGTCCTCACCCCGGCTGTTCCGCCGCTCGCTGAGCCCCTCGCACCGGTGTTCCGACCCGTCGTGCCGTCGGCGCCCGGGTCCGCTCCCGGCGCGGAACTGCCTGAAGCCCCGACGCCGGCCGCTCCCGCTGTCGACGCCGTCGCGCCCGCCGCGGTCGCGCCTCCCACCGCGACCCCCGTCGACGACCCGGCGCCGCTCGCGCTCGCCACGTCGACCGGGGACCCGCGCGCCACCGCGCCGGCTCCGTCCGCCCGCTCGACCGCGACCGGCTCGACGTCCGGGACCGCGGCCACGCCGCAGGCCGGTGCGCCGGTCGCCCCGGACACCCCGCGCCCGCCGGTCCCGGCGCCCGCGCCGTCGTCCTCGACGACCTCCTCGTCGTCCTCCTCTCCGGTCGCGTCTCCGGACGCGGCTCCCGCGCCGGTCCTCCCTCTGCCCGAGGGCGGGACGGCGTCCGTCGACACCTCGCCGGCCGGTGCGGCCGCCGGGGTCCTCGACGGCCCGGGCACCTCGCCCGACTGACCCTCCTCCCGGCCGCGCCCGGCCCCGCC
Source organism: Blastococcus sp. SYSU D00813 (assembly GCF_054050735.1). NCBI lineage: Bacteria > Bacillati > Actinomycetota > Actinomycetes > Geodermatophilales > Geodermatophilaceae > Blastococcus > Blastococcus sp. SYSU D00813. The sequence continues at coordinate 1,306 of NZ_JBJGZX010000014.1, forward strand.
CGCTGACCGCGGGCCCGCCGGCGACGCGCGGCCAGAAGGAGCGCGGACTGCGCGCTCCGGAGGAGGACCTCGCATGACGCCTCCCGCGTGACCGGCCGCCCGCGGCCGCCCGGTCCCGGACGTCGGCTCTCCTCCGGAAGCGACGCACCGGCCGGCCGCTGACACCGGTCGTGCCCCGGTCGGCCCCTCGGGCGGGCCGGAGCACGAGGCGGAGAGGTAACGGGGGCTGGAGTCACGCACCACGGACGACGCGGCGTCCCAGTGACTCCCGACCTCTCCGCCCCGGCTGGATCACCCGCTGTGCCGCCCTGGGCAGACCCTGTCCGGGGCGGCACAGTGGCGTCCGTGCTGTACACGGTGGTCTTCCTCGCCGTCGTCCTCGCGCTCGTGGTGCTGGGCGCGCGCCTGGCCGGCGCCTGGGGGCCGCGGCGGACGTCGTCGACGGACGCCCCGGACGCCGCTCGCTGGACCGGCCCGCCGAGGACCGCTGCGTGGACCGGGGACGGCGGCGCCTCCTCCGACACGACCTGGCAGCCCACCGCCGGCCCCTGGACCGGGGACGGCGGGGCCTCCTGGGACGACCACGACCCCGCCGACCGGGAGCCCCCAGGGCCCTGGCCCGGTGACGGCGGCGCCGGCGCGGACGACCGCGGCAGCTCCTGGGACGGCGGCGGCAGCGGCTCGGACAGCAGCAGCAGCGGCTCGGACAGCAGCAGCTCGGACAGCGGCGGCAGCGGCTCGGACGGCGGCAGCAGCTCCGGGGGCGGTGACTGAACGCGCGCAGGCTGGCCCGTTGGGCGGCGGCTGCGCCAGAGTGGCCCGCGTGAGGTACCTGCTGCTCGTCGTGCTGCTGGTCGTCCTGGCCGGCGTCGTCCTGGTCACCGCCCGGAGCGTCTCCGCGTCGCGCCGCCCGCGCCGCCGGCGCCCGGCCCGCGACGGCGGCGGCGACAGCGGCTACTGGGGCGGCGGTGGCGGCTCGTACGACGACGACCGCTCCGGGTGGGACGGCGGCGCCGACGGCGGAGCGGACTCCGGCGGCGGTGGTGGTGGGGACGGCGGCGGCGGAGGTGGCGGCGGGGACTGACCCCCGCCGCGCTCAGCGGTGGCCGATGCCGCCCGGGCCGTGCTCGGCGGGGACCTCCTCGCCCGCGGCGACCGGTCCCGGCGGCGTCCCGTCGCCGAAGGGTGACCCGCCGAGCTCCTCCCGGCCGTGCGGGGTCAGCCAGTTCGACGTGTCCGGCCCCATCGGGATGACCTGCGTCGGGTTGATGTCGGCGTGGACGACGTAGTAGTGCTCCTTGATCTGCGGGAAGTCGGTGGTGTCGCCGAAGCCCGGCGTCTGGAACAGGTCGCGGGCGTAGGCCCACAGCACCGGCATCTCCGACAGCTTCTGCCGGTTGCACTTGAAGTGGCCGTGGTAGACGGCGTCGAAGCGGGCCAGCGTGGTGAACAGCCGGACGTCGGCCTCGGTGATCGTGTCGCCCATCAGGTAGCGGCGGTCGGCCAGCCGCTCCGACAGCCAGTCCAGCGCGGTGAACAGCCGGGAGTACGCCTTGTCGTAGGCGCGCTGGGAGCCGGCGAAGCCGCAGCGGTACACGCCGTTGTTGACCTCCGTGTAGACCCGCTGCATCACCTCGTCCATCTCGTCCCGCAGGTGCTCGGGGTAGAGGTCCGGCGCGCCGTCGCGGTGGTACGCCGTCCACTCGGTGGACAGGTCCAGGGTGATCTGCGCGAAGTCGTTGGTGACGACGGCCTTGGTCGGGACGTCGACCATCGCCGGCACGGTGATGCCGCGCGGGTACTCCGGGTCGCGGGCGAGGAACGCCTCCTGCAGCCGCTCGTAGCCCAGCACCGGGTCGCGCCCGCCCGGGTCGAGGTCGAAGGTCCAGCTGCGCTCGTCGTGGACCGGGCCGCAGATGCCCATGGACAGCACCGGCTCGAGGCCCAGCAGCCGCCGCACGATCGCCGACCGGTTGGCCCACGGGCAGGCCCGGGCGATCACCAGGCGGTAGCGCCCCGGCTCGACCTTCCAGCCGCTGGACCCGTCGGCGGTGATGCGGTCGGGGAGGTAGTTGGAGTCGCGCTTGTACTCCTGGCCCTGCTCGACGTAGCCGGACCCGGTGGTGTCGTCGCTCACCGCCCCAGCTTGGTCGAGACCTCGCCGGTCCGCTCGTGATGACCTCCCGGTGACCGGTGGACGACGCGCCGGCGACATCTCGGTATGTCGACAGGGGGCCGCCTCGGGCGTGTTCGGGCGGCCGGGCCCGCTCGGCTGAGCCGTGGTCAGCCGAGCCGGGAGAGCGTGGCGTCGTCCCGCTGCCCGCCGTACCAGCGGTCCAGCACCGCGGCGAAGACGGCGGCCTCGGGCTCGGCGCTCTCGAACAGCGTCATCGACGAGCGCAGCTTCACCGCGTCGACGGGGCCGAGCACCCGCACGGGGTCGACCGGTCCGAGGTCCAGCAGCGCCTGGGCGCACTCCACCAGGCGTGGGCCCAGCACGGGGTGGTCGAGGTAGGCCTGCGCCTCCGGGAGCCCCGAGATCGCGTAGCGCTGCGCTGTCGGGCTGGAGCCGAGGCCGGTGATCTGGGGGAAGACGAACCACATCCAGTGGCCCCGCTTGGCGCCGGCGCGCAGCTCGGCGAGGGCCTGGTCATACGTGCCGGCCTGGGCGTCGACGAAGCGCTGCAGGTCGAAGGGGTCGCTCACGGCCGCTGCATGCCCGCCGTCCGCGCCCGACCAACCCTCGCCACGCCGCTCGGTCGATGCGGGCGCACGGCACCTCCCGCCGACGACCCGAGGGCCCGGCCGGCGACCCCGCCTACCGGGCGCCGACGGTGGCGGGCTCGCGGGTGCCGGCCTCGTCGTCGACGGCCCGGCCCAGCGCGATCGCCGTCTCCGTGCGCAGCGAGCCGGCCAGCCACAGCAGCACGTCGTGCAGCCGCAGCCGGGTCACCCGCTGCCCCAGGACGGCCCCGGCCCGGGCCTCCAGGAGCGCGAACGCCGCGGCGTTCGCGTGCAGCTCGCGCAGCACCACCGCGTGCACCCCGCTGTCGCCCTCGGCGGTGTGCGGCCACAGCTGCCGCCAGGTGATGCCGTCGAGCAGCGGGAACAGCTCCGGCCGGCGGTGGTGCAGCGCCGCCAGCACGTACGGAGCGTGCGGCCCCTCGCCCAGCGACCGCAGCGCCGCCCCCACGGTGCCCGGCTCGGCGAGCACGCTCGTCTCGTCCTCGGGCAGCTCCCAGAACGCCCGCCCGGCCGCGCGCCGCAGGGCACGCTCGGCCACCGGCAGCGCCGCGTCGAGGGCGGCGCGCACCGCGGACCAGCCCCCCGGGTCCAGCCGGCCGTGCAGGCCCTCGGCGAGCAGCACGTCGCGGTCGGTCATCCGGGGCCCGGTCTCGGGCGGCTGGCGGTCGAAGCGGTCGAAGGCGAAGGCCCGCACCCGCACCCAGTGGCCCTCGCGGGCGTTGGGCGCGCGGAAGCGCAGCGGCCGGCGCCCCAGGGCGTAGCCGACGACGGCGGCGAAGGCGTCGTCCACGCCGATCGGTTCCGGACCGGCGCTGGGCAGCATCAATGCGACGTCCATCGGCTCCCCCTCCGACGTCGGCGTCCTCGCCGACGGTACCCAGGACCGGGCGGTCCGGCCGGGCGAGCGCTCAGGCCAGCGTGACCAGCTCCGTCTCACTCGCGGCGGCGTCGCAGGTCACCGCGGCGTAGGCCGGTCCGGCGGCGTCCGGGACGACGAGGGCGTCCACCGTCGACCCGTCGCACAGGGGGACGTCCGGCCCGACCTCGCCGGTCGCGAGGTCGACCGCGGTGACCGTGACGGCGTCGGCGCCGATCGGCTGCCGCAGCCCGCCGAGGTAGGCGTACCGGGCCTCCGGGTCGACGGCGAGGGAGTCGATGACCTGCTCCTCCGACACGGTCGCCACGCGGGTCGCCGTCGTCGCGCCCGGCTCGACCAGGACCAGCGCCAGCACGTTCGCCTCGTCCCCGATCACGCCGTCGTGGACCGCCAGCACCGCGGCGCCGTCCGGGGTGACTGCCAGCCGGCGGACGTCGTACGCCGGCGTCCCGGGCAGCAGCGGCACCGTGCCGGCCGGCTCCAGTGCCGGGGTGAAGCGGGCGAGCTCGGCGGTCTGCTCCCCGTCGGGCCCCGTCTGGGTGTCCAGGCCGACGAACACCGTCCCGTCGGCCGCGACCGCGATCGCGTCGGCGCGGTTGAGGCCCTGCCCCGTCGAGGGCACGACCCGGTCGGCGGCCACCGCGCCCGTGGCGGCGTCCACCGCGAGCAGCCGGAGGGGCTGGTCCACCCGCTGCACCGCGAGGTAGAGCGTGGCGCCGTCGGGGGAGAGAGCGGTGGCGCTCACGTGTCCGGTGTCCGGGGGCAGGTCGGCGGCGACGGGGACGGTGCCCACCGTGCCGTCCGGCGCGATCCGGGAGACGGCCACGGCGTCGCCGCTGTAGCCGGCCACCACCACGGTGCCGTCGGGCGCGACGTCGAGCCCCGACTCCCAGATCCGCCGGTCGTAGGCGTCGAGGACGACCTCGGTCCAGCCGTCCTCCGCGGTGGGGCGGACGACGACCAGCGGCCCGCCGGCGTCGGCGTCGACGGCGAACAGCAGCACCGGCTCGCCGTCGGGGCCGACCGCGGCGTCCTCGGGGGTGGTGAGGGTCCCGCGCTCGGGCACGGTCAGCGACCCGGTGACCGTGTCGAGGGCGCCGCCGTCGGCGGCCGGCCGTGCCCCGGCGGGGCGGTCGCCGTCGTCGGCGGGAGAGGCGGTGCAGCCGGCGGCGAACAGCAGCGCGGCGCAGAGGGCGGGGAGGCGGAGGCGGGTCACCGGGATCACCCGACCAGCGAGGCGGTGAAGGCGACGCCGCCGTCGACGATGCAGGCGGAGCCGGTGGTGACCGTCTGGGCGTCCGCGGCCAGGACGACGTAGCCGACCCCGCCGCCGCCCTGTCCGCACACCGGCACCGAGGCGACGACCTCGCCGGTGGTCAGGTCGAGCGTGACCAGCGTGGGCTCGTAGTCCGTGGTGTTGTACGGCAGGTACACGTAGCGGCCGTCGGGGTCGGTCGCCAGGTGGTGCGGGGTGTCGGAGGTGTCCTCGAGCTCGATCGACTCCGTGACCGCGCCGTCGCGGACGACGACCAGCCGCGGGTCGCCGGTGGTGAAGTGGCCGGCGGTGACGGTGGCCAGGACGGTGCCGTCGGGCAGCACCTGCAGGGCGCCGGTGACGCTGTCCGGCTCGTCGGCGACCAGCTCGACCGGCTCGGCGGCGAGCTCCAGGCCGGCGTCGTACCGGACCAGGACGGCGCCGGACTCGTCGCCGTCGGCGTCCCGGTCGAGCGACACCTGGGCGTACACGTCGCCGTCCGGGCCCAGCGCGAGGTCGTAGAGGACGGCCTCGCCCGGCGTCTCCAACCCCAGCGACGCGCTCTCCTCGACCTCGCCGCTGGCCACGTCCACGGCGAACAGCAGGCTGCCCTCGTCGTCGTCGTACCAGTCCCCGGCGACGTACAGCGTGCCGCCGTCGGGGGAGAGGGCCGCGGCGGTGCTGTCCGGCGTGCCGTCGACGCCCGCGTCGACCGCGTGCTCGGTGACCTCGCCGTCCCGCACGGTGGCGACGACCAGGCCCAGGCCCTCGGGGCCCGGGGCGGGTCCGGCCACGACGACCGTGCCGTCGTCGGCGGTGAGCACCTGCGAGTACTGGTAGAAGGCGGGCACCTCGGTCACCGCGCTGACCTGCAGGCCGTCCGGGCCGGGCACGAGGCGCACCAGCCAGTCGTGGGCGTAGCCGTCGGGGAGGGCGACCAGGGCGAGCGTGGACCCGTCGGGGTGGGCGGCGAGGTCCCAGATCTGGGCGTCCGGCTGCCCGACGGCCTCGGCCAGGTCCACGCCGCCCAGTTCCTCGGTGAGGGGCCCGGCGCTCACCGCCGGCGGCCGCTGCGGCGTCGCCGCCCCGGCCACGCCGGTCGAGCAGCCGGCGGCCAGGAGCAGGCCGGCGGCGCCGAGGAGGAGGGGCAGCGGGGGGCGGGCGGTCATCGGGGTGCTCCGGGAGGGCAGGGGGCGGGACGCCGTCAGGTTCGCCCGCCGCGCTTGCACGCCACTCGCAGCCGCCTTGCGTGCCAGGATCCGGGGTCATGGGTGCCGTCCCCCGGGAATTCCTGCTGGTCGCCGTCGCGATGGCCGTGCTGGCCGCCGGCGTGGTGCTGCTCGTGACCGGGTCGACGACGGTCGGCTGGGTGCTGGTCGCTGTGGGTGCCCTGCTGGACACCGCGGGCGTCGTGGCGATCGTCCGCCGGGCGGCCGGGCGCGGCCGCCCGGCGTCCCCGCCGGTGCCCGGGGTGGTCGACCGGCGATGAGTCCGGCCGGCCCGGCCGGTCACCGCTGCATGGAGACGATGCAGCAGGCGCTCGCGGCCGCGGCCGCCGAGACCGCGCGCGTGGTCGGGGCGATCCGGGACGACCAGCTCCCCGGCGCGACTCCGTGCGCCGGCACCGCCGTGGCCGGCCTCCTCGACCACCTCGACGGCCTGGCCCTCGCCTTCCGCCTGGCCGCGGAGAAGCAGGCCGGCGGGACGGCGAGCGCGGAGGCCGACGCGCTGACCCCCGACTGGCGCACCCGCATCCCCGAGCGGCTCCAGGCCCTGGCCGCCGCCTGGCGCGACCCGGCCGCCTGGGAGGGCAGCGCGGAGGCCGGCGGGGTCACCATGCCGGCGCCGGAGACGGCCGCGGTGGCGGTGGACGAGGTGCTCGTGCACGGCTGGGACCTCGCCGTCGCCACCGGCCAGCCCTACCGGCCCGACCCGCGGGCCACCGAGGCCGCGCTCGGCTTCGTGTCGGCGGTGACGGCGGACGGGCCGGCGCCCGAGGGGCTGTTCGGCCCGCCGGTCGACGTGCCGGAGGACGCGCCGGCGTTCGACCGGCTGCTCGGCCGCACCGGCCGCGACCCGCGGTGGCGCCCGGCGCAGGGCTGAGGCCTCAGCGGAGCAGGACGGCCAGCTCCTCGGGGTCCTCCTCGCCGCAGCCGCCGCCGGCGAGCAGCTGTGTCCCGTCGGCGCCGACGGCCACGTTCGCGGCGAAGCCCGGGCCGTCGCACAGCGCGACCTCGGCGACGGCCTCGCCGGTGGCCAGGTCGATGGTGGTGACGCCCTGGGTCCCGCCGCTCCCGCTCCACGGCACGTACAGGTAGCGGCCGTCCGAGCCGAGGTCGACGTCGTCGGGCACGACGTCCAGGTCGACCACCTCGTCGAGCTCGTGCACCTGCTCGACCGCGCCGTCGCGCACGACGACCAGCCGGATCTCCGAGGACTGGTAGACGCCGTCGACGGCGACCGCGACGTAGCCGCCGCCGGGCAGGACGAACAGCTCCCGGCTGATGCTCTCGACGGAGTCGGGGAGCAGGGGCACCGGCTCGCCGACGGGCTCGAGGTCGGCGTCGTACTCCACGAGCACGGCGCGCGGCGTGTCGTCGTCGGCCCCGGACTCGACCCGCTCGTCGTAGGCGCTCACCAGCACGGCGACGCCGCCGTCGGGGCGGACGGCGAGGTGCCCGGCGTAGTGCTCGCCGGTGCCGCTGCCCGGGTCGACGTCGACGTCGTCCACGACCTCGCCGGTGCCGGTGTCGAAGGCGACGACCCGGCCGGCGACGTCGCCGTCGTAGCCGAACGAGACGTACAGGACCTGCCCGTCCGGGCTGAGGGCGGTGCCGCCGACGGTGGGCGGGAAGTCGCCGTAGCCGTGCTCGAGGTGGACCTCCTCGGCCGTGTCCGCGCCGGGGGCGACGGTGGCGAGCACGATCTCGTCCCCCGTGTCGTCGCCCTCGACGGTGCCGGCGACGACCACGGTGCCGTCGTCGGCCACGAGCAGCCTCGTGTCGGTGTCCAGCGGCGGGAGGGGGACGGTGCCGGTCGCCTCCAGGCCGGCGCCGGCGGCGTCGAGCCGGACGAGGAGTGTCTCGCCGTCGGCGCCGCCGGCCAGGAGCGCGACGAAGGTGCCGTCGGGCGCGGCGGCGAGGTGCTGCAGGTAGGGGCGCTCGTCGGCGATGGTGTCGGTGAGGGACAGCTCGCCGGCGCGCTCGGTGAACGCCGTGTCGAGCTCGGGCGTGGCCGTGCCGGCGACGGCGGTGCTGCAGCCGGCGAGGGCGACGGCCGCCAGGGCGGGGACCAGGGCGCGGGCGGGGGAGCGGTGCTTCACGGGAGCAGCGTCGGGCGGCCGCCTTGCGCCGCGCTGGTGCCCGGCTTGGCCCGCCTCCCGGGGGGCGTGGTCTGATGCCTGCGAAGGGTTCCCGACGCAGAAGAGGTGCACGCGTGTCCGAGTCCGGCTCCGGTGAGGTCCTGCTCGAGGTGGACGGCGGCGTCGCCGTGGTCACGCTCAACGCCCCCGACCGGCGCAACGCGCTGACCCCGGCGATGGCCCGGGAGCTGATCGGGGTGTTCGACGAGGTCGACGCCCGGCCCGAGGTCGGCGCGCTGGTCGTGACCGCGGTGGGCAAGTCGTTCTGCGCCGGCGGCGACGTCGCCACGCTGACCGCGGCCGGCGAGGACCCGGCCCGCCCCGACCTCTACGACGGCATGTCGTCGATCTACGACTCCTTCTACCGGCTGGGCCAGGTGAAGGTGCCGACGATCGCGGCCGTCCGCGGCTCGGCCGTCGGCGCCGGCATGAACATGCTGCTGGCCACCGACCTGCGGGTCGTCGCCTCCGACGCGCGGCTGCTGGCCGGCTTCCTCAAGCGCGGCATGCACCCCGGCGGCGGGCACTTCGTGATCCTGTCCCGGCTGATCGGCCGGGAGGCCGCCGCCGCCATGGTGCTGTTCGGCGAGGAGATCGACGGCGCCAAGGCCGTCGAGCTGGGTCTGGCCTGGGAGGCCGTGGACGCCGACGCCGTCGAGTCCCGCGCCCGCGAGCTGGCCGCCCGCGTCGCCGCCGACCCGGAGCTGGCGCGGGTGACGGTGGGCAACTTCCGCAAGGAGACGGCGACGGCGGTCTCCTGGGAGGTCGCCACCCAGTTCGAGCGGCCGGCGCAGATGTGGTCGATGCGCAGGCAGGCGCAGAAGTAGCTCAGGGGCGCAGCAGCACCTTGACCGCCTCCCGGGCGTCCATCGCCCGGTAGCCCTCGGCGGCCTCGGCGAGCGGCAGCTCCCGGTCGAAGACCCGGCCGGGGCGCAGGCCGCCGGTGAGCACCGCGTCGAGCAGCTCGGGCAGGTACGTCCGCACCGGCGCGACCCCGCCGCCGGCGCGGACGTTCCTCGTGAACAGGCGGCGGAACGGCAGGACCGCCTGCGGTGCGCCGACGAACCCCACCGCGCCGCCGGGCCGGGTGACGGCGACGGCGGTGTCGACGGCGTCCTGGCTGCCCACGCACTCGCACACCGCGTCGGCGCCGTCTCGGCCCAGCAGCTCGCGGACCGCGGCCACGCCGTCCCGGCCGCGCTCGGCGACGACGTCGGTGGCGCCGAGCTCGGAGGCCAGCGCCGCCCGGGCCGGGTGCCGGGACATCGCCACCACCCGCTCGGCGCCGAGCCGGCGGGCGGCGAGCACCGCGCACAGGCCGACGGCGCCGTCCCCGACGACCACCACGGTGGAACCCGGGCCGACGCCGGCCGCGACCGCAGCGTGGTGGCCGGTGCCCATGACGTCGGCGAGCGCCAGGAGGTCGGCGTCGGTGACGTCGGCGGGCCGGTCGCCGGGGACGCGGACCAGCGTGCCGTCGGCCAGCGGCACCCGGACCAGCTCCGACTGGCCGCCCACGGTGGGCAGGCCCTCGGCGTCCGGCAGCCCGTAGAAGGAGAGCCGTGCGCAGGAGCCCGGGACGCCGCGGCGGCAGCTGTCGCAGGTGCCGTCGACGACCGCGAAGTGCGGCACGACGAGGTCGCCGGGCGCTACGGCGGTGACCGCCGAGCCGACCTCGGTCACGACGCCGAGGAACTCGTGGCCCATGAGCAGCGGCAGGCCGGCGCCGGCGCCGCGGTAGGAGTGCAGGTCCGAGCCGCAGATGCAGGTGGCGGTGACCCGGACGAGCGCGTCGGTGGGCCGCAGCAGCGCCGGGTCGGGCACCTCGCGGACCGTTACGGTGCGCGCGGCGTCGAGGCTGGTCGTCAGCACGGCGAGGAGTGCAGCACACGGGAGGTCGCCCGATGAGGTTCTCGACCGGCCTGCCCGGCCTCGACCGCTACCCGCCGAGCCGGTACCCGCCCGGAGCCGAGCCGTGGCAGGCCCGGCTGACCGCCGCGGACTTCCAGCGGATCGCCCGCACCGCCGACGACCTGGGCTTCGACGCGATCTCGGTGTCCGAGCACCTCGTCGTCCCCACCTCGCTGGCGCCCGCCATGGGGGCGCACTGGCCGCACGCCTCCACCGCGATGGCATTCCTCGCCGGTGCGACGACGCGGATCCGGGTGAACAGCGCGGTCATCGTGCTGCCGTACCACCACCCGGTCGCGCTGGCGAAGGCCGTGGCGACCCTCGACGTGCTGTCCGGCGGGCGGGTGACGCTGACCTTCGGCGTCGGCATGGCGCCGGGGGAGTTCGCCGCACTGGGAGTGCCCTTCGAGCGGCGCGGGGCGGTCATGGACGAGTACGTCGCGGTGCTCAAGGAGCTGTGGACGGCCGAGCGGCCCTCGTTCGACGGGGAGTGGGTGCGCTTCTCCGACGTGGTGTTCGAGCCGCGGCCGGTGCAGACGCCGCACCCGCCGCTGTGGTTCGGCGGGCGGTCGCTGGTGTCGCTGCGCCGGGCGGCGCGGGAGGGCGACGGCTGGGCGCCGGCCGGTGGGCTGCTAGGGAAGGGGCCCTGGCTCGAGGAGCCCGAGCAGCTGCCCGCGATGCTCGACTCCGTGGCCCACCTGCGCGACGGGCGGCCGCTGGACGTCGACTACGCGATGGTGCAGCCGCGGATCGGGCCGGACCACACGGTGCAGCCGCCGGCGTTCCGGCCGACCAGCGCGCAGCAGATCGTCGACGAGGCCGGCCGGCTGGCCTCGCTGGGCGTGACCTGGACCAGCGTGCCCTCCCTCGCCGACGTCCCCGACACCCTCGAGGGCCACCTGGAGGGCCTGCACTGGACCGCGGAGAACGTCCTCGCCGCCTTCCGCTGACCCCGACCGGCACCACCGTCCCCCGCGTCGTCGTGCTCTGCCCGCTCCGGCGGGCAGAGCACGAGCGATCTGGCAGACGTGTGCTCCCTCGGCCCTTCGTGCTCTGCCCGCTGCCGCGGGAAGAGCACGAGCGCGCCGGGAGCACATGTGCGGTCGCAGCGACACAGGCACGTAATGCCGCGCGCCTACCGTCGGCCGGCGTGAGCTTCCGCGTGCCCGTCGTCGACGTCTCGCCGTACGTGACCGGGGAGGGCGACCGGGCCGCCGTCGCGCGCGCCTTCGACGCCGCGTGCCGCGAGGTCGGCTTCGTCCAGGTGGTCGGGCACGGGGTGCCGGACGACGTGGTCGAGGGCCTGACCACCGCCATGGACGAGTTCTTCGCGCTCGACCTCGAGGTCAAGAAGGCCTACCGGACCCCGCCGGAGGTCAACCGCGGATACAGCCCGCCGCGGTCGGAGTCGCTGTCGCTCTCCCTCGGCGTGGAGTCGGTGGCCCGCATGAACGACTTCTTCGAGGCCTTCAACGTCGGCGCCGCGCGGTCGACCTACGGCCGCGACGACCTGCCCGCCGACCACTACGCCGAGAACACCTGGCCGGCCGAGGTGCCCGGCTTCGAGCGGCGCGTGTGGACGTACTTCCTCGAGGCCCGCCGGGTGGCCCGCATCCTCACGACCGTGGCCGCCGACGCCCTCGGCCTGCCGGCCGGCTTCTTCGACGCCTACCTGGACCACTCTGTCGACGTCCTCCGGATGAACAGCTACGCGCTGCCTCCGGGCACCGTCGACCCCGACAGCGACCTCACCGGCATGGGCGCGCACACCGACTACGGGATCCTCACCGTGCTGTGGGCCGACCGGGTGCCCGGGCTGCAGGTGCTCGGCGGCGACGGCGCCTGGCACGCCGTCCAGCCGGCCGAGGGCGCCCTGCTGGTCAACCTCGGCGACCTCACCGGCCGCTGGACCAACGACCGCTGGCTCTCGACGCTGCACCGGGTCAAGCCGCCGGTCGTCGACGGCACGATCCAGCGGCGCCGGTCGGCCGCCTTCTTCTGCGACGGCGACGTCGATGCGGTGGTCCAGACGCTGCCGCAGTGCGTCGACGCCGAGCACCCCGACCGCTACCTGCCGGTGACCGTCGAGGAGCACCTCACCGCGAAGCTGGCCGGCTCGCGGGCCGGCCTCCGCAACCCCCACACCGGCCGGGAGACCGAGCGCCTGCTGGCCGGCCGGGACTGACCGGGGAGGATGCGCGGGTGGGCGCACCCGATCCGGACCTGCTGGCCGTCCTCGACCGGCGGCGGGACCGCATCGAGCACGGCGGCACGGTGATCGTCGAGCGGGGCGCCCGGGTGCAGGTCGGCACCTGGGAGGCCGGGGTCGTCCTCTCCCGGCGCGACGACGGGCAGTACCGGGTCGATGGGTACGACCGCGGCGACCCGCGGCCCGAACTCGTCCTGCCGACCGCCGCCGAGGTGGAGCTGTTCCTGGCCGAGCAGCACCCCGGCCCGGGGCGGTCCACTCCGTTCCGCCACCCCGACGCCTGGCGGTTCGACCTGACCGGGCGGCCCGACGGCACGGTCGAGGTCCGCGAGCACGACAGCGGCCGGCTGCGCGCGACGGCGGTCGGCTGGTCAGGGGCGCGGGCCTACTCGGGGTTCGCCGGGTCCACCCCGGCGGAGCTGGACGCGGAGGCCGGTACCCGCCCGAACGACTGGATGCGGCCGGTCGGCGACCCGCTGGGCGACGACGCCCGCGCCCTGTGCGCCCGGGTGCAGGACTGGATCCGGGACGGCGGCGACGGCACCGGCGCGGTGATCGACCGCGACCGGGCCGAGCTCCACCTCGACGGCGGCCGCTTCCCGAACCGGCAGCGGATCACGCGGGTGCGCGGCGTCTGGCACTGGTGGGGTGCCGATCCGTGGGGCGCGGCACCGCCGGTAGTGATGACGCCGTCGGTCGAGGTGCTCGAGCGGGCGTTGCTGCTCCACTTCGGCCTGGGCGTCCGTGCCCGTGTCGCGGAGCCGGGGTGGCGTCGGCTCGACGCGCTGCTCCGGTCCGCGGTCGACGGCCGGGCGGAGGAGGTGGTCCGGGACGGTGCGGTGGTCGCCCGCGGCGCCGTCGCCGGCCGGGACCTCGACCGCGCCCTGGACCTCTCGACCGACCAGCTCCGGGCCTCGCTCCTCGCGCCGGACGGCGGGCTCCTGGCAGCGGGATCCCGGCAGTAGCCCTCGTCACCGTTCCGTGACCGCGCGGGACTGCCGATGAGGAGGGCATGGCACGACGACGGCGCATCGGGGACGGCCTCGCGACGCTCGGTGGGGCACGGCCGGAGCTGCTGGAGGTGGCCCCGGGCGCGCGGCCGCGGTTCGTGGCGCTCGGCGGCGTGCTGCTGAGCACCGGAGGGCTCGCCGTCCTCTCCATGGCGTTCGCCGTGGCGATGGCGCTGGGCGTGTGGTGGCCGGTCGCGCTGCTCATCGGCCTGGGCTGGGGCTTCGTCGTCGTCAACCTCGACCGGATGCTGCTGGTCGGCATGGCGCACGACTCCTCGGTGGGCCGCAACATCGCGCTGGCGATCCCGCGGCTGGGGCTCGCGCTCGTGCTCGGCGTGGTCATCGCGACCCCGCTGACGCTGCAGGTCTTCCACAAGGAGATCGACACCGAGATCGTCACGATGCAGGCCGAGGCCGCCGACGAGTACCGCACCTCGCTGGAGGCCGACGCGCGGTTCGCCGGGCTGCCGGAGCTCGCCCAGCAGGTCGCCCTCGAGGAGCAGATCGTGGCCACCGGCGGTGCCGCCGACCCGGCGCTGGCCGGCGTCCAGGCCGAGGTCGGGGCCAAGCAGACCGCCCTCGACCAGGCCGTCGCCACCCACCAGCAGCTGCAGGCCCGCGCCCAGTGCGAGCTCGACGGCACCTGCGGCACCGGCGACGCCGGCACCGGCCAGGCCTACGTCGAGGCACGCGCCGCCGCCGACGCCGCGGCCGTCGCGGTGACCGCCGCCCGGACCGCCTTGGACGACGCCCGCTCGGCCGCCGCCGACGCCGAGGACCGCAGCCTCGCGCTCGCCTCGTCCTCCCTGACGACGAACCAGGAGCAGCTGGCGCGGCTGAGCGCCGAGCAGGACCGGCTGCAGGCGCAGTTCGACGACACCAACGAGGGCTCCGGAGGCATCCTGCTGCGGCTGGAGGCGCTCGACCGGCTCAGCGACCGCAACACCACGCTGTGGGCGGCCAAGACGATGCTGTCGCTGCTGTTCCTCTGCGTCGAGATGCTCCCGGTGCTGGTCAAGCTGCTGCTGAACTTCGGCCCGCCGTCGGCCTACGACGAGCTGGCGGCGCTGCGCGACCGCGGCGACGTCGAGGTCGAGGAGCTGCAGAAGCGGTCCCGGCTGGAGATCGCCCAGGCCCAGGAGGAGCTCCTGGTCATGGCCGAGAAGGAACGCGTCGACCGGCATAAGGAGGCCGTCCTGGCCCGCCGCCGCTCGGCGCTGGCCGCGGCCGCGGCGGCCCAGCAGCAGCCGCAGCCGGCCGCACCGGCGCCCGCCGAGGCCCCGGCCGCCGGCGGCGACGACCCGCTGCGCGCGCTGTGGGACACCGGCCCGATCCGGCTGGCCCGCAGCGCCGCCCGGACGGTCCGCACGGCCCGCCGCCGTCCCGGGGTCCCCGCGTAGCCGGCTCACCCGTCGGGGTCACGACCCCCACCGGAGCATGTCCCCGCCGCCCGTCGGCGTGATGCCCTGATCAGGGATCACGCCGACTCGGGAGGGCTGGGATGGGCTGGTTCTTCGCGTGCGACCACGGCGTGGTCGGCCGCTGCCCGGTCTGCGGCAGCCTCGCCGAGCCGCGCCGGGCCACCGACGAGCTCCGCCGGCAGGCCGACCGGCTCGCCGCCGCGCCCGCCGGTGACGCCGACACCGCCGCCCTGCGCGCCGCCTCGCGTCGCGAGCTGGCCGAGCCGGCCGAGGAGCTGGAGGCCGAGCAGGCCGTGCGCGAGGGCATCGCCCGGGTCATCGCCCGCGACGCCGGGCACGTCCCGTGGTGGCGGCGCCGGGCCTCCCGCCCGATCTAGTCCGCGGGGGCCGGCCCGAGCAGCCGCACCTCCTCGATGTCCATCTGCGCCTGGACCTCGCGCAGCACGATGTCGTCGATCCGCCGGGCGTCGCGCAGCGCGATGACCGCCGCCCGCTTGTGCTCGAGCAGGCCCAGCCGCAGCTGCCGGTCCTGCTCGCGCAGCTCCGCACCGCCGTCGCCGTCCGCGGAGTACTCCACCTCCAGGTCGCGGGCGTGCTGCTCGTACTCCGCGCGGACCTGCTCGAGCAGGTCGCCGTCCACCCCGATCCGGGCCGCGACCGACGGGAGCGCCTCGAGCGCCGCCTCCGACGCGCGGGTGCGGGCGAGGTGCACCTCCTCGGCGCGGGCGGTGTCCTCGGGCAGCCGGGCCCAGCGGACGACGGCCGGCAGGGTCACGCCCTGCACGACGATGGTCAGCAGGATGACCACGATCGTCGTGAACACGATGAGGTCGCGGTCGGGGAACGGGGTGCCGTCGCCGAGCGTCTCGGGCACCGCGAGCGCAGCGGCCAGCGACACCGCGCCGCGGAAGCCGGCCCAGCCGACCGCGGTCCGGGTCTGCCAGGTGGCCCGGCGCAGCCGCTGCTGCGGTCGCCGGTCCAGGGTGCGGATGACACCGGCCATCACGTGCACCCAGGCCAGCCGGGTGCCCACCACGACCCCGGCCAGCACCAGCGCCACCCAGAGCGCGTGCAGCTCGCGGCCGTCCTCCAGGTCGTCGATCACCCCGGGCACCTGAACCCCGACCAGCACGAACAGCGAGCCGTTGACCAGGAAGGTGGCGAGGTCCCAGAAGGCGTAGGCCTGCACGCGCGAGCGCGCCCGGATGATCCGCGGGCCGGCGTGGGTGAGCAGCAGCCCGGCGACGACGACGGCGACCACCCCGCTGGCGTGCACCTCCTCGGCGACCAGGAACGCGGCGAACGGGGTGACGACGCTCAGCGCACCCTCCCGCAGCGGGTCGTCGAGCCGGCGGCGGACGCCGATCACCGCGAACCCGACCAGCAGCCCGGCCGCGATCCCGCCGCCGTAGGACAGCAGGAACTCCCCGGCCAGCGGCGCGGGCTCGGCCTCGCCCTCCCCGGTGGCGACCGAGACGGCGACGGCGAACAGGACCAGCGCGGTGCCGTCGTTGATCAGGCTCTCGGCGCGCAGCGTGGTGAGGGTGCGCCGCGGCATCCGCTTGGCGAGGCCCGCGATGGCGGCGGCGTCGGTCGGGGCGAGGACGGCGCCGAGCACCCAGGCGGCGTGCGGGTCCATGCCCAGCGCCATGGCGATGCCGGCCACGGCCGCGGCGGTGGCGATGACCAGCGCGACCGCCGACAGCAGGATCACCCGCAGGTTGGCGCGGATCTCGCGGAGGCTGGTGTTCAGGCTCTCCCAGTAGAGGATCGCCGGCAGGAAGATCAGCAGGACGACGTCGGGCTCGAGCTCCACGCCGCCGATCTCGGGGATCAGGCCGAGCGCGGCGCCGGAGAGGATGAGCAGCACCGGCGGCGCGACGCTGTACCGGGCGCCGACCGTCTGGCCGACGATCACGGTGAGGCTGAAGACGACGGTGACGACCAGCGCGAGCACGGCCCCGCACAGTAGGGCCTCGCACGTGCCGGCCGCCCGCCCTCGACGGCGGCGCGACACCCTTGTAGTTTCCGCGGGCAACCTCCCGTGTGACCCGCGCCACCGGCGCGCGTCCGGAGCCCAGGAGCGCAGCCGGTGGCGGACGAGACCCTCGACGAGTTCCGCGCGCGCGTGCGCACCTGGTTCGCCGAGCACGTGGACCTGACCGACGGGGTCACCGGGTCGATGGACGGCGTGGAGGTCGCCCGGCGCTTCCAGGCCGCGCTGTTCGACGCGCACCTGGCCGGCATCACCTGGCCGGTGGAGTACGGCGGGCAGGGGCTGACCACGGCGCACCAGCTGGCGTTCAACGAGGAGGCCGAGCCGTACGTCGTCCCCACGCTGCCGCTGCTGATCGGGCTGGGCATGTGCGCGCCGACGCTGCTGGAGGTCGGCTCGCAGCAGCAGCGCGACCGGCACCTGGCGCGGATGCTGCGCGGGGACGAGGTGTGGTGCCAGCTGTTCTCCGAGCCCGGGGCGGGGTCCGACGTCGCCTCGCTGCGCACCCGCGCGGTGCGCGACGGCGAGGACTGGGTGGTCAACGGGCAGAAGGTGTGGACCTCGGGCGCCCACTTCTCCGACTACGGCCTGCTGCTCGCGCGCACCGACCCCGACGTCCCCAAGCACCTGGGGCTGACGATGTTCGTGGTCGACATGCGGGCGCCGGGGGTGACGATCCGGCCGCTGCGGCAGATCAGCGGCGGGGCGAACTTCAACGAGGTCTTCTTCGACGACGTGCACGTGCCCGGGGACGCCGTCGTGGGCGAGGTCGGCCGCGGCTGGCAGGCCGCGGTCACCACGCTGATGAACGAGCGGGTGTCGATCGGCGCGGGCGGCGGCGGGCTGGGCCGGCGGCTGGGCGGCGGGGAGTTCGCGGCGCTGGCCGACCTCGCCCGGCGCCGCGCCGGGCTGGCCGACCCGGTGCTGCGGCAGTCCCTGGCGTCGGTGTTCGTGGAGGAGCGGCTGCTGGAGCTGCTGTCGAGCCGGATCCGCGAGGACGTGAAGGCCGGCCGTACCCCGGGTCCGCAGGGCTCGGTGGCCAAGCTCGCCGGCGCGCAGCTGTCGCGGCACGCGGCCGAGGTCGGGCTGGAGCTCCTCGGGGCGTCGGGCACCGCGTGGCCGGCCGACGACCCCGACGCCGAGCGCTGGACGCAGGCGCTGCTGGGCGCGCCGGGCAGCGCCATCGCCGGCGGCACGCCGGAGATCATGAAGAACATCCTGGGCGAGCGCGTGCTGGGGCTGCCGCGGGAGCCCGCGGTCGACCGGGACGTGCCGTTCCGCGAGCTGAAGGCGGGGGGTGGCCGCTCGTGACCTCGGTGGCGGAGGACCTGCGGACGTCGGTGCGCGGGTTCCTCGAGGCGGTGGTGCCCGAGGCGGAGGTGCGGCGGATCGCCGACTCGTCGTCGGGCTTCGACGCGGGGCTGTGGTCGCGGCTCACCGACCTCGGGCTGACCGGCCTGGTCGTGCCGGAGCAGTTCGGCGGGGCGGGCGCGGGGTTCGCCGAGCTGGGCGTCGTCCTGGAGGAGACGGGGCGGGCGCTGCTGCCGGCGCCGTTCTTCTCGACCGTGGTGCTGGGGGCCTCGGCGCTCGTGCTGTCCGGCGACGCCGACGCGCAGGCTCGGTGCCTGCCCGGGATCGCCGACGGGTCGCTGCGGGTGGCGGTGGGCAGCGTGACCGGGTCGCCGTCGTGCGAGGCGGTCGAGGGGTCGCGCGGCTGGCTGCTCGACGGGACGGCCGAGGCGGTCGTCGAGGGCGCGGGCGCCGACGTGCTGCTGGTGTTCGCGGACTGCGACGGCGGGACGTCGCTGTTCGCGGTGGACGCCGCGGCCGGCGGGCTGTCGCGGACGCCGCTGCGCACGCTGGACCTCACCCGCCGGCAGGCGCGGGTGGAGCTGCACGCGACGCCGGCCACGCCGGTCGGGGAGCGGGGCGACGGCGACCGGGTGCGGGCGGCGCTGCTCGACCGGGCGCTGGCCGCGCTGGCCGCCGAGCAGGTCGGGGGAGCGCAGCGGGTGCTCGAGACGGCGGTGGAGTACGCGCGGACCCGCTACCAGTTCGGCCGGGCGATCGGGTCGTTCCAGGCGGTCAAGCACCGGTGCGCCGACATGCTGATCGACGTCGAGCGGATGCGGGTGGCGGCCGCGGCGGCGCTGGCGGCGGTGGACGCGGGCTCGCGCGACCTGCCGGTGGCCGCGCGGGTGGCGGCGTCGTTCTGCGGCGACGCGTACTTCGAGGCGGCGGCGTCGAACATCCAGGTGCACGGCGGGATCGGGTTCATCTGGGAGCACCCGGCGCACCTGTACTACCGGCGCGCGAAGGCCTCGCAGCTGCTGCTCGGCTCGCCCGCGGAGCACCGCGAGGCGCTGATGGACCTGCTGGAGGGCTAGACCAGTTCGGGGACGCGCAGGTGGGAGAGGACGACGTCGGTCTCGGCGACGTCCAGCACCCGCGCGCCGACCGCCCGCGTGAACTCGTCGCGCATGATCCGCGACCGGTCGCGCACCGCCTCCAGCGCGACGCGGCTGTGGAAGGTGACGGTGCTGACCGCGCGGTCGTTGGCCCGGTCGGCCAGGAGGCTGAGGCTGCAGAAGTTCGGCAGCTCCTCCAGCCGCGGCACCAGCATCTCGCGGTAGGCGTCGAGGAACCGGTCCATCTGCCCGTCGTCGACCCGCACCCAGGTCAGCCGGGCGGCGCCGCGGTCGTGCATGGCGTGCGCCCGGTGCAGGACCGCGATCTCCCACTCGTGCACCTCGATCTCGGCGCCGAAGGCCGCGATGAGGCGGTCGCGCATCGGGTGCACGAGGGCGGCGCTGGCGTGCATGGCCTCCTCGTCGCGCCAGGCCGAGGTGGCGATCGAGCGGCCGGTGTCGCGGTCGACGAGCAGCGACAGCCCGACGCAGCCGGGCATCTGCTCGACGGCGGGCAGTGCCTCCGCGCGCATGTAGGCGATGCCGGCGTCGATGGCGGCGGTGAGGCCGCGGATGGTGGTGGATCGGGCGTACACGGTGTCCCCCTTCCCGGCGGCGACGCTGCCGCAGGGGTCAGCGTCCTCGGGTCGGGGCTCCGCTGCCAGGGATCGGCGCGTCCGCCGACCGCTAGGAAGGGGCCATGGACACCACGCGGATCCCGTTCGGCCGGCCCACGGAGCCGGTCGAGAGCTCGAGCGACCCGGGGGAGATCGCGGCCTTCGCGCTCGCGGTCAACGACGGCGACCCGCGGTACCAGGACGGCCGCGCCGTGCCGCCCACGTACGCGGTCGTGCCCGGACTGCAGCCGTTCCTGGCCTCGGTGCTGCGGCCCGACCACGAGGCGCTGGCCGGCGGGCGGGGCGCCGGGCACGGCGAGACCGACCTCTACATCCACCGCCCGCTGCGGCCGGGCACCGTGCTGCGGACCACCGCGGAGGTCAGCTCGGCCGTCACCAACCGCGGGGGGCTCAACCTGTTCAACCGCGTCGCCAGCGTCGACGAGGACGGCGAGCTGGTCTACGAGCACTTCTGGTCGGTGATGTACCTGGGCGAGGTCACCGGCGGCGACCGCGGCCGGCCGATGGCCGACCACACGTTCCCGGAGGGGGCCCGGTCGCGGCGGGTCGGCTCGATGGTCCTCGGGACGACGGCCGACCAGACCTTCCGCTACGCCGGCGCGTCGGGGGACCGGGCGGTGATCCACGTCGACGACCGCGCGGCCCGGCCCATGACCGGCGACCGCGGCAAGTTCCTGCAGGGGCTGTGCACGCTCGGCATCGCGAGCCGGGCGCTGGTGGCGCTGGCCGCCGGCGGGGAGCCGCACCGGATCCGGCGGATCGCGGTGCGCTTCGCCCGGTACGCGTTCCCCGGGGACGAGATCACGGTGTCGGTGTACGACGCCGGCCCGGCGGACGGCGGCCGGCGCGCGTTCGCCTTCGAGGCGGAGTCGGGCGGGCAGACGGTGCTGCGGCACGGCCGGGTCGAGGTCGACCCGGCCTGAGTCCGCCGTCCCCAGCGGCCGGTGACCCGCTCTCGGCCGATGAGCTCCGCCGTCGGCGCCGGTCTGTAGTCGCGGACCGACCGACCCGCACCGGAGGAGAGCCGCGATGACCGCCACCTACACCTGGGACGTCTTCAGCAGCGTCGACGGCTTCGGCTCGTACGACGAGTTCGGCGACTGGGGCGGCTACTGGGGCAAGCAGGGGCCGGAGTTCCTCGACCGCCGCATCGAGCAGTACCGCGCCGACCAGCGGCTGGTGATCGGCGGGAACACCTTCCGGGAGTTCGTGGGGTTCATGGGCGACGCCGCCGGGGTGTCGGAGGCCGACGACCCGGTCAACCACCGGATGACACACATGCCGACGACGGTGGTGTCGACGACGCTCGAGGGCCCGCTCGACTGGCCCGACGCGACGCTGGCCGTCGGGGACGCGGTCGACGTCGTGGCCCGGCTCAAGGAGGAGTCGCCGGTGCCGCTGCGGTCGCACGGCAGCCTGTCGATGAACCGGTCGCTGATGGCCGCCGGGCTGGTCGACCGGGTGCAGCTGACCCTGTTCCCGGTGATCACGGGCCGGACCGGCACCGACCCGATCCTCGCCGGCGCGGCCGACTTCGACCTCGAGCTGCTGGAGAGCCGGACGCTCGACGCCCGCATCCAGGAGCTGGTCTACCGGCCCACGCTGCACTGAGACCGCGCCGCCCGGCGGCTCACTCGCCGCGGGCGGGCTCCGCCGTCCGGCCGGACGCGGGGTCGACGGTCCGCCACAGCTCGTCGAAGGCGATGCTGTCGTAGAGGGCCGTCCCGTCGACCACCTCGCCGTCGCGCAGGGTCAGGAACCAGGCGTAGGTGTTGCGGTACTCCGTCCCGGCGGTGGTGACGCCCGCGCCGTCCCACAGGACGACGACCGTGTCGCCGTCGGCGTACACCCCGCGGATGGTGACCGGCCGGAACGGCGCGTCGGCCGGGAACCGCGCCGCGAAGGGGAGCAGGACCTCGTCGACGAACTGCCGCGCGCTGCCGTAGGTCCCCGCGGCCAGGGACCGGCCCGCGATCTCCCACGTCATGTCGTCGGCGAAGATGCGGGAGACGTGCCCCTCGCCGCGTGACCACGCGGTGAAGGCGTCGGTCACGATCTGCCGGTTGGTCGTCATCGGGCGATCCTGGCGCAGCGCGCGCCCTCGGCGGGGCGTCGCCGCCGCGGCTCAGCCGACGAGGAAGGCCGAGGAGGTCCACGCCCGGTCGTCGCAGACGCCGGTGGCGACCAGGGACCCGCCGTCGGCGGCCAGCTCGACGCTGCCGAAGGACGCGCTGGTGACGCACAGCGGGACCTCGGAGACCGCCACGCCCGTGGCCAGGTCGACGGCCGCGAGGGTGGCCGCGGCGCCGGTGTGGGTGAGCGGCACGTAGGCGTAGCGGCCGGTGCGGTCGAGCGCCAGGTCGGCGGGCAGCCAGTCCGAGGCGAGCGGGCGGCTCGCCGCGACCTCGCCGTCGCGGACGACGACCAGCCCGTAGCCGGTGCCGGTCACGGCCGTCGTCCCCAGGGCGACCACCGCGGTGCCGTCCGGGGCGACGGCCAGGGCGTGGCCGCGGGGCGAGGCGGCGCCGGGAGCCACGTCGACCGGGTCGCCGAGCGGGGCGAGGTCGGCGTCGACCTCGACGACGTGGAGGCTGCCGCCGGTGGCGTCCTCGGAGCGGGCGCTCACCAGCACGGTGGCCCCACCCGCGGGACGCGCCTCGACGGCCTCGACGCTGACGACGCCGGGCACGCCGAGGTCGAGCACCGTCTCGGCGCGCACCTCGCCGGTGGCGACGTCGACCGCGGCGAGCGTGGAACCGAGCGCGGGCCCGCTGCCGAACCAGGAGTGGCCGACGTAGGCGGTCGCGCCGTCGGGGGAGAGGGCCAGGTGGCCGCCCTTGGACCCGCTGTGGGCGTCGGTGCTCCACACCGGCTGCGGCACGTCCTGCCCGGGCCGCAGGGCGTAGAGGACGACGTCGGCCCCGGCGGTGGTGGCCACCGACCCGCGGCCGAGGGCGAGGACGGTGCCGTCGGGGGTGACTGCGAGGTCGGCGTCGAAGTCGAGCGCCGGCATCTGCCAGCTGGTGCGGCCGCCCGGTTCCGCGCCCGCCGGCGGGAAGAGGCGGATCAGCCGGGTCGAGTCGGTGCTGCCGTCGACGGCGCCGACGAGGGCGACGTAGCCGCCGGCGGGGTGGGCGGCGGCGGAGAAGGCGACGAACCCGGGCTCCACGTCGAGGGCGGTCTCGTCGAGCGCTGTGGTGAAGACGCGCGGAGCCGGGGCGCTGGAGGTCGCCGCCGAGCCGCCGCCCCGCGCGGCGCCGTCGTCCGCGGCGGGCGTGGGGCGGCCGTCGGTGGTGCCGGCGCAGCCGGAGACGGTCGCCACGGCGGCGAGGGCGAGTGCGGCGGCACGGGCGCGGGGGAGCACGGCGGTCCTGTCGGTCGGCGGAGCGGTCATCGCTCCATCGGTCGATCCGGTCCCGCGACCCAGGGCACGGAGGGCCGGCTGACCCGAGCGGGGGAGGTGCGGTGGATCAGCTGAGGAGCCAGGCGCGGGTGGCGCCGTCGGCGAGGCAGACACCGGTGACCACGAGGGTGTCGCCGTCGGGGGAGAGGGCGGTGGCGCCCAGGCTGCCGAAGCCGTCGCACAGCACCGTCTCGCCCACCTGCTCGCCGCTGTCCAGGTCGAAGGTGGCGACGCGGGCCTCCTCCTGCAGCGCGGCCAGCGGCACGGTGGCGGAGCGCCCGTCGGGGCTGACGACCAGGTCGAGGCCGGAGTCCGCACTGCGCCCGAGGTCGACGGTGAGGCCGACCTCCTCGTCCGTGACGGTGAGCAGCCGGCCGGAGTCGGCGGTGGCGAGCGTGACCACGACGGTGTCGTCGTCGGTCACCTGCAGGTCGGCCGGGCGGGTGGCCTCCTTCGGCGCGAGCTCCACCGGGTCGCCCTCCGGCCGCAGCTCGGCGTCGAAGCGGAGCAGCGCGGTGCCCTGGCCGCCGTCGGTCGCGACGAGGGCGGCGACCCCGCCGTCGGGCCGGGACGCCAGCCGGGTGACGGTGCCGTCGGCCACCTCGGCGGTGGCGGTGACCTCCCCGGTGGCCGGGTCGACGGCGAGCAGCTGCCGGCCGGCCGCGGCCACGACGAGGCTCGTGCCGTCGGGGGAGAGGGCGGCGGCGACCACCTCCGGCGCCGCGCCCAGCGAGGTGGTGGCCGGGCCGTCGACCAGCTCGAGCGTGTCGCCCGCGGCGCCGGTGCCCACGACGAGCGGGACGTCACCCGGGGTCACGAGCAGCTCGCCGCCGGAGGCCACGGGCGTGACGTCGCCGGCTCGCGGCTCGCCGTCCCGGACCAGCAGGTCGACGAGCACGCCTCCGTCGCCCGTGTCGAGCAGCGCGACGGCCCCGGCGGTCGGGCGGGCGGCGAGGGACGACATGCGCGCGTCCGTTCCCGCGGCCTCGTCGAGGTCGACCGTGCCGAGCACCTCGCCGAAGGCGACGTCCGGCGCGGGTTCCCCGTCCCCGCTCGTGCACCCGGCCGCGCAGACAACCCCTGCGAGCAGGACGGCCGTCCTCCGCATGGCGCCTCCGCTCGTCCGCCGGCGACTGCGATGGTGCCTCCGATCCGCAGGACGGGCCCGTCGACGTCAGCGCCGGTGGCAGCTCAGGTGTTCGTGTCCGCGACGGCGAGGCCGTCCGCTCGCCATGCCGCGAGGAGCTCGCGATCGCCGCCGGCTGCCACGAGATCATCACCGGCGACCGCCAGAGCAGCCGCGCAGTGGACGGCGTCGTACCCCCGCAGGCCGTGACGATGTGCTGCGGCTGACGCGGCGGCGAGGCGTGCCCGGTCGGCGGGGATGACGGCGACGTCGTCCCACATGGCATCCAGCAGCGCCGAAGCTCGGGTGACCGCGGTGGCGGACAGATGCCCGCCGCGACCTGCACGGGCGAGAGCAGCGGAGGCCTCGACGTGTCCGATGGCGGAGCACAGCACCAGGTCAGCCGCATCCCAGAGCTGCCGGCAGCGGGCCGACGACGCCTCGGTCACCAGCAGCGGTACCAGAGCCGAGGTGTCGAGGTAGAGGTTCACCGGCGATCGGCGAGCACGGTCTCCGAGAGCGCGACGTCGGCGACGACCGGTTCCGGCGCGGGCCGTTTCGAACGGGACGGAAGGGTGACCACACCCTCCGCGACCAGGCGTTCGAGGTGCGACGGGGCGTCGACGGGCGTGATACGGGCGACCGGCCGGCCGTGGTCGGTAACCGTGATCGTGGCGCCGTGAGCGACCGCAGCCAGGTGCTTGCTGAGGCCGTCCCGGAGCTCGCGGATGCCGATGGTCGTCACCATGCCCCCATTGTGGCCACAAATCGCCGGTCGCTTGTGGCCACTATACCGATCGCGGTGTTGCGCCGGCCGCGCGAAGAGGCTCCTGAGGACGGACGCGCCTGGTGTCGCCGGACCGACCTAGCCTCGATCCGTGCCCGAGGAGCTCGACGCCCTGCTGGCCGAGCCGGTGATCCGCCGGTCGGTCGGCGAGGACGCGTTCCGCCGCGGCGCTGTGTACGCGCACGACGGCCGGGTGCTCGACCTCGAGGTCCGGCCCAACGGCCTGGAGATCGGCGCCGACGTCGCCGGCAGCGGCGGGCTGCTCTACCACGCGTTCGCCCGCTACGACCGGGCCGCCGACCGGTGGCGGGGCGCGTGCAGCTGCCCGGTCGCCGTCGACTGCAAGCACGTCGCCGCGACGCTGGTCGCCGCCCGGGACAGCGGCACGCCCGCCCACGACCCGTACGGGACCCCGGTTCCCGTCCCCGCACCGCAGCCGACCTGGGAGCGGGTGCTCGCCGACCTGGTGCAGGACCCGGGCCGGCCGGGTGCGCGGCCCTTCGTGCCCATGGGCGTGCAGTTCCAGGTCGAGGAGCGGCCGGGCCGGGCGGCGTCGGTCCGCCTGCAGCCGGTGGTCCCCGGAGCCCGGGCGAAGTGGGTGCGGACCGGGGTCTCGTGGCGGAACCTGCCGCACGAGCGGCACACCAACCGCGACCCGGCGCACGTGGCCGCGCTGCTCGGGCTGTACGAGGCCTCGCGCGTGCGCGGGCAGAACCACTGGTACGGCAACACCGCGGAGCCACCGGTCCTGCTCGAGGAGTTCGGGCCCGGGCTGTGGCCGGCGCTGCGGCGGGCGGTCGACGACGGCATCACCCTGCTCACCAAGCGCGGCGAGCCGGTGCGGCTCATGCCGGAGCCGGGCGAGCTCGTGGTCGACGTGCACGACGACGGCATGGGCGGCCTCCGCTTGGAGCCGGTGGTGCGCATGGCCGACGACGTCCGCGTGCCCGCCGGTGACCTGGCGCTGATCGGCGATCCGGCGCACGGGGCGGCGCTGGTCCCCGGCGGCGGCGGGCTCGTGCTCACCGCGCTGGAGCAGGTGCCGCGCGGGGTGCAGAAGCTGCTGTCGGCGCGGGTCGTGCGGGTGCCCGAGGCCGACCGCGAGCGGTTCCTCGCCGGCTTCTACCCGGCGCTGCGCCGCGCGCTGCCGGTGCGCTCGACGTCGGTGGAGCTGCCCGAGGTGCGGCCGCCGGAGCTGTGCCTGCGGGTCGAGCACGAGCCCGGCCACCGGGCCACGCTCGCCTGGTCGGTGCTCTACCGCACGGGGGACGACCTGCGGCGGCTGCCGCTGGCCCGCGGCACGGGCGTCGTCCCCGACACCGGGCGGGACGCCGCCGCGGAGGACCGGCTGATCCGCGCCCTGCCGCTCCCGCCCGAGCGGCTGACCCGGCTGTGGCGCGGGCACCCGCACCGGCCGGCGCCGTCGGCGGAGCTGCAGGGCATCGACGCCGCCGTCCTCACCGCCGAGTGGCTGCCCCGGCTGGCGCAGGCCGGCGTGCACGTCGAGCAGGTCGGCGAGCCGCCCGACTACCGCCGGTCGGAGTCCGCGCCCGTGATCACGGTGTCGGCCACCGACACCCCCGACGGCGACTGGTTCGACCTCGGCGTCACCGTGCGCGTCGACGGGGAGGAGATCCCGTTCGTCCAGGTGTTCGCGGCGCTGGCGCTCGGGGAGGAGTTCCTGCTGCTGCCCAGCGGCATGTGGTTCGACGTCTGCCGGCCGGAGTTCGACCGGCTGCGCCGGCTGCTCGACGAGGCGCGGGCGCTGCAGGAGACCGACGCGACCGACGAGCGCGACCTGCGGATCAGCCGGTACCAGGCGGGGCTGTGGGAGGAGCTCGTCGAGGTCGGCGTGGTCGACGAGCAGAGCGAGCGGTGGGAGCGCGACGTCGCACGATTGCTGGAGACCGAGGTGGCGCCGGCACCGCCACCTGCGTCGCTGGCCGCGCGGCTGCGGCCGTACCAGCTCGAGGGCTACCAGTGGCTGGCGGTGCTGTGGGACCTCGGCCTGGGCGGCGTGCTCGCCGACGACATGGGGCTGGGCAAGACCCTGCAGACGCTGGCGCTGTTCTGCCGGGCGGCCGACGCCGGGGAGCTGACCGCGCCGGTGCTGGTCGTGGCGCCGACGAGCGTGGTGTCGAACTGGGTGCGGGAGGCGGCGCGGTTCGCGCCCGGGCTGCGGGTGGTCCCGGTGACCGGCCGCAAGCGGGGGACGTCGCTGGCGGAGGTCGTGGCGGGCGCGGACGTCGTCGTCACCTCGTACGCGCTGCTGCGGCTGGGGGAGGCCGACTACCGGGAGCTGCCGTGGAGCGGGCTGGTGCTCGACGAGGCGCAGTTCGTGAAGAACCACCGGGCGAAGACGTACGCGGCGGCGCGGCGGGTACCGGCCCGGTTCAAGCTGGCGATCACCGGCACGCCGGTGGAGAACGACCTGATGGACCTGTGGGCGATGCTGTCGATCGTCGCGCCGGGGCTGTTCCCGAACCCGAAGCGGTTCTCCGAGCACTACCGGGTGCCGATCGAGCGCAACCGCGACGCCGAGGT
The DNA here is from genome assembly GCF_054050735.1 of Blastococcus sp. SYSU D00813. Classification (NCBI taxonomy): domain Bacteria; kingdom Bacillati; phylum Actinomycetota; class Actinomycetes; order Geodermatophilales; family Geodermatophilaceae; genus Blastococcus; species Blastococcus sp. SYSU D00813. The sequence continues at coordinate 28,997 of NZ_JBJGZX010000014.1, forward strand.
GCTGGCCGCGCTGCGCCGGCGGATCCGGCCGGTGATGCGCCGGCGCACCAAGGAGCAGGTGGCCGCCGAGCTGCCGCCCAAGCAGGAGCAGGTGCTCGAGGTGGTGCTCGCACCCAAGCACCGCCGGGTCTACGACACCCACCTGCAGGCCGAGCGGCGCAAGGTGCTCGGCCTGGTCGACGACCTGCAGCGCAACCGGTTCACGATCTTCCGGTCGCTGACGCTGCTGCGGCAGCTGGCGCTGGACCCGGCGCTGGTGGACGACGGGTACGCCGGGATCGGGTCGAGCAAGGCCGACGCCTTCCTGGAGCACCTGCGCGAGGTGGTCGCCGAGGGGCACCGGGCGCTGGTGTTCAGCTCGTTCACCGGCTTCCTGCACACGGTGCGCGAGCGGCTGGACGTTCTCGGCCTGCCGTACGCGTACCTGGCCGGGTCGACCCGCGACCGCGACGCCGTCGTCTCCTCGTTCCGCGACGGCGAGGTGCCGGTGTTCCTGATCAGCCTCAAGGCCGGCGGGTCGGGGCTGAACCTGACCGAGGCCGACTACGTGTTCGTGCTCGACCCGTGGTGGAACCCGGCGGCCGAGGCGCAGGCCGTCGACCGCGCGCACCGGATCGGCCAGGACAAGACGGTGATGGTCTACCGGCTGGTCGCCGCCGACACGATCGAGGAGAAGGTGCTGGCGCTCCAGGAGCGCAAGCGCGACCTGTTCGCCCGCGTGATGGAGGACGACGACGGCGCGCTGACCGGCCCGTTGACCGCCGAGGACATCCGCGGCCTGTTCCGCTGAGCGTCCCGCCCGGCGCCACATGGCGTCCGGCCGCTCGCATCCGGTCGCGCCGCGCAGGAGACCCGGCGATCGGTCAGACGCGGATCACCGGGGGGCCGCCGAGGTCGACGAGGGCGTCGAAGTCGGCGTCCTGGCTCACGACCGGCACGCCGTGCGCCAGTGCCGTGGCGGCGATCCAGGTGTCGTTGACGTTCAGCCGCCTGCCCGATCCGGCGATCCGCAGCCGGAGCTCCGCCCAGGAATCGGCGACCGCCGCGTCGATCGGCAGGGGATTCAGGTCGGCCACCGCCTGCAGGGTGGTGAGCCGTCGAGACCGCACCGCCAGGTCGGCGGCGGCGAGCACGCCGGCCCGGAGCTCGCCGTAGGTGATCACCGAGACGGCGAGCTCGTCGGGCAGGCGCGCGAGATCGAGGGCCCGCCCCTCGTGGGCGATGAAGACGCTGGTGTCGAGCAGGCCGCGGGTCACCCGACCGGCCCGAGCTCGTCCGTCCCGCCGGCGAGAGCCCGCAGCTCGTCGGCCAGGGCCGGGTCGGCCTGCACCCGGCCGAGCCGCTCCGCCAGGACCGAGGCGCCCGTCCAGTGCGAACGGCGCGTGCGCAGGGGCCCCAGCTCGGCGACCGGCTGACCGTTGACCGTGATCTCGACCGATTCACCGGCGGCGACGCGACGGAGGACGCCCGCGGTGTCGTTGCGCAGCTCCCGGGAGGCCACCCTCATGGCTACGAACGTAGCACTGCTGTAGGCCATTGCGGAGTCGCTCATCCTCGGGGCCACTGCTCGCGGGGGAGGACGGCGACGGCGGCGCGCCCGTTGCCCACGTGCAGGCTGCAGTCCAGGCCGGCCCGGTCGCGTAGGACCGCCTCGATCGCCGAGGACCAGGCGTGGTCGTCGGGGGAGAGGCCGGCCGGGCCGCGGCGCTCGAGCAGCATGGCCAGGTGCAGCTCGCTCGGCTCGACGTCCTCGGACTCGGCCACGGTGTCGTGCAGGTGCGTCAGGTTCCCGAGCACCTCGCGATCGGGCTCCAGCGGGACGTCGTCGATCGGCATCAGCAGCGGGACCATCGTGCCGTCGCGGCGCAGCCACGTCAGCCACAGCGAGCGGCGGGCGGGCGGTCCGTCGAGCTGCAGCAGAGCGGCCCATCGCTCGGTCAGCTCGGCGTCGCTGGTGGTGCGGACATCGGGACTCGGTCGGGTCGACATGGGGAGGCACTCTGGCCGATCCGGCCGACCCGCCTGGGCGTTGTCCACAGGCACGATCAGATGGCCGCGGCGTCGTTCGAAGCTCGAACGGCGCGCTAGTACGCATCGGCGTACCGGTCTGTCGCTGCCACGGGGTGAGTCGACGGCACGACTCTTGCCATCTCTAAAACAGAGAGTAGTATCCGTTTATGTGAGAACTGCCCCGCCGCTCGTCGCGCCGCTGTTCCGGTCAGACGGCCAGGCCCGTCTGCTCGCGGAGATCTTCCTGTCGGGCGCGGACGAGCTCAACCTCAACGAGCTGTCCGAGCGCGTCGGGCTGGCGTACGGCACGGTGCACCGGGAGGTGGGCCGCCTGCTGGAGGCGGGGTTGCTCACCGAGCGGCGGGTGGGCCAGGCCCGGTACGTCCGGCCCGACCCCGCGTCGCCGCTGACTCGGCCGGTCCGCGACCTGCTGCTGGTCTCCGCCGGCCCGGTCCCGCTGCTCGCCCGGGCGCTGCGCGACATCCCCGGGGTGCGGAGCGCCTTCCTGTACGGGTCCTTCGCCGCCCGGCTGCGGGGCGAGCCCGGCGAGGCGCCCCGCGACATCGACGTCATGGTCGTGGGGGAGCCCGACCCGCTCGCGGTCTACGCGGTCTGCCAGGAGGTCGGTGACCAGGTCGGGCGGGAGGTCAACCCGACGATCATGACCTCAGCCGAGCTCCAGGAGCACTCCGGCTTCCTGACCCAGGTCCGGCAGCGCCCGACCGTCGCGGTGCTCGGGGACCTCCCGTGGCAGTGACGCCGCTGACGGCCGCCCAGCAGGCTGCGGTCGACGCGCTCGTCTCGGGACGCCGCCTGGAGCAGGTCCCGGTCGACGAGCAGCGGTGCACGGCCTTCCTGCGCCAGGCCGAGACGGCGCTGAGCGACCTGCCGAACGTCACCCACGCGCAGAACCGGTACAACCTCGCCTACGACGCGGCGCACGACGTCGGCGAGGCCCTGCTGGCCGCGTACCCGCACCCGCAACGGGCCCGGCCAGCACGACGCCCTCGGGCGCTTCCTGGCCGCTGTCCTCGACACCCCGCCGGAGAACGCGGCGGCGCAGCACTACGACCGGATGCGCCGCGAGCGCAATCGGCAGCGCTTCGACGCCCGTCCGATCGCCACGGCAGCCGCCACCGCCGCGGCGCAGGCGGCCACGACCCTGCTGCAGGCCGGCCGAGCTCGGGCCGGCGGCTGACTCAGCCGACGACGAACACCGTCGTCGCCGGGCCACCGGTGCGGGCGCAGGCGCCGATCGCCGCCGCGGCCTCACCTGTCGCGTCCAGGGCGAGCGCCCCGACGTCGCCCGCGCCGACGCAGAGCACCACGCTGCTGATCTCCTCGCCCGTCGCGAGGTCGATGGTGAGCAGTTCGGGGTCGACGCCGTAGGCGGCTTGCGCGAGGAGGGCCCGCCGGCCGTCGGGGGTCAGGGCGACGTCGGCGCCGGAGTCCTCGGTGTCGGCGACCTCGATCGGCGTCCCGGCCCGGCCGCCGCGCACGGCCACCAGGCGGACCAGCGACGCGGCCGGGTCGGCCAGGGTGACGACTGCGGTGCCGTCGTCGGCGAGCGCGAGCCCGGCCGGCGTCCCCTCCGCGTTCAGCTCGACCGGCGGGCCGACCGGGGCGAGCGCGTCGTCGTACGTCTGGAGTCCGGCGTCGGTGAGCAGCGTGACGCCGTCCGGGCCGGCGGCGAGGTCCGCGACCGGTCCCGGAACGTCCCGCGTGGCGGTCACGGTGCCGGCGGCCGCGTCGACGGCCAGCAGGAGCTCGCGGTCGGGCAGCGAGGCGGCGGCGTAGACGGTGCGGGCGTCGGGGGAGAGGACGGCGGAGACGTCGTCGGCGGCTGGGCCGATCGGCGTCAGCCTGTCGCCGGCGACCAGCTGGAGTGCGTTCCCGGAGACGCCGACGACGAGGACCGTGCCGTCGGGCGCCACGAGGACCTCGGCCCCGGACCCGACGGCCGGCATGGCGGTGACGGTGCCGGCGGCCGGGCCGTCGTCCCCGAGACCCACCTCGACCAGCGCGCTCCCGCCGTCTGCCGTCCCGACCAGGACGACCCAACCGCCGCCGGGCAGCGCGGCGAGGTCGAGAGGCCGGACGTCGGCGCCGGCGGCGGCGTCCAGGTCGACGGCGCCGAGCAGCTCCGGGCCGGCCGGCGGGTCCGGGGCCGAGGAGGTGCAGGCCGCCAGGGAGAGGAGCAGAGCGGCGGCGAGCTTCCTCAGACCGTCTCCGGGACGCGCAGGTGGGCGAGCGCGAGGTCCATCTCGTGCACCTCCAGGATCCGGGCGCCCATGGCCCGGGCGAACTGCTCGCGCAGGAACCACGCCTGCCGGCGCACCAGGGCGATCGCCTCGCGGCTGTCGAAGCTGGTCACGCTGACGGTGCGGCCGGCCCGCCGGTCGAGCATCAGGCTCACGCTGCAGAAGCCGGGCAGCTCCTGCAGCCGCGGCAGCAGGTTCAGCCGGTAGGCGTCGAGCAGCCCGTCGACGTGGTCGGGCGGGATGCGCGCCCAGGTGACCTGGGCGCCGGCGCCGTCCCCGGCCATCCGGTCGCGGTGCAGGACGGCGATCTCCCACTCCTGGACGTCGGAGTGCTGGCTGCCGACCATGTGCTCGAGCCGGTGGCGGGTCGGCCGGACCTCCTCGGCGGTGGCGCGCATGGCCTCCTTGTCGGCCCACGCGGTGGCGACGATGACGCGGCCGGTCGCCCGGTCGGTGAGCGCCGAGAGCCCGTAGCAGCCCTCCGCGGAGGCGAGGTCGGGCAGCACCTGCTCGCGCAGGTACCTGACGCCGTCGTCGATCCGGGCGGGATCGGCGTGGATGTTGGTGGACCGTGCGTACATGCCGCTCCCGTCGGTGGGGCGGCGCCCGGGCGGCATCGCCTCGTGCCGGTCACTGTGTCCCCGGTCACTCCGGGGGGCAAGGTGCGCGCCGCCGGACTACCAGGCGGTGGTCGGCTGGAGGACGGCCTCGGTCAGCGCCTCGGTGCGGAAGTGGGTGAACTGCTGGTACTCGGGGTCGGCGACCATCCGGCTGAACGCCTCGCGGCTCGGGTAGCGGACGAGGAGGACGGCGTCCCAGGCCTGGCCCTCCTCGGCGACCAGCGGGGTGGAGCCGTCGCCGGCGTAGACGACCTCGCCGCCGTACCGCGGCAGGTAGGTCTCCTTCAGCGCCGCGGAGTACTGGGCGTAGGACTCGCGGCCGCCCTCGGCGAAGCGCAGCAGGTTGAGCATGACGACGGGACCGCCTGGGTCCTCGGCGAGGAAGCGCTTGAGGTCGGCGCCGCGTGGGTCGATGGCCATGTCCTCGGAAGCTAGCGGCCCGGTCCCGGCCCCGCGTCCCGGCCTGCGGCGACCTCGCGGGCCAGTTCCTCGATCGGCGCGGACCAGGCGCCGGGCGAGGTCCAGACGAAGCTGTGCGCGCCGGGGAGGGTGCGGAAGCGGCCGTCGGGTGCTCGGTCGCTGAGCTCGCGGGCCCACGGCTCGGTGCAGAGCCGGTCGGTGTCGCCGTAGAGGACGAGCACCGGCTGGGCGACCCGCGCGATGGTCTCCTCGAGGCGGTCGGCGAGGTGGACGCCCAGCGCGTGCCGGACCCGGCGCAGGCTGGCCCGCTTGCGCTCGGGGGCGTGCTGCGCGTCCAGGTCGGGCGGCTCGAGCGCGTGGTTGCGCCGCCAGGCGAGGAGCACCTTGCGGAGGCTGCGGAAGGCCGGGTCGATCGTCGGACTCGCCAGTACAAGCGCTTTGACGTCGTCGGGCTTCCGGGCGGCGACGTGGGCGGCGACCTGGGTGCCGCTGGAGTGCCCGACGAGGACGACGCGCTGCAGGCCGGCCGCGGTCAGCCACTGGACGACGGCGTCGGCGAACTGGGCGACGTCCATCGGGTGCGGCGGCTCGCCGCTGCCGGAGAAGCCGGGCAGCTCGACCAGGTGCGCGCGGGTCCAGCTGCCGAGCGCCTCCACGGCCGGCTGCAGGTAGTCGGAGACGGCGAGGCCGGGGACGACGACGACCTCGGGGACGCCGGGCCGCGGCATGCCGGCCGTGCGGCTGCGCATGACGCCCCAGCCGGTGGAGCGGTGCTGCAGCTCGACCGCCACGCCGGCCGACGCTAGTGCGGCGGGGGACCGGTCGCCCTGCGGGACGGCGGAGCCGCTGGTTGGGTGGGGGTGGGCGGTGAGCCAGCGCCGTCCCGGCCCGGTGCAGGGGAGTGTCGGCCATGGCGAAGAGCGCCACAGGGACGTCGAAGCAGTCGATGGCGAAGGCGCTGGGCGCCGCGGGCGCGGCCTTCGGGCTGGTGAGCGTGGTCGCGCCGCGGGCGGTGGCGAACGGGTACGGCGTGCCGGTGACGCCGGCCGGGCTGCAGCTGCAGCGGCTGTTCGGCAGCCGGGCGCTGGCCCTCTCCGCGCTGGCGCTGACCGCGAAGACCGACGAGGAGGTCGACCGCGGGCTGGCCGCGGTCGCGGCGGTCAACGTCCTCGACACGCTGACCGCGCTGGCGGCCAAGGGCCAGGCCGGCAGCCGGACCACCACGCGGGCGGTCGTGAGCTCCCTGGCCTACGGCGCGGCGGCGCTGTGGGTGCGCTCGATGAAGCGCTGAGCCGGCGCGCTCGCTCAGCACGACGACGCCCTGACCGCGGAGGACCTCGGCTACCTGTTCGCGTGAGCTGAGCGACTGGTTCGCGCCCGGTGCGGCGCGGACCGATCGGGCGGCGGGCGTCCTAGCGTGCGTCCGACGGGGTTGTCCGTCGTCCCGTCCGTCGAGCAGGAGCGTGCCGGTGCCGTCCCGTCCTCCCGCGCGCCCTGCTCCCCGCGGCGGGGGAGTGCGGTGGCTCGCCTCGGCCGTGGCCACCGGCTTCCTGCTGAGCGTGGGCGTGGCGTGCGTGTCGGAGGGCGGCTCGGACGCGGCTCCGGCATCGGCGACGCCGCCCGGGGTGTGGCCGCTGACCTGGGCGGACAGCGCCGGGGTGGACACGGCTCGGCCGGCGCTGGCGGTGAAGGTGGAGAACTCCGCGGCCGCCCGCCCACAGACCGGGCTCAACGCCGCGGACGTGGTGTGGGAGCAGGTCGTGGAGGGCGGCATCAGCCGCTACGTCGCCGTCTACCACTCCACGCTGCCGCCGGCGGTCGGGCCGGTGCGCTCGGTGCGGCCGATGGACGCGCCGATCGCCGCGCCGCTGCGGGGCCTGTTCGCGTACACGGGTGGTCAGGCGCCGTTCGTGGAGGCGGTACGCGCGGCGGGGCTGCAGGACGTCAGCTCGGACGCCGGTGCTGCCGGCTACTCCCGCGCTCCCGAGCGCACGGCGCCGCACAACACGTACGTCGACCCCGCGGCGCTGCTGGCCCAGGCCGACGAGGGGCACCGGTCCGCGCCGCCCTCGCAGTTCGTGTTCTCCGCGGATCCGACCGCGTCGGGGGAGGGGACGCGGGCGACTCAGCTGGACCTGACGCTGTCGCCGGTCGCCGAGCCGCAGTGGACGTGGAGCGCCGGCGACGGGGCGTGGCTGCGGTCGGAGGGCGCGACGCCGGCGGTGGACAGCGACGGCGTGCGGCTGCGGGCCACCAACGTCGTGGTGCTGCGGGTGGACGTGGCCGACACCCAGTTCACCGACAGCATCGGCAACCCGGTGCCCGAGACGGTGATGGTCGGCGGCGGGGAAGCGCTGATCGCCACCGGCGGGCACACGGTCGAGGCGTCCTGGTCGAAGGCGTCGGTGGGGGAGCCCGTCGTCCTCACGTTCGACGGGTCGCATGTGGAGCTGGCGCCCGGGAGCACGTGGGTCGAGCTGGTCCCGAACGGGACCGGCTCGGTCGCCGTCGGCTGACCCCGCGTCAGGCCGGCGCATGTGCCGCCGCGCCGTCCGCGGCCGCCGCTGAGGCCGGTACGCCGTCCGGCCGGCGGACAATCTCGGTGACCCAGGATCGCGCGAAGGGCGAGGTGCAATTCGGCGCGGTCTGATCCGATCGGGGGCGCCGGCGGCTACTCGTTGACGTCGGCGACGCCGTTGCCGTCCAGGTCCGAGCCCGGGCCGAAGCACTCCTCGACGGTCGCGGTGCCGTCGGAGCAGCGGACCTCGAGGTCGGAGGAGTCGTAGTAGGGGTCGTCTGGATAGGCGTCCTCGCGGACGCAGCCGTAGTCCTCCTCGAAGTACCAGCCGCCCGGACAGCCGCCCTCGGCGTCGATGACTGCCTGCGCCGCGGCCGCCTCGCGCGCGGCCTGCTCGGCCGCGGCCTCCGCCGCGGCCCGGGCGGCCTCCTCGGCGGCGAGCCGGGCGGCGGTCTCCTGCTCGGCGGCCTGCTGCGCGGCGGCTGCGGCCTGGGCCTGGGATGCGGCGCTCGCGTGGGCGGCCGCGGACGAGGCCAGCGACTCCAGCTCGGCCTGGACGCCGTCCTGCGCGGCGCGGGCCGCGTCGGTGAAGACGGCGTCGAGCGCGGGCGGGGCGGCGGGCGAGGACTCCGAGCCGCAACCGGCGAGCAGGCCGGCGGCGAGCACGGCGAGGACGGGCAGACGCGAGCGCATCAAGAAGGACCCCCGAATCGGCGCCGTTCCCCCGTGGCCGGCGCGGCGGGGAGCGTCGCACGCCGGGGCGACGAAACGGAGACGCCACGGTCCGCAGTCGCCGACTTGGGTGACGGGTCACGCTTCGCCGACGACGAAGACGGTGGTCGCGGGGCCGTTCCGCCGCGCGCAGGCGTCGATGGCGGCGAGGGCGCCGGTGGTGGGGTCGAGGGCGAACGCGCTGACGTCGCCCGCGCCGACGCACAGCACCACGCTGCCGACCTCCTCGCCGGTCGCGAGGTCGACGGTGAGCAGTTCGGGATCGACGCCGTACGCGGCCTGGGCGACGAACGCGCGGCGGCCGTCGGGGGTCACGGCGACGTCGGCGCTGGAGTCCTCGGTGTCGGGGACCTCCGCCGGTTCACCGGCCCGGCCGTCGCGGACGGTGAGGAGGCGGAGCAGGGAGGCCGCGGGGTCGTGCAGCGTGGCGACGGCGGTGCTGTCGTCGGCTCGGGCCAGGCCGGCCGGGTCGCCGTCCGGGCCGAGGTCCACCGGCTCTGCTGCCGGGACGAGGGTGGTGTCGTAGGTCTGCAGGGCGGCGCCGGCGTCGGTGTCGAGGAGGACGACGACGCCGTCCGGGCCGGCGGCGAGGTCGGCGACCCGGCCCGCCGGCTCCGCGGTGGCTATGCCGGCGCTGGTGGCCGGGTCGACGGCGAGCAGCTGCTCACCGTGTTGTGTTGAGGTGGCGAGGTAGGCGGTGCGGCCGTTCGGGGAGAGGACGGCGGTGACGTCGCCAGCGGCCGGGCCGAGCGGGGTGCGGCGGTCGCCGGTGAGCAGCTGGAGCTGGTCCTCGGCGACGCCGACGACGTGGAGGGCGCCGTCGGGGGCGGCGAGCACCTCGGCGCCGGAGCGGACGGCGGGCACCGGCGTGACCGCGCCGGCGTCGTCCGTATCGACCTCGACCAGCCAGGTGGCGTCGTCCTTGCCGGCCAGGACGACCCAGCCGCCGTCCAGCAGGCGAGTGAGGCCGTAGGGGCGGACGTCGGTGCCGACGGCAGCGTCCAGGTAGATCGCGGCGAGCAGCTCCGGGCCGCCGGCCGGGGCCTCGGGGGAGGAGGTGCAGCTGGCGAGGGCGAGGGCGAGGAGCAGGGCGGCGAGCTTCCTCAGACGGTCTCCGGGACGCGCAGGTGGGCGAGCGCGAGGTCCATCTCGTGCAGGTCGACGATCTTGGTGCCCGTGGCCTGCGCGAACTGCTCGCGCAGCGAGCGGGCTTGCCGGCGCACCAGGGCGAGGGCGTCGCGGGTCTCGAAGCTGGTGACGCTGACGGTGCGCCCGGCGCGCCGGTCGACCAGCAGGCTGACGCTGCAGAAGCCGGGCAGCTCCCGTAGCCGCGGCAGGAGGTTCATCCGGTAGGCGTCGAGCAGTTCGTCGACGTGGTCGGGGGTGATCCGGGCCCAGGTGACCTGCGCGCGGGCGCCGTCGCCGGCCGGGCGGTCCCGGTGCATGACGGCGATCTCCCACTCCTGGACGTCGGAGTGCTGGCTGCCGAGGATGTGCTCGACGCTGTGCCGCCACGGGCGGACGCCCTCGGCCGTGGCGCGCATGGCCTCCTTGTCGGCCCAGGCGGTGGCGATGATGCAGCGGCCGGTCTCCCGGTCGGTCAGCACTGACATGCCGATGGAGCCGTCCATCTGGACGAGGTCCGGCAGCACCTCGTCGCGCAGGTAGGCGACGCCCTCGTCGAGGCGGGCCGGGTTGCCGTGGATGTTCGTGGACCGTGCGTGCATGCCGCCGCTCCCCTCGGACGGGCGGCGCCCGGGCGGCATCGCCTCGCGTAGGTCACTTTGTCGCCCTCTACTTCTAGGGGCAACACTCCGCGCGCCTCCGCCTTGAGCCACCAGCCGGGGAACACGGCGGCAGTGCGGGTGGTCGCACACGAGGGCAAGAGGGGGTGGTCGCTCACTTGGCCTGAGGGCTGAGCACCGGCCCCCGCCGCCCGACGAGGGCGCGTATTCCGGTCGCAGGCACCCCTCCAGCCGCTGTCGCGATGCACTTGAAGGGGCAAGAAGAGGAGGTAGATCTGGCCCGAGGTGGTTCCGCCAGAACAACTGGGCTCCGGACCTCTCGACACCGTTGCGGTACGCCTAGCCTCCCGGTGTGCCGGGTGATGGGGGCAAGCGCGAACGTCCGCAACCGCTCGATGAGGGCGTGTCTCGTCAGATGCAGCGCATGCCTCGCCGCGATACCAAGCCTGAGGTGGCCCTGCGGAAGGAGTTGCACGCTCGCGGGTTGCGGTTCCGGAAGCAGTTCCCGAGTCTGCCCGGTCGCCCAGATCTCGCGTTCACCCGGGCGCGCCTCGCCGTCTTCGTGGACGGGTGCTTCTGGCACAGCTGTCCCCTGCATGCGACACGCCCGAAGAACAACGCCGCCTGGTGGGAGACGAAGCTTGCCGCGAACGTGGCCCGGGACCGGCGTCAAGATCAAGAACTTGTGGATGCAGGCTGGACTGTCGTACGGATTTGGGAGCATGAGCCTGTCTCCCTCGCAGCCGACCGGATCGAGGCGATGTGGCGAACCTTGCTGGGCGAGCCGCCGCGACGCTGAGCCGGGCTTGTGGCAACCTGGGCCCATACGTGAAGTCGAGGAGTTTGTGTGCCATCCAGTCGACATCGGTCCGTCGCCCCCTCAGCAGCCCGTTTGACTGAGTCGCTCCGTGACATCGGATACGACTTTCCGGCCGCGGTGGCGGATCTGGTTGACAACAGCGTGATGGCGGGTGCCGAGCGGATTGACGTATTGATCCGATTTGATGGCGCCAATTCCGTCGTCTTCATCGCGGACGACGGGATCGGCATGAGTCCGAACGGCCTCGTTGAGGCGTTGCGTTTTGGGAGTCGCCGGTCGTACAGCAATAACGACCTCGGTCGATATGGGCTGGGATTGAAGACTGCGTCGCTATCTCAATGCCGTCGCGTGATGGTCGTCAGTCGCCGAGTAACCGACGGGCCGGTGTCGGCGCGGGAACTCAACCTCGACACGATCATCGAGTGGGACGACTGGCTAATCACGTCGCCCGATCAGCGCGCCACTCGGGCGGCGCGAGAGGTTCTGGGGAACGGCCGAGGGACGGTCGTGGTCTGGAGCAACCTAGACCGAGTCCTGCCAGAGCGGCGACCGGACGGTGGATGGGCAAGGCGGCGCTTTGACCTTCTCGCCAAGAAGACTGCTGATCATCTCGCCATGGTCTTCCATAGATTCCTCGAGGGTGCGGACTCTCGGCAGGTCATCATTACGGTGAATGGTGAAAAGGTGACACCTTGGAACCCGTTCGCAGTGGATGAAGAGAAGACGCAGACGTTCGGAGTCCAGACCTTTGAACTGACTGCAGGTGAGACCGTCGGCCGCGTCAAACTTGCGGGCTATATACTCCCAGCCAAGGATGACTTTAGTTCACCCTCTCGGTTTGAGCAGCTCTCCGGTCCGCTGAAGTGGAACCGTCAGCAAGGTCTTTACGTATACCGGGCCAACCGACTCGTGCAGTGGGGTGGATGGGCAGGTATTCGCGGAATCGATGAACATCTCAAGTTGGCGCGCGCGTCCCTCGACTTTGACACCGATCTGGACGATCTCTTCCAGATTAATGTCGCCAAAATGCGCGTCGCTGTTCCCGCCCAACTGAAGCAGCTGTTGGAGCGGCCGATCAATGATCTCTGCATGGCCGCCAATCAAGTCTACCGAGACCGAACCGAGAAGGTCCGCTCGGCAAACCGGTCCGGTGGGACCGTGCAGATATCTTCGATGGCGGGCTTAGCTCTGCGCTCTGCGGCGGTTCAAGCCGGTGAGTATGAAGCGCTTAAGCGAATCGCTGGTCAACTTCGGGAAGTAGCGCCCGAAGTATGGCAGGCCCTTGGCTTCTCTCAGCAATGACGGGATTGAACTGATGTCCTCGAGTGAGACTTCGTCCGGCGATAATGGAACGGTCTGCCTGTCCGATTCCGTGACGCGCCCCACATATGGCGTAAAGCTAGTGCGTGGCCCGTTCCTTAAGCTGAAGGCGAATGCCGATCATGCGACCAGTAGGGATGAGCTGGTCGACCTCGTGGCACGGCTTCGTGAGGAGTCGCCTGGTCTTCGGTTGGCTGCTGACCTCTTCAGCGGCGCAGGCGGAATCAGTCTCGGACTTGCTCGAGCCGGGTTCACGCCCGTGGTCGCCGTTGACCACTACGCTGAGGCTGTTGAAACGCATGCACATCATTTCCCCGGTCTTAGTCTGAACTGGGATCTCGCGGATGTTAACCGAATTGAGGAGCTTGCAGAGCTCCTGACGACCATCGGGGTTGACGTAATCGCCGGCGGGCCGCCCTGTCAGCCGTTTTCGAAGGCTGGCCGATCGGGCATTCGCTATCGAGTGCGTCATGGCCTCCGAGACCCCATTGATGAGCGCCGTGATCTTTGGCGGTCGTTCTTGGAGGTTGTGCAGCTGGTTCAGCCACCGGCGGTGCTGATGGAAAATGTTCCCGACATGGCACTTGATCGTGAGATGTTCATTCTCCGTTCAATGGTCGAGGAGCTCGAAGAGCTTGACTACGGCGTAGAAGAGCGGATCGTGGACACGTGGCGCTACGGGGTTCCACAGTTCCGTCAGCGCCTGATCCTCGTGGCTCTCCGAGGTCGCCTGCAATTCGTTTGGCCGCACGAGTCGCCGGAGCGAGTGTCCGTGTGGAATGCAATCGGAGACATGCCGGAGGTGAGTGGCGGGTGGCGCCCTGAAGGCGGGGCGCACGGATGGGCCGAATATGACGGTCCCGTCACCTCGTTCCAGCAGCGTATGCGCCAAGGCGTCAAGGCGTCCGATCGCGGAAAGCTGTATGACCACATCACTCGGCCGGTTCGGGAAGATGACGCCAGAGCCTTCGAGTTGATGGATTCGAGTACCCGATACTCAGATCTCCCAGCTGAAATGAAGCGGTACCGTGACGACATCTTCGACGACAAGTACAAGCGACTTGACGAGAATGACCTGTCGCGCACCATCACTGCTCATATCGCGAAAGACGGTTACTGGTACATCCACCCTCGCCAGGGCAGGACCATTACGGTCCGCGAGGCGGCTCGACTGCAAACTTTCCCGGACTGGTACAGGTTCGCCGGTCCTCCTTCAGCCGCGTTCAAGCAAATCGGGAACGCCGTTCCGCCGTTGCTGGCCGAAAACCTTGGACTGGCTATCGGAGAGGCGCTCGAGTCGTCGGAGAAGGTGAAGTCACTAACGCGGGAAATCGCCGCGACACTCTCATCTTGGCTGAACTCCAATGAACCTCGAGGAGTGCCTTGGTTGAAGGCGACGACTCGCTGGCAAGTGATTTCGGCTGAACTACTACTCGACCGAGCGACGTCTGACGTCGTGCGGTTGGTCTGGCCAATGATTCGCTCTTGGGAGTCGCCCGAGGTCACACAGGACAACGACGAGATGCTCCGAGACGTCGGCACACTCATCGGGCGGACTGCTCGAGCGACCCAACTGCTAGAGCTCACTGACTGGCTGGTGGACCATCCAGGCGCGCTGGATGATCTGGACGGGGCATCGCGTGTCATCCCGGCTATTCCTGCTGCGGCCTTGGACCTGGCCTCGCTTGTTGTGCCAGTCGCGGGCGACGAGGGGTCGGAAGAGCCGGTGCTGTCGACGAAGGGTGTACTCCGAGTTGCAGCGCGCGTCAGTGGCGACAATGTCGACCGCAAGAACCGGCTCACCGATGGGCGCTTGGCCGTCGCGCGCCTGATTGGCGGCGGCGAGGACGCCCGTCTCGCCCACCTTGGACTAATCGAGCTGGCCGCTACTGTATGTCGCCCGACCGAACCCCTGTGTGATGTTTGTCCTCTCCAAGACGTGTGCGTGAGTTCGCGGGCGGAGGAGCGTCGGGCTTCGATGCTCTTCTAGCAGGCCGACGTACCTAGGGGTACTGGCCGGACAACATGGTTGAGGGCGTGCGATCCCGCGATCTAATTGAGGATCTCGTGGAGGGAGGACCTCAGGACGTGGAGTGGAGCTGCTGAAGGCGACCACGCCACGCACTCGGAGGTCCTCGTGCTCCACGAGAATGCCGTTTTTGCCCCACGCCAGCTCCTGCGGCTGGCGAGCCCGGTCGTCGAGGAGCGGTGGCCCAAGAGGCGGGCCGCGGAGTTCTTCAGGGTCAGCTGGAGGACCGCCGATCGGTGGGCCGAGCGTTACCGGGTCGCCGGCCGCGCCGGCATGGCCGATCGGTCCAGCCGGCCGCACCGCAGCTCGGGCAAGACCGGCCCGCAAACGACCAAGCGGATTGCGTCGTTGCGGCTGCGCAGGCGCTGAGGCTCGGTCCGGCTGGCCGCCGAGACCGGCGTGGCGCCCTCCACCGCGGCGGCGGTACTGCACCGCTGCCGGATTAGCCGGCTGTCGCGGCTGGAGCGCCGAGACCAGCAGGTGCTCCGCTACGAGCACGCCGCGCCCGGTGAGCTGCTGCACGCCGACGTCAAGAAGCTGGGCAATATCCCCGCCGGCGGCGCCTGGCCCTTCGTCGGCCGTGAGCAGGGCAAGGCCAATCGGCATCGCGACGGCGGCCGCGGACGCAGCGCCACCGCCAGCCGCTGATGCGCCACGGCTTCATCCACGTCGTCCTCGACGACTACTACCGGCTGGCCTACGCCGAGATCCACTACGGCGAAACCGGTGCCACCGCCGCCGCGGTCTTGCACCGAGCCACCGCCTGGTTCACCGCTCGCGGGGTGAGCGCGCGCTGGGTGCTGACCGACGACGGCGGCTGCTACCGCAGCCGCGACTGGGCCGCCGCCTGCGCCGAACTGGGCATCACCGCCAAGCGCACCCGGCCCTACCGGCCGCCGCTCGAGAGGAGTCCTGCTGGGCGTGTGAGCTCGGACGTTCAGCGATCAGCGCCGAAGGCGGAGTAACTCTTCGGAGCGACGCGCGTTCGGTCCGTCAGGGTTTCGAGACAGTCGCGGATAGGCTCACCTGGCTATGGCGCGAGTCACCGGAACGACAGGCAAGTCCCGACGGGCGAAGGACACTCAGTTCGATGTGGTCCGGCCCGACCCTGCGGGCACCATCCAGTCCTTGGCGTCGCTCGGGTATACGCCTGAGGCAGCTGTCGCTGATCTCGTCGACAACAGCATTGCTGCGAAATCGAAGGCGATCCGAGTCGAGTTTCGGTGGGAAGGGGCCGACGAATCTTGGGCCGCCATCGTCGACGACGGGCAAGGCATGGATGAGGAGGCCCTGCTTCGAGGCCTAACCGTCGGTGGTCGAGGACTGGATGAGCGCGACCGAGGAGACCTCGGCCGGTTCGGAATGGGCCTGAAGACGGCGTCGTTCTCGCAGGCCCGTCAGCTGATTGTTGCCTCGAGACCGGGTCCGGGCCCGTGGCTGATTCGAACCTGGGACGTCGACCATGTCCTCGAAGTGGGGGACTGGGAACTGATGAGGGGATGTCCACCCTCCGCTCTCGCAATTCTCGAAGACCTCACCGCCTCTACGTCAGGCTCCGGCACAGTCGTTCTGTGGAGGCGGCTCACCAGGCTCGTCGCGGCCGACAGCCGGCCGGGAGACGACTGGGCGAAGCGAGAGTTCTACACGCTCGTCGAGCGGATTGAGCGGCACCTAGGCATGGTGTTCGCGCGCTATCTCAGCAAGCGAGCATCCCGGCTCTCAATGAGTCTCAATGGCCGCCCGATTGCTGGGTGGGATCCCTTCCTCGGCGCACACAAGTTTGTCGAGGCACTGCCACTCGAACGACCTTTGCCCGGCGTCACGGTGCAGGGATACGTACTGCCTCATCGAAGTCGTCTCACAGACGACGAGTACTTAGACGGTGGCGGGCCTCGAGGTTGGTTGGACCAGCAGGGATTCTATGTGTATCGACGGGACCGGCTCATCGTTGCTGGCGATTGGCTGAAGCTGAGCAACTTCCGCAAGGACGAGAAGCACACCCTCGCTCGAATCGCCGTCGACCTGCCTCCTGAGCAGGATCTCGAATGGGCGCTGGATGTCAAGAAGTCGACGGCGACGCCTCCTCCCGCGCTCGTCAGGCACCTTGCCAGGGTGGGCAAGGCCACGAGAGAGCGAGCGGGAGCTGTCATCAGTCATCGGGGCCGCGTAGTACGAGACCGACAAACTTCCTCTGAGGACTTCACGTGGAAGACGTTGAGTCAATTCGGCCAGACCCGCTTCGTACTCAACCGCGAGCACGTACTCATTCGTGAAATGATCGACCGGAACCCTAGTGTTCGCAGTGACCTCAACGCGGTGCTCACGATGATTGAGTCCACCCTGCCGGTGGGTCTCATCCGAACGACCCCGGAAGCGACCGTTCGGCCCTCGGCTGCGAGTGACGATGAGGTTGTTCCTGATGACGTCCTCGAGATGGCGTCACGGATGCTCGAGGTGATGCTGAATCGCCGCGTGAGCCCGGCGGATGCCCTAGGACGTGTGACCCGCATGCCTCCCTTTAGTGACTACCCCGCTCTTGCCTCCCTGCTGAGCGGCACAGACCAAGCCTGATCCCACGGGGGAACCTATGACGTCGATCGATGACGCCCTGCAGACAGCCGTTCGACTTGTGCTCAATCTGCTTCCCGAACAGGGGGTGACAACCGAACACATCCGTGCGGCAGCCGAGGACGTTCACTTCATGCTGTCCCGCCGCGGCGGGGAGGTCGCTAGTCTCGAAGAGCTAGTCCGACACGTCGAGTCGTTGACTATTGTCTTCCAAGAGCCCGGCTCGTCCCTCTTGGATACTAAGGGGCACGTGGAGTGGCTCAGTGAGCGTCGGGCAGAAACTCAGTGGAAGTTCTGGGAGCGCTACCGGCGCTACATGGAGGACCAGCTGCTCATGCCGCCGAAGGTGGTGCGGCGCCTCGACAATGTGACCGACAGCATCTTGAGCAAGCTTGAGGATCCGACACGGCCGGGGCCCTGGGACCGGCGCGGACTCGTTGTCGGTCATGTGCAGTCAGGCAAGACAAGCAACTACACCGGCCTGATCTGCAAGGCGGCGGATGCCGGCTACCGACTGATCGTCGTTCTCGCAGGTATCCACAACAGCTTGCGAAGCCAGACCCAGCTACGACTCGACGAGGGGTTTCTCGGCTTCGACAGCCAGTTCCAGACTCGAAGTGATGAGGCGGGGGAGAACCACTTCATTGGCGCAGGACTCCTCCCTGGGTTCGAGCGGTTGTACGCGGGCTCATTGACCACCAGCCTTGAGAGCGGCGACTTCAAGGCCGCTCGCGCCAAGAGCCTCGCCTTGCCAGTTGTCGACGTGCCGGTCCTCCTCGTCGTTAAGAAGCACGCGAAGATCATCCGGTATATCCACAGCTGGATCACTGGCATGCAGGGAGCGGTCGACCCCGAGACCGGACGGAAAATCGTACGCGATGTGCCTCTGCTTCTAATCGACGACGAGGCGGACAACGCTTCGATCGACACAAGCGCCGAGGACTCCGACGCACCCTCGGCCATCAACCGAGAGATCCGGCGGCTCCTGCACGCATTCGATAGGTCTGCCTACGTGGGGTACACGGCAACGCCGTTCGCAAACATCTACGCGGACCCACACGAGGACCACGACGACTTCGGTGACGACATCTTTCCCCGAAGCTTCATCGAGGTCCTTCAGGCCCCGAGCAACTACTTCGGCCCCGACCGGGTCTTCGGCCTCGACGACGCGGAGGACATGGGAGCCGTACCGATCCACCGAGCGATCCAGGACGAGACCAGCTGGATGCCGCCGGGACACCGAAAGGACTGGCAGCCGCCGGCGGAGGCATTTCCCGCATCGCTCACGGCCGCCATGCTCGACTTCGTCTTGTCAAATGCAGCCCGCCGTGCCCGCGGTCAAAGCAGTGCGCATAACTCCATGCTTGTCCACGTCACGCGGTTCCAAGACGTCCAAGAGCGGGTGACGGAACAAGTCAACGACGCACTGCTCACCATCAGGGACCGGCTCCGCTACGGCGACGCGCGGTCCGAGTTGCAGATCGGCGACGAGCTGCGGCAGCGCTGGGAGGAGGAGTTCGTCCCCACGACCGAATGGTTCCGCGCCTCTGGAGACCCGCTTGCGCCCCTGACCTGGGACGACGTTCGACCGCACGTCCTACCGGCGGTGGAGAAAATCAAGGTCAGGACAATGAACGGGTATTCGAAGGACTCATTGGACTACTACGAGAATCGAGCTACGGGGCTCTCCGTCATCGCAGTGGGAGGCGACAAGCTCTCTCGGGGACTGACTCTCGAAGGTCTCAGCGTCAGCTACTATCTCCGCGCCTCCCGCATGTACGACACGCTCATGCAGATGGGGCGGTGGTTCGGCTACCGCCCTGGCTACGAGGATCTCTGCAGGCTCTACACGACCCCGGACCTGCGTTCTTGGTACCGGGAGATCACACTTGCTGCCAACGAGCTGCGGGCCGAACTGCAGGAGATGGCTGCGCAGGGTGCCACGCCCATCGACTACGGACTCCGAGTCCGCACCTCCCCGGCTGGACTTAGCGTCACCGCGGCTAACAAGATGCGCAGGGCGCAGAAAGTGAAGCTCTCGTTCAGCGGCGCGAATCCGGAAACTGTCCTGTTCGATGTCCGCCCCGGCGTTCTCAGGAACAACGAGGAGGTGGTCGCCTCCTTCTTGGATCAGATCACGGCCGAGAGTGGAACGCCCAGCCGCGAGCATGGAAACTACGTGTGGCGCGGAGTCGGAGGGGACTCGGTCGCGCGAGAATTCTTCGACGGCTACAAGTCGGACCCGACGGCCTGGCGAGTCCGTCCTGATCTCATCTCCCAATACATCAAGGCGTGCGTGCGAGCCGATGAGTTGACTGACTGGACTGTCGTGCTCGTCTCGAACTCCGCTGCTGCGACCAAGCAAGGGAGTCCTCTCCGGGAGGTTGACTTCGCGAATCATCGAGTCAAGCTGGTGACGCGCTCTCTCATTCCTGACGGCGAGCCCGGTCAGCGCGAGCGGGAGCTCAACGATGAAGCCCGGTACGCGATCAGGCGCGTTCTGAGTCCTTCCGATGAACTTCTGGACTTGACCGAGCAGCAACGTGACCTCGCCTTGGCGCTGACCAAGAAGTGGTACGAGGAAGACCCCGGCAAGCGGACATCGGTCCCGTCGTCGCCCAGTGGCCCCGCCATACGGCTTCAGCGTCGGCCGAACCAGGCGCTCCTGCTCCTGTACCCGATAGACAACAGCAAATACAAGACGGCTGTTGAGCGCCCGATGGTCGGCTTCTACGTCAGTTTTCCCCATTCAGAACGTAACGTCATGGCGGAGTACCTGGTGAACCCGATCTGGCAACAGTTGCAGGATGCGGGTGTGACGTTCGATGAGGACAGCGAATGACCGTCACCACCGAGGACTGGGTTGCGCTGGAGGGGCAGCCAGGAGCCGCCGGCACCGTTCTGCGCCGGATCCACCCTGAGTCGACTAGGGATCTCTACATCGCGGTGGACCTCGACACTCGCGCTCGGCGCCTGATCTACAAGCGGGCTTGGCACAGGGGTGGCTCTGTCCCCACTCTGCCGCGCACGAAGGCGCTCGACTTGGTGTGTCGAGTTACCGATGCCGGAGGCTCGCTGACGGTCAGCGTTGAGCTGCACGTGCCCGCACTCGCCGAGGTGTTCACAACGGTGGCCGGCGACCTAGCCCAAGCCGTGGTCGAGGCCCCCTCGGATGACGCGGCCGTTTCGGAACTCGTCAGCCGACTTGCCGGCTGGCAAGAGCTCTTCCGCGCGCTGTCTCGCAGGGGGCTGGGCGATCTCGAGCGGCGTGGGTTGGCGGCGGAGTTGCTCACGCTGCGAGACGACATTCTCCCGCTGGTGGCCCCTGATGTGGCGGTAGGAGCTTGGACGGGCCCCCTCAGAAAGAACCAGGATTTTCAGTTCCCCGGCGTGGCACTTGAGGTCAAGGCTACTGCCGGCCTGAATCCTCTGGGTTTCGTCGTGAGCAACGAACGTGAGCTCGATGAGCGGGGAGCAGGCCGCCTGTACCTCGTGCACGTCTCCCTCGACGAGCGTCGCGGTGGACTTGGGCTAACGCTGAACGACCTTGTGTCCCAAGTGGAGGCGTTACTGGCTCGGAACCCGACAGCTGCTCAGGTCTTCATGACCCGGCTGGCCCGCGTCGGATATGTGAAGGACGACTGGGATCTCTACAACGAGCCGCGATATGAGATGCGGTCACGGCGCTATTTCGAAGTGAAAGATGCGTTTCCGCGTGTCGTGGAAGGTGACCTGCGCGAGGGCGTGGGCCAAGTGCGGTACACGGTAACTCTGGCCGCATGCACGGCCTTCGAAGTCCAGCCCGCGCACGTGCACAGCATGATTAAAGACGGGGGAGTGTAGCGATGGTCAGCGCCCTGGAGGAATTTGGGGACGGGCTCGTCCAAGACGTGCTCGCTACGGCTGAGGCAACCGATGTCACACTGCCCGACGCCTTCACGCAACGCATGATTGAGCACCTCACCGAGGCAGGTGAGCTCGATGACGGGTTGGTGTGCTATCACCGCGCCCGCGGCGTGGAAGTGAGTGGCTACGCCATTGCCGAGGACGAGTCGCGGGTGGATGTCTTCATCACACACTTCCGACATGACGTCGCTAGTCCAACACTGCCCGCGTCCGAGTTGGAGACCCTGTCCAAGCGGCTCAAAAGCTTCATAACCAAGTGCCGCAACGGGTACCGCCTCGACGTCGACGATTCGTCACCTGTGTTCGATATGGTCCAAGATATCGAGCGGACCCTCAAGGCCGCAACGAGCGTTCGATTCTTCCTCTTCACTAATGCCACCACTCGGGTGCGCGGCGTCCGCCCCGAAACTGTGGACGGCATTGAGTATAACTACAACATCTGGGACATCGCCCGTCTGCATCGCCTACTAACTTCTGGGACGTTGCACGAGCCAATCATGGTCGACTTCGCACAGCGATTCGGCGCTGGGTTGCCATGTCTTAGCACTCCCGTTACGGATACCGACTATTCGGCCCTTCTGACCATCGTTCCCGGCCCGGTCCTTGCTAGCCTCTACGATGAATTCGGCACTCGACTGCTTGAGTTGAACGTCCGTAGCTTTCTGCAGACCAAGGGTGCGGTTAACAAAGGTATCCGTGAGTCGATTCTCAAAACGCCCGAGCGATTTCTGGCCTACAATAATGGGATCTCGGCAACGGCCAGCCGCGTCGAGTTCTCGGAAGACGGGAAGTCTATCATCCGGCTGCATGACCTTCAGATCGTGAACGGCGGACAGACGACTGCGTCCGTTCATAGTGCGGTCAAAAGGGACGGTGCGGACGTGTCGTCGGTCTTTGTCCAGGCGAAGGTGACCGTGGTGTCACCCGAAAAGCTCGATGAGATCGTTCCACAAATCAGTAAGTACTCCAACACTCAGAACAAGGTCACCACGGCGGACTTCAGTGCTAATAACCCCTTCCACGTCGACGTAGAGAAGCTCTCCCGCGCCGTCTGGGCTCCGAGTCCCACCGGTGACGGCCAAGAGACGCGCTGGTTCTACGAGCGAGCTCGCGGACAATACGCAGATGAGTTGGCACGGCAGCGTACGCCGGCTCGCCAGAAAGCCTTCAAGCTCTCGCATCCCACAAAGCAGAAGTTCACCAAGACGGACCTAGCCAAATTTGTCACTACGTGGGAGCAGCTGCCCCACCTAGTGAGCCGAGGGGCGGAGAAGAACTTCCGCGAGTTCATGGATCGCATGGCTACGAAGTCTCGGCCGCGAGTCGATGAAGTCTATTTCAAGCGTATGATTGCGCAGGCCATCCTCTTCCGCGAAACCGAACGAATTGTCTCAGGAAAGAACTTCGGCGGCTACCGTGCGAACATCGTCACCTACACGATAGCCAAGTTGGCTAATGCGACGGCCACGCGGATCGACCTCGACGACATCTGGCGTCGCCAGGGCCTGTCGCCTGCGTTGGAGTCGGCTATTTCTTCTCTTTGCGTTCCGGTGCAGGCGTCGATTACTAACCCGCCGCGGGCTGCCAACATTGGTGAGTGGTGCAAGAGGCCCGAAGCCTGGACCGCGGTCGAGGCGATCAAGTGGGCTACTCCCGCGGCGCTAGCAGACGAGCTGGTGGACCTTCGAGCTCGGCGCGTTGCCGATGCCGAGGCGGCTCGAGTGTCGGCGGAGGCGAGCGCGGAGCCGACCGTTGCGTCAGCCTCCGCAGTGCCTGCTGATGCTTGGTTTGAATGCGCCCACTGGGCCAAGCAGACGAATGCCTTGGCGCCGTGGCAGCGAGGGTTGGCCTTCAGCCTGGGACAGCGCGCGAGTCGGGCCGTTGACCCCTCGCCGAAGCAGGCGGTGCAGGGCATCGCGCTTATGCAGGAGGCGCTCCGGTTGGGTTTTCGGCCGCAGGTGCCGCTTCCCGCCTCGTTTGACCAGGACCACGCGTGACGCAGTACTTCCGGTTGTGCACCAGGGATGGTCGTGAGCTTGCCTGCGACATGTCGATCGAATTGGTGGCTGGCCGGCCCGCGGTGGTGATTGAGTCGAGGTCGGGCGCGCTATCGAGCGGCGCTGCACGAAATCCGGATTACAACGAGGCGCTGGAACTCCTGCTTGATCGCGTGGCTGAGCGGGCCTGCGACGTCCTCGAAATCACTCTCGAGAGCAAGCCGGCGCAGGCCTTGCCGGTCGAAGCGCGTCGCTTGCCCCTCGAGTGGCCGCTCGGGCTCAGGCCGAGTGTGGACACAAGACAGCTTCGGTTGATCATCGCCGATGGGCAGCGGGCGGTGGCCTCCAGCCCCACCAAGCCGATCGGGACTGGGAACGCGAACCGGCGCATCCGGCTCGTCATCGGCGGCGTCCTGACGGCCTCTGACCTCGCGGCGGTGCTCCACCCGGTCAGTCGCGACCCGGTGTCCTTGTCAAATCCCCCCGAGGACACGGCGGCCGTCGTCGTACACGAGTGGAGAGGGCCTGTGCTCCCTTGGTTAGCCCCGGGCGCTCCCGTTCTTCCGACCCTGCTGCGACGCGCACTTCCCGATGGCGTTCTCCCTAGTGGACTTACCGAGCTCCTCCCTCTAGACGTGACGTCGCCTTGGACCAGCAGGTTCCCGGAGGCCTGGAGTGCGCCAGAGAGCATCCAATTCAACAACGCGTTCGCAGAAGTCCTCGCAATCGGAAACCCCTACAAGCGGGTCGTCAGCGAAGGGCAAGTGGCGACTCTGCAAGGACTGTCAATGGCGGACGTGGGCCACCTGTACGAATCCATGCCGTTACGTCAGCGGACCCGCAACGTTCTCTTTCGAGAGTACGGAGAGTCGACGCAGGTCTTCCATGGGTTGGCCAATACCAGCTTCGGTCAATTGATGGGCATGCGCAACTTTGGAGCCATGTCATTCTTTGACTTGATGGTATGCGTTGACCAAGTGCTGGAGAGCTCCGACGGTACCGTGGCCCTGCCGGCCGCCGGCCAAGGGTGGGCGCCGACGCGGCTTCCGGCGGAGGCGGTCGTCGAACCATCCGTTCCGAAAATCCTTGTATGGCAGGAAGTCGGCTCGCCCGTCCTCCCCCGAGTCCTGCGCCGATGTTTGCCGGGAGGCGCTCTGCCAGCTTCGCTATTGGCCTCCCTGCCGGTCAATCCTGCTTCTCCATGGGAGAGTCGGTTTTTAGAGGCCGACGACAATGCGGCGCCCCTTTTCCCGGTGGCGTTCTCTGACCTCCAAAACGAGTCGAACCGGCGCGAGCTGTTTCTCTCCAGGGCCCAGGCCGACTGCATTGCCCACCTCTCTTTAACCGAAGCTGCGGCCGTCTTCGAACGGCTGCCGCTGCGTGCCCGAACACGGAATGCACTCCTTCGGTGCTTCGGGGGAGCAGAAGGGGTCCTTCATGGACTCGCGGAGGCGACTGTCGGTGACATCTTCGACATCCGTCACTTCGGCGCCGTCTCGTTCTTTGATCTTGCGACCTGTCTGGACCAAGTGCTTGAAGGTGGGGGCTCTTTCGATATCGCCTACCGGTCGGCGGAGCCCTCCATGGCGGGTGTAAACGATGACGAGATGCTGTCGGAAGCCCCGCATGTCCCCGACTACGCGGATGTTATCCGGCGTGATGATCGCCGCTTCGGAGATCTCTTCGACGACGACTCCGACACCTTGGAGCGCTATTTACAGCGAGGAGCGCGTGACAAGCGTCGCTGGTCCTGGCTGCAGCAGGTGGTGTTCGAGGTTGACGCGCGATGCGAGCTGCGCGGTGGGCAGCGAATTGAGGACGAGGCCGCAGACATCCTCAGCGGAGCTTTAGGACAAGGACGGGAACGCTGGCTCCCCGTTTTCGTGCGCCGACTCGGTCTTGACGGTTCTGATCCGGGAACTCTGGATGAGGCGGCGGCGCTCGTTGGGGTGACCCGGGAGCGTGTTCGCCAGGTCCAGACTCGCTTGGAGCGCAGCTTGCCGCAGGGCAAGGTGTGGGCTCCCGCCGTGGACCAATGTCTGGATCTGCTGGCCGTCATGACTCCGACGACTACAGCGGAGCTGGACGCAGCGCTCGTTGCCGCGGGCTTGACTCGCCGCGATTCTTGGTCTGCGCGTGCACTCGTGGCTTTGGCCAAGCTCTCCGGCCGGACCCTCGACTTGGAGCAGGATGGTGAGTGGATCGGCGCGGCGGCCGAACTTGAACATGTCAACAAGATCCGCACGGCCGCCCGGGCCGTCTCAGGTTTTCTTGGGGTCGCCACCCCGGCGCACGTCGCCGTGCGACTTCAGGAGTCCGGTGAAGGAACGGTCGAGTCGGGCTTGGTGGCAGCGATGCTTGAGCGAGACCCCGCTGTACATAGGCTCTCCTCGGGGTCATTCTGGATGGACCACGCTTCCGGGAGAAACAGGCTAGTCAATGTTAGCCTTCGCATTCTCTCGGTGCTCGAGCCGCAATCGTTGGAGGACATGCACGAGGGTGTGGCGCGCGCCTTCGCTTGGCGAGCGTCGACCGGAGGCGAGCGATTTAAGTCTCTAATCGCGCCAGAAATCTCAGTGCTTAGTGAATTCTATGTCGACCACCCGGCCTTCCATGTCCTCGAGGATGATTGCATCACAGCTGTCTCAACTCTGCCTCTAGACAGTCTCGGGCCAGAGAAGGCGATTATGGTCGAGCTCCTGCGAGCACAAGAGCCGCCGGTGATGGACAGGAACAGTCTCATCGCTGCGTGCGTAGGCGCCGGCATGTCGTCAGGTACGGCGGGAGTGCTCATCACCTACGGGGAATTCATCAAGCGTTACGGTCCTAACGTCTGGGGTCTACGCGGTGCTCGGGTCTCTGATCGCCAAGTTGCCGAGGTGCAGGCTGAGGCAAAGGCCCGTACGACGCAGATTGACGCAACGAGAATCGTGGGTCGTACGGCGACGGGCCGGCCTTGGTTCGCGCGGCGCGTCACGCCCAGCTTTCTTTATTCCGGTGTCATGTCTAACGACTGGGAGAGGCACACCTTGGACGGCGCGCGCCTAGAGGTGGTCGACGGCCTGGACGGTGAAAGTGTGGGGCAGTTGCGGTTCTCTGGCAGTTTCAACTACGGTTATGCGGCCTGGCTCAAGAAGAATGATGTCAAAGTCGGGGACGTGATTCGTGTGACCGTCGACCTCAATGTGAATCAATGCATCGTAGAACTTGGAGACGAGGAGTTGCTCGCCGAGCCGTTCGACTGGTGACCTGAATTCTGTAGCGTTCGGTCGTGGCGCGGGTGTAAATGGTTGTGGCACTTGGGCCGAGCACCGGTCTCGGCTTGCGCGAAGGATCCTCCGGTAGCTCGATCGCCGAGCCCAAGCCACTCGACAAGCGTGTCGGCCTGCAATCGCCACCTCGATCGCAGATCTACCTCCGCCGCCGTCGGCAAGCGGCTTCGGACGCCTTAAGGCCATCGAATACGAGACAGTGACCTGCACACCGGCAGCTCAGGCCGGCTGACCCGACCTGTCGCCTACTCGTGCAGCAGTCCCCGATCTCGCCGGTGCCGGGGGGAAATGCCCACGTCGGTTGTCAAACCCCCATCGGTGAAACGGGCGATCGACTTCGGGCGGAGCGGCTGGCGCTATCGGCAATGGGGCGTAGCTGGTGTCGAGACCGTTCACGTCACGGGTGCATGGCCGAGTTCAGCCCGCACATACCGAGCGTGCGGCGGCGGCAAGGCTGCTGACGTCGCACCCGCCACTGGGCCGGCGCACGTCTTTCGCCGCGCCAAGCTGCGCGTGAACTGCTCGGGGCGGTCAGGGTGACGCCGGTGGATCCAACCCGCAACTGAGATGGGCGGTTGGTGAGCCGCCGCCATGTCGTACGCCGCCTGACGGCGAGGAGACTTCCGGCCGGCCGCTGGACATGCCAGCCTCAACGCGCTCCACACGCGCACCACGGGGGAAGTTTGCCGTATCAAGCCCTGCCCGCCGCCGTTCGACCAACGGCGAGCTGAGCCGTGTACCGCCGCGACGGACGGTTGGTCCTCAGTCCCAGCGACCTGACCCGGCACCAGGAGTGCCACCACCTGACGACTCTGAACCTCGCGGTGGCGGAGGCGCGGCTGCAGCCGCTCGCCGAGGGCACGGACGACCAGACGGTCCTCATCGCCGATCTCGGCATCGCCCACGAGCTGCGCTACCTGGAGTCGCTCGAGGAGCAGGGCCTCACCGTCGTCCGCCTGCAGGGGCAGCGCTCCGAGGCCGCCACGCTGGAGGCGATGCGCGCCGGCGTCGACGTCGTCCACCAGGCCACGCTCTTCGACGGCACGTGGGGCGGCCAGGCCGACTTCCTGCTGCGCGTCGAGCAGCCGTCCGACCTCGGCGACTGGTCCTACGAGGTCGCCGACGCCAAGCTCGCCCGCCGGATCAAGGTGCCGGCGCTGCTGCAGATGGCCACCTACGCCGACCGGCTCGCCGCCCTGCAGGGCCGCGTGCCGGAGCGGATCTGCGTGGTCACCGGCGACGGCGAGGCCCGCCCCTGGCGGCTGGTCGACGTCGCCGCCTACACCCGGCGAGCCCGCGCCCGGCTCGAGGGCTTCGTGGCCGCGCCGCCGTCCACCGGTCCGGTGCCGATCGCCCACTGCGACCGGTGCTCCTGGCAGCCGCGCTGCGCCGACGAGCTGCGCACCGCCGACGACCTCAGCCTCGTCGCCGGCATGCGCCGCGACCAGCGCGCCGGCCTGCTCGCCGCGGGCGTCACCACCTTGGAGCAGCTCGCCGCCGCCGACGACGACACGCTCAAGACCACCGGCATCGGCCGCGGCAGCCGCGAACGGCTGCGCGACCAGGCACGCGAGCAGCTCCGCGGCCGCCAGGTTGGGGCGCCCACCCGCACCCTCCTCGACCCGCAGCCCGCGCAGGGTCTGCTCCGGCTGCCAGCCCCCAGCCCGGGTGACCTCTACCTGGACTTCGAGGGCGACCCGCTCTCCGGCGACGGCGCCGGCCTGGAGTACCTCGCCGGCCTCGGCGACCGCGCCGGCCGCTTCTCCGCCCTCTGGGCGCACGACGCCGCCGAGGAACGCCGGATGGTCGCGGACCTGCTCGACCGGATCGTCGACGCCTGGCGCGCCGATCCCGGCATGCACGTCTACCACTACGCCGCCTACGAGGTCAGCGCGCTCAAGCGGCTGACCGGCCGCTACGGCGTCCGCGAGGCCGAGCTCGACCAGCTGCTGCGCGCCGAGCGGTTCGTCGACCTCTATCCGGTCGTCCGCCAGTCGATGCGGATCAGCAAGGAGTCCTACTCGATCAAGAAGGTCGAGGCCTTCTACGGGCGCGAGCACACCGGCGACGTCGCCGACGCGATGTCCAGCGTCGTCGAGTACGAGAAGTGGCTCGCCGACCGCGACCCGGCCCGGCTGCAGGCCATCGAGAACTACAACAAGGACGACGTCGACTCCACCCGCGAGCTGCACGACTGGCTGGAGACCCAGCGCACCGAGCTGGAGACCGCGCACGGCGAGCTGCCCCGCCCGGTGCTGTCCGAGCTGGACGCCCCGGCGCCGCGGTCGGACGCCGAGGTCGCCGAGCTGGCCCTCGTCGAGCACCTGCAAACCGCCGGCCAGGCGCTGCTCGGCGACCTGGTGCAGTGGCACCGCCGCGAGGCCCGGCCCGGCTGGTGGGAGTTCTTCAGCCGCGGCGACCTGGAGGACGAGCAGCTCGTCGAGGACCGCACGGCGCTCGGCGGGCTCTCCGCGGCCGTCGAGATCGGCGCCGAGAAGCGCAGCAAGCTGTACGAGCTCACCTTCCCGGCGCAGGACACCAAGTTCTCGGTCGGATCGAAAGCGTTCGACGTCGACACCCGGGCGCGGGTCGGCGAGGTCCGCGAGATCGACCCGGTCGGCGGCCGGGTGGTCGTCAAGAGCACCAAGGCGCCGGAGTCCGTGCGCGGTCTCGGCCCGGAGGGGCCGCTGGACGACAAGCCGATGCGCGAGTCGATCGCGGCCACCGCCGACGACGTCCTCACCGGCCGGTCGTGCCTGCCGCGGGCGCTGCTCGACCGGGCCGTCCCGGCCGACTGCCGGCGGCTGCCGGGGGAGGAGGCCGGCGACGCCGTCGTCCGGCTCGGGGCCGCGCTGGACGGGCAGGTGCTCGCCGTGCAGGGCCCCCCGGGCAGCGGGAAGACGCGGGCGGCGTCCCGGCTGATCCGCGAGCTGCTGGACGCCGGCAAGAAGGTCGGCGTCACGGCCACCTCGCACGCGGTGATCGGCAACGTGCTGAAGGCCGTCGACCGGCCGGCGCTGCAGAAGTGCGACGAGCACCAGGCCTGCGGCGCGCCGGGCGTGGAGTGGTCGAAGGACGCCGCGGATGTGGCCTCCCGGCTGCTCGACGGGTCGGCGACCCTGGTCGGGGGGACGTCGTGGTTCTGGTGCCGGCCGGACCTGGCCGAGGCCGTCGACGTGCTGGTCATCGACGAGGCCGGGCAGTTCTCCCTGGCCAACGCCGTCGCCGTCGCGCGGTCGGCGAGGTCGCTGGTCCTGCTCGGCGACCCGCAGCAGCTCGCGCAGCCGACGCAGGCGGTGCACCCGGGGGAGTCGGGGGTGTCGGCGCTGGAGCACCTGCTCGAGGGGCACCCGACCGTGCCGGAGGACCGCGGCGTGTTCCTCGACCGCACCTACCGGATGCACCCGGCATTGACTGCGTTCGTCTCCGACCTGGCGTACGAGGGGCGGCTGGAGTCGGCGGCCGGCCGGGAGCGGATCGCGGTCGACGGCCGGGCCAGCGGGCTCGCCGTTCGGTTCGTCGCGCACACCAGGCCGGCCGCGGCCGCGTCGGACGACGAGGCGGCGGCGGTCGCCGAGCTGTGGCGGTCGCTGCAGGGCGTCGGCTGGGTCGACGCGGCGGGGAAGCGGGCGCTGATCGGGCCGGAGGACGTGCTCGTGGTCGCGCCGTACAACAACCAGGTGGCCCGCATCCGCGGCCTGCTGCCGGCCGGCGCCCGGGTTGGGACCGTGGACAAGTTCCAGGGGCAGGAGGCGCCGGTCGTCGTCTACTCGATGACCTCGACCAGCGCCGAGGACGCCCCGCGCGGGATCTCGTTCCTCTACGACCTGAACCGGCTCAACGTCGCCGTCTCCCGCGCCAAGGCGCTGGCCGTCGTGGTGATGAGCGAGGAGCTGCTCGACGCCGCTGTACGGACGCCGGAGCAGCTGCGCCAGGTCAACGCGCTGTGTCGACTCGTCGAGATGGCGACCGTCGTCCGCTGACGCCCGGGCTGCCAGAAGCCACATCGCATGAGCAGTCGCACGGTGAACGCTTCGACCGTCTTGTCACCCGGTCGGCGGTCCACCTGCTGACGCTCATGCGCGGAGTCGGGGCCCGTGCGGCGTGATGTCCGTGGGTCCGATGGTGGAGCGGAGGAATGCGTCGTCGGCCGGTTGGCGTGGCTGCCGTCCATCGTCGACGAACGTGTCTCACTGTGATGACGAGCCAATACGTCAACGGATAGTCGGTCAACGCATCTCGGAGGTGCAACGGTGGTCCTGCCTCTCATCCCGCTCGCCCTCATCGGCTTGGGCGCGAGCACGGGAATCGGTGGCGTGGTCACCGGCGTTCTCGGCGGACTCAAGATGAAGGATGCTCAGTCGATCGCTGAGGCGGCTCGGAAGCGCTACGACAAGTCGACATCCATGACCGAAGGCCGTGTGAGCGACACGAATGAGCGCATACAGCAGTACGGGCGCGAGCAGGACGACGCTCGGCGGTTGGTGGTCAACCGGATGGGTTCCTTCATCGAGCGGCACCATAAGCAGGTCAAGCAGAGCGCTGCGCAATTGCTGGACGGGATCGATGCCGAACAGCGGGACATCGAGGCCTTCGCCGGTGCGCTGACGGCAGACGTCAACTGGATCAAGGGCGCCGGGATCGCCGCCTTGACCGGCGCGGGCGCCTATGCCGGCATTCCAGGCGCCGTCACCGCCCTGGGGGCCGCGAGCACTGGGACGGCCATCAGTTCGCTGTCCGGAGCCGCTGCCCAGAGCGCCACCATGGCCTACCTCGGAGGGGGATCCCTGGCGGCCGGCGGGGGAGGTGTCGCCTTGGGAACCGCTGCTCTCGGCGTGGTGACCATAGGCCCGACGATGCTCATCGGCGGTCTCACTCTGAATGCGCAGGGTGAAAAGGCAATGACCAAGGCGAAGGAGTACGAGGCGAAGGTCGCCGTCGCGGTCGAGGAGCAGGTGGCCTTCCGTTCCTCTCTGGACACCCTCGACGCGCGACTCGCAGAAGTGAGCGGGGTCCTCACGGGGCTGGTGCAACGAGGTCAGGAGGCTCTGTCCACCTTGGAGCAACTGCACTTCGACCCGGCGCAGCACGCCGCCGAGTTCCAGCGCGCGATCTCTCTGACCTTCGCGGTCCGCGACATGTGCAAGGTGGCCCTGATCGGCGAGGACGGGCAGATCAACTCGGACGTGACCCGCGTAGTTCTCAAGTACAAGGAGCAGAAGTGACGGCAGCCAAGAAGCCGATCGAAGGTGACGTGCTACCGCCGGCGGGGAAGTCCGCGCCGCGCGCCATCGATGCACTAGGTGCCCTCAACGGTGTCATCGACGGAACGCTCGACTATCTCCGACTGCGTGAGGAGCAGCAGACCAAGCGCGCGACGATCGACGCCTACGCGACGGTCGAGGTCACTCGAATCCAGGAGTCGAGCTCGCTGCTCAGGCAGTACTTCGAGCAGGTCTTCGCGGAGCGGTCGAAGACCATCGACGGGCTCTTCCGGCATCTCGATGACGCCATGGCCGGCGGCGACGGGACGGCCGTCACCGCCGCGCTCCAGGGCATCGTGGACCTGGCCAAGTCGTCACCGCTCGCCGATGTCGGTGACCTGAGCCAGGTCCGTAAGGCGCTCGACGACCCGGACCACGTCTGGGAGCTGTAGCTGCTGCCGAGGGACGCTCAACCGGCGACTCGGCGAGGAAGTTCGGCTCGGGGCGCCGAGGACGTCGAAGTCAGCTGCGCGAGGTCAGCGTGTTGCCATCTCATCGAGATGGCAACAGGAACCAGCTGAAGCTGCAGAGGTCGCTCGGCTCGTTTGGCTGATCGGTCCGTGCCATGCTCGCTGCGCGCGCCGACGACTACCAAATCTGTCCTCTGAGGAGATCCAGTGGTGTCCCACCGAGCTGCTCCCGGACGACAGCGGCGATGTCCGGATTGAACTACGAACGGCCGTCCTACAAGGTGATGGCCGCGGGCGGTGGCGAACGAGTCCGGACGATCGCAGAAGAGCTCGAGTCGGCTCGCATGGAGTCCTCTCGGGATCAGAGGACGATGAACGGTCATTGTGGGCTCTGCGGATCGATGAAAAGGGTGACAGGGGAACCGCCGCGATGTGGGCAGTGCCGCGATCAGGTCCGGACGATCCGGGCCGCGCGGCAGCAGCACGCCCACTCCACCGACCGACAGGCGGCGACTGCTGCGCCCAGAGGTACTCGCCGAGGCTTCTGCTCCGGGTGCCACACCCAGCTGCCGGTCACAGGAGTGTGCGGAATCTGCGAGTAGGCGCTGGAGTGACGGCTGGGCGGGCATCATGCGCGCCCGCGGCCGCTTGATTTGGTCGAACGTCACGGCTTCGCGCGGGCAGCCGAGACGGCTGGTCCTGAGCGGTCCCCGCCAGAGGACGCCTGGCCACTTCGGCGCTCACCGTCGTCCGCAAGGCCCTCGAGTACATGGGGCAGCCACGACTGCGGCGTCGCCGCCCGGGCTTGACAAGGGCCCCTTAGAGGCCAGCGAAGTTGCAAAGGAGCAGGCGTAGCGATGCCGAAGAGACACGGCTCCTGTTTCAGCAGGCTCAGTCGCAGGTCGTCCAGGATGGCCTCCGTGACAGGTCACGTCTTCGTCGTCCCCGGAACGTTGCAGTCGCTCGTCTATGACGACGTTCTCATCTCAACCGACTACCACGGTGGGGTGGGGGCTCACTTCTGGCCCGTCTTCGGTTGGACCGAAGCTGAAGGAGCCGCTCGCCACCGGCAGCTCCCGCGGCTCACCGCTGATCACCGCGTCGAGCGCGTGCCTCCAATGGAGGGCGTCGATGACGGTGTCCGGCGCTGGCTCGTTGCCGTGGGTGCCGACTTCGGCGAGCCGGTGTCGTGGCTTCTCGACGGGGCGCGCCAGGCATTAGCCGCTGTTGCTGAAGCCGGGGCGACCGAGCCGCAACTGGGGCGCCCGCGCCGAGTGGCCATGCCGGTCATGGGCGTGGGGCGAGGTGGCTTCAATGGTGAACGTGGGCTGGTCATCCACGGGCTCCTTGAGGTCGCGCAGGACGCTGCCGATCGGCTCGGGCTCGACGTGGTGTTGGTCGCCGCCAACCCGTCGGACTACTCCGCGCTGCAATCGCTTCGGGCCGCCGACCACGGCCGGCCCCTCGAAGCGGCGCGCGAGACGCAGGCCGAGCGGCTCGGTCAATTGGCTCGCGCCGGACAGTTGGCGGTGTTCATGGGCGCCGGAACTGGAGTCGCGGCCGGGCTGCCCACCTGGTCTGGGCTGCTCACAGTGTTGGCCGAGCGCGTGGAGCTCGAGACCGGCACCGGATTTTCCGACCTCGGGCCGCTCGACGCTGCGGAGTTGCTGCGCCGAGCGGCAGAGCGCCGAGAGCAAGAGTTGCCCGAGTCGGAGCGGCGGAAGAACCCACTGGGAGCTCATGTAGCCGAGGCGATCGGGCGGCCCGCTCGATACGCGTTGAGCCACGCGCTGCTGGCGGCGCTGGACGCCGACCAGGTCATCACCACGAACTTCGACCGACTCTACGAGACCGCGGTCCGGGAGATCCGAAAGGAGGAGATGCTCGTCGTCCTGCCGGATTCCAAGTCCGACGAGCTCGGCAACGAGCTGGGACGTCGGCCGTGGCTTCTGAAGCTCCATGGCGACGTGGAGCGGCCGGAGTCGATCGTCCTCGACCGGCGTTCGTTCGTTCGCTACGACGCAACCCGCCGGCCGCTCGGAGGTGTGCTCCAGACGACTCTCCTGACCAAGCACTTGCTGGTCGTGGGTGCCTCCATGACGGATGACAACGTGATCCGGCTCGTACATGAGGTCGCCGAGCTGACGGAGGACCCCAGCGCGGCTCCTCGGGCTCTGGGTACGGTCCTCAGCCTTCGAGCGGATCCTGTCCGGGCTCAGCTGTGGGATCCAGAGTTCCAGTACGTGGACCTGGGCAACGACGTGGGCGACGTCATTGCCGCCGGACGCGAGCTCGAGATATTTCTCGACCGGGTCGCGATGCTCTCTGCCTCGCGTACCGCTCATCTACTGGACCCGCGCTATCGGGAGCTCTTGAGCACTGACGAAGAGCGCGAGGTCGCCGAGCGCTTCAGCAGTCTGGCAGCCGACCTCGCGAAGCTCCCTGCCGAAGCGCGACAGCGCGCGGGATGGGACGAGGCGATCCGCCTGCTGGGTCGCCTGGGCGCCTGACACGGGAGGGCGGCGCTCGTGGGCTCACTCCAGTGAGTCGTGGTCGCCGTCCACGTCGGACGGGCGTTCGAAGGTGATCCTCATCGACCGGCATCCGCAGAGTCGACCAGTTCGCCCACCGCTCGGCTGAGTGTCACAGCGATCGAGCTGTCGGGCAGCCGCCGTAAGACGACGTCTCGGACGCTTGTGTAGTACCAGACCAACGGCTCCCGGCCGGCGTTGAACGTCGACCAGAAGCCCTGGCCGTAGCGGCGGACGTCTGAGGCGATGCAGAGCGCGTTGTGCGTCTTGTCCGCCGCAGTGACCAGCAACGCCTCGCGCGACTTCGTGTCAAGCCCGGCGACGTAGGCCTCCTTGCGCTCCCGCCACGAGCCGCTGCGGTTGCCCGCCTCGTCGAGCCCGTCCGAGCACGCCCGCACGATGTCGGCGACGGCGTCACCGAAGCGCGCCCGGATCTCCGCGAGCACCGCCCCGTCCTGGCCGGTTGGGGCGTCCTCGACCGCGTCGTGCAGCAGGCCGGCGATCGACTGGTCCTCGGAACCGCCGTGCTCGAGCACCAGCGCGCTGACGCTCATCAGGTGCGACATGTACGGCACCTCCGACCCCTTGCGCAGTTGCTTCCTGTGGTGCCGCGCGGCGAACAGCAATGCGTCGTCGAACCGCTCGCTGAGCGGCCCCGCGCCCATGCGGGCGCGCTCCTCCAAGGTCGTCATGAGTTCTCCTTGCTGGTCTTGACGGCGGCGAGGATCGCCTCGACCTCCGCTGGCACCGTCGTCGTCCGTGAGGCCGCGCTGATGGCGGCCCACTGGCTGTACTCGTCGTCGCCCCCCGCGGCCCAGTCCGGGTCCGGGGCCCAGTAGCGGGTGACGCGCACGGTCGCCGCCTCCGGTGCGCGGGTCACCGTGGCCCAGTCGTCCGCGCTGAGCCGAAGCTTCAGCTCCTCGGGGCCGGCCACCCGGGTCAGTGAGCTGTCCACCGGGTCGGAGGCGGCGCTCAGCACGGACAGCAGCAGCGGATCGGACCCGATCCGGTCACCGCTGGCGCCCATCCACCGCAGCCGGACGACCGTTGTCCCGTTCCGGTCCTCCCGCGTCAGCACCCGGTACCGACCGCCCGTGACCAGTTCCTGCTCCTCGGCCTTGATCCCGGAGTGGACCCAGGCCGGGACGGCGGGGAACGGACCGTCCAGCTCGAACCGGAAGCGGGTCCCGAAGCCGGCCGCGACGGCGGGGGAGAGGGAGACGCCCCACAGCGGCATCTCGATCTGCCCCGTGCGCAGCCGCCGCTCGATCTGCGGGTCCTCGGCCGGCTTCGATGCGATGCCCCGACCGACGAAGCCACCCGCCGGCAGACCGACCACGGACGCCCAACCGTCGGCGTTCCGGAACGGCGCTGCGTTGACCGACCGCAGCAGCGCTATCCCGGCCGCTAGGACCTCCGGTGACGTCCGCGCCTGCTCGTCGTAGGCGCTGATGAACGGCGCGGAGAAGTAGTGGCGCACCCCGCTGAGCACCCGGGCGGCGGCGCGCACTGGCGAGGAGCCGACGTCCCGGCCGCCCTGCCACAGCGTGCACGCCTCGGCCAGGTCGTCGTCGGCAACCGGCGGCTGCTGCGCCGGTCGGGCACGGGCGGCCTGCCTGCCCTGCAACTCCCGCAAGTAGGAGAGGGCGTCCCTCACCTCGCGGACGACGAGCGCCACGGCCTCGTCGGTGGAGGTCGCCGTTCCCGCGGTCGTGCCCTTCGCGGCCGGCGAGGTGAAGCCGTCGTCGGGCGCCGGCAGGTGCACGGTGCCGTCGGCGCGCAGGTCCACCCACTGGGTGTAGTAGGTGCCCGGGTGCTTGCTGCTGATGGTCACGTGCAGCTCGCCGGCGGCGTGGTCGCCGACGCGGACGGCGACGTCCTCGTCGTCCTCCCCGCTGATGGCTTCGGCGACTCGACGCCGGGCCCCGGCGACGTCCACGGGGCTCACGCTGTCGCCGCGGTCGGCTGGTTCTTGGCCCACCACAGGAACGCTGAGGCGTGGCCGAGGTCGTCGAACGCCCCGGCCAGCAGGTCCACGAGGAGGTCGTTGCTCCAGGTGACCAGCCGGCCGATGGTCCAGGACACCTTCTCCCGGGCCGGCAGGTCGAGCCCGTAGACCAGCGCGGCGATCTCCTTCTTGCCGCCGGACGGCGTCGAGTACTTGAGGATCGGCAGGAAGCGGTCGGGCTCCACGATGCAGAGCACGCGGGTGAGCAGGGACTCCTTAAATCCGGTCATCCCCAGGCCCTTGCGCTCCTCGACCAGATCGGTGAACCGGTCCTCTAGCCTCGTGCCCTCCGGCCCGCGGAGCAGGTACTCGATGGTGCCGCGCAGCCGCGCTGCGGCCTTGCCCGGGCCCATCGCGTTCCAGGCGTCGTTGAAGACCGACATGTTGCCCGGGTGGGCGACGACGGAGTTGTTTGCGAAGGCCTTGAGGTCGTCCGGGTCGGCTTGGGGGAGTCCGTCGGCGCTGAAGATGGCCTGGTACTTCGCCCGGTAGGGCATGACCTGCGGGTCCAGCTCGGGTGTCTTCTGCAGGAAGGCGTCGACGAGCTGAACCACGCGGTCGCGGGCGTGGGGAAGGACGTCGTCCGGCTGCGGGAAGGCGACCTTGAGGCTCTCGTACGTGGCCGCGACCGCGGGCTGTCGCGGGGCGCGGCTCTCCCCGCGGATCCACTCGTGGTCGCAGACGAGGCACCGCACGACGAGTCGACCGTCCGCGAGCTTCTCGACGCCGTCGAGGTCGGAGCTGTCGCAGACGGGGCAGGTGATCAGGGCCATGACGTCTCCTCAGTCGTTCTTCTCGGCGAGGCGCTCGAGCGCGGCGGTGAAGCTGGCGTTCCACAGGCCCAGGTGCGGCCAGCGCTCGGCGACGTGCGCCGTC
Organism: Blastococcus sp. SYSU D00813; assembly: GCF_054050735.1. Lineage (NCBI taxonomy): Bacteria > Bacillati > Actinomycetota > Actinomycetes > Geodermatophilales > Geodermatophilaceae > Blastococcus > Blastococcus sp. SYSU D00813. Next base: position 66,304 of record NZ_JBJGZX010000014.1, read on the forward strand.
GCCTCCTCGACCGACATCCCCTGCTCCCGCACCAAGTAGCCGCGCAGCACCAGCCCGGTTCGCGAGGCGCCGCCGTGGCAGTGCACCAGGATCCGGTGCCCCTCGTCGTGCAGCGCCTTCATGTCGTCGAGCACGTCGGCGAGCATGACGTCGAGGTCGGCGTTGTAGTCGTTGTCGGCGATGTAGGCCATCCGGTGCACCGGGTGCGGGAACGGCTCGCCCAGCCGGCACAGGGAGATGACGGCGAAGTCGGTGTCGCTGTACCGCGCGCCGTCCAAGTTGCCGGCCCAGATGCCCGGCAGGACCTCCGTCGGACCGATCCGCGGGATGACCCCGGGGTCGTAACTCTGCTGCACCCCGGAGTCCAGCGCCGCGGCCAGCTGCTGCAGGTCGGCCAGCCGCCACACGCGATCGTCGTGGCCGGGCACCCGCCCGTGCACGGCCGACGCCCACCGGCTCGGGATGCCACCCATTCCGTACACCGCCCCGGCCAGGCCGCCGGCGACGCAGGCGACCGTGTCGGTGTCCCCGCCCAAATCGATCACCAGCCGCAGCACCTCGGCGAAGTCGCGTCCGGTGCGCAGCGCCCACACCGCCTGGCCGAGCGTCGGCCACACCGCGCCGTTGCGCTCGGTGGCCTGGTCCGGCGTCCAGCCGGGCGCGAGCACGGTCGCCCAGCGGTCGCGGTGGTCAGGGAGCATGAGCTCCAGCGCCGCCGGGATCGCCGCCAGCGGGTCGCCGCCGTCCAGCGCCACGCGCATCAGCTCGTGGAAGACCGCGCAGCCCTCACCGGCCGACGGGTCGCCGTGGGTGAGTGCCGAGATCCGCCGGGCGGCGTCCACGGTCGCCGCGGTGCCGTCCTTCGCGAACCGGATGGCCGCCGGCGTCGTCCGCATCAGGGAGCCGTTGCCGGCCGCGTGCCCGGACCGGGCGAAGTGCTCGGCCGCGGCGACGTCCCACGGCCGCCCGGAGCTCAGGACGGCGCGGGTCTGGTTGCCGATGTCCGGCGGGTTCGCCGCCGCCCACGCGCGGAACCGGTCGAAGACGTCGGCCTCGTCGAGTCCGTCGTGCTCGACCAGCGACTGCGCCACGAGCAGCGCCATCTGGGTGTCGTCGGTGAACTCACCCGGCTCCCAGCCGATCGCCCCGCCGCCGCACATCTCGGTCTTCGCGCCTCGGGCCGGGGTAGGGAAGCGGGCGCTGAACGCCCCGGGCTGGCCGAACTCGAACGGCGCGCCCAGGGCGTCGCCGACGGCCGAGCCGACGAGCGCGCCGGCGACGCGGGACGAGCGGTGGATCTTCGGGGTCATTCAGGCCTCCGAGGCGACGGCGGAGAGGTGGATGGTGCGGTCGTTCCAGCGGACGGCGTCCACGCTCACACGACGACCGCCGCGGACACGCGCACCGAGCCCGGCGGGTCCCGCATCGGTCAGGGAGGTCGCCTCGACCCGCTCGGCGAACGAGCGGGCCAGCGCCGCGGGGGTGCGGAACTCGGGTCGACCGAGAGCGTCCAGCGTCGCCGCGTGCAGCAGCGCCGACCAGTGCGCCGCGAGCGACCGGCCGCTGTCGAACAGCTCCAGGGACACGGGTCGACCGGCGATGCCGATCAGCACGCCTCGCTGACCGGCGAGCGGCCGGAGGCCCCGGGTGAGGTCCTCGGCCACCGCGGCCGTCACGTCGAGCCGGTCGGCGAGCGACTCGGTGGGGGAGGAGCCGGCCACCGCGGCGTACCCGCGGACCCGCCTCCACACCTCCTGCTGCGACTCCACGGCCCGGCGGACGCCGACCGGTGCCCGGCGAGCCCGGCGGACGTGCGCAGCGCCGCCGGCCCAGCGGCCCTGCTCGACGCAGACGACCGGCTGCACCGTCCGCTGCTCGGGTGCCAGCAGGGTGGTGGCGGCCAGCGCACGCGTCTGCCAGCCGCCCTCGAGCAGCTCGCCGGCGAGCAGGAGGGCGGGGCGGCCCGACCGGTTGGTGAGGACGAGCTCCTCGACGACGGGGCTGCCGGCGCGCTCGGCGACGTCCACCGCGGCGGCGGTCCCGGTGAGGTAGTCGGCCCGAGCCGACGGAGCGTCCGTCCACACGGGGAAGACGGTGAGGGCGCCACGCGAGGTGCCCTGACCGACGTGGAGCCGGCCGCTTAAGCGCAGATTCGAGCTAACTGGCATGAGGCGAAGTTAGACGGAGTCTGCGCTAACGTTAACCTCGTGCACACCGACTCGTCCGGAAAGGCCCTCACCGACTACCCGCGGCCGTCGCTCGCCGTCGACACCGCGGTGCTCACTGTGCCGGACGGCGAGCGGGAGCTGGGGGTCCTGCTCGTGCGCCGCGACGGCGCAGAGAACCACAACGGTTGGGCCCTGCCGGGGACCTTCCTGCACGAGGGGGAGACCCTCGCGGAGGCGGTCGGTCGGTCCCTGCGCGACAAGGTGGGGCTGCCCGCGGACGTCGTCCCCCAGCAGCTGCACGTCTTCGACCGGCCGGACCGCGACGACCGCGGGTGGGTGCTGTCCGTGGCGCACGTCGTCGCGCTGCCCTGGCAGGTGGTCGCGCCGGTGCTCGACGCGCGGCCGGACGAGCTCGACGTCCGCCCGGTGGACCGAGCCCACGGCCTCCTGTTCGACCACGACGACATCGTCCGGCGGGCCACCGAGTGGCTCCGCGACGCCTACGCCAAGCGCCCGGATCCGGCGCACCTCCTGCCGGACGAGCTGTTCCCCATGCGGCGGCTGCAGCACCTCCACGAGGCCGTGAGCGGGCGACCGGTGAGCTCCTCGGACACCTTCCGGCGGGCGATGGAACCGCACCTGGTCAAGACGGAGCGGCGCACGGCGGGCTCGATCGGCAAGCCGGCTCACCTCTACCGGCGGCGCTGAGCCGCTGGCAGGCGGGTGGTTGTGGCTCGTGTGCCCGTGCTGGTCGGTGAGCCGGGCGATGCCATGCGGACGCCTGTGCCGTGCGGCGGGCGTGGCGGTCCGGACCGAGCCGTATCCGTACCTACCGTCCGCTCATGGCTACCGATGACGGCCCCCGGGGCACCTGGCGACGGAGTGACGGCACACCCGTCCCCTTCTCCGAGGCCAAGCCGGCTTGGATCGCCGCGGCCCGCGAGGAGCTCGTGGCGACGGCCGGCCGGTACGGCGCATACGTCACCTACGGGCAGCTGGCCGAGCGGGTGTTCGAAGTGACCGACATCGAGACCGGGATGCAGCTCCGGAACCTGATGCCGCAGATCCTCGGCCCACTGGCGGAGGACGGCCACCAACGCGGCGAGCCGCCACTCACGGCTCTGTGTGTCCGGCAGACCGAGGAGGTCGGAGCCGGCTACGAGTACGTCCCGAAGCTGTACGGGGAGGAGGTCCCTGAGGATCTCGACCTGCACGCCGCCGAGGCTCGCCTGCGCTGCTACGAGTACTTCGGCGCTGAGCTGCCTCCGGACGGCGGGCGTCCTGCGCTCACCGAGAGGCTCGCCGCGTCGCGACGGCGGGAGGCCGAGCGCAAGCCGCGCCCCGTCGCGATCTGCCCGTCCTGCTACATGCAGCTGCCGCCCAGCGGCCGGTGCGGGAACTGCGTCGCATGAGCACCGACATCACCTACGTCGCGTCGGACGACGCGGTGACCCGCCGGGAGCGCCGGCGGCAGTCGGCCTACCGCGAGGAGGTGCTCCGCCTCCCCGCGGGGGAGGGGCACGGCCGGCCGCTCGGCAACTACCTGCCGGACGAGCACTGGCGGCGGAACTTCCTGAGCGATGAGGCGGCCGACTACGCGGACCTCCGCGCGGAGCAGGTGCGGCACGAGGGCGGTCAGCTCGAGAGGACGCGCCTGCGCACCAACATGCTCAGCTCGATGCCGCTGTGCTTCAGCGTCTTCGGCCACCTGCGCGCTCACCCGGACCTGGCCGCGCGGCTCCTCGGCGACCTGCTGGGGCTGGACATCACGACCCTGACCGCGGTCGAGGTCGGGAACCGGACCATCGACGGGATCGAGTGCGAGTGGGCGCCCGACCGCCGCGAGCACACCGGCGACCGCTCGGCGTTCGATGCGGTGGTCTCCGCGACGCTGGCGGACGGCCGGACCCTGCTGGTGGCCGTCGAGACCAAGTACGTCGACAGCTTCAGCCGCGATCCCGAGAACCTCGAGGCGGACCGGCGGTACGAAGGCTTCTGCAGCGACTTCGCCATGACGACCGGCGCCTTCGGCCGGCTCCGTGGGCACGCGACCCGGCAGCTGCTGCGCAACGTGCTGTTGACCGAGAGCGTGCGGCGCGGCGGTACCAGCGGGATGCCGACCTTCGACCGGGCGATCACGGTCGTCCTCGCCCGGGACGACGACGCGGGAGCCCGGTCCGCGGTCGAGGTCCTCGACGCCGACCGCGGCACGATGCCGACGGAGGTCCGCTTCCTCGGGCACGGTGTCCTCGCTGTGGCGGCGGAGCGCCTGCCCGGCCTCGCGGGCTGGGCGCAGGACTTCCGCCGCCGCTACTGCGGCTGACCGCGCCGGCCGGCTCGTCGCCCGTTGAGGTGATCGCTCCATTCGGTGCTCGGCAATCGAGCCGAACGTGCAGCCTGATCGGGTGAATCAGGCGGCGTCCGTTCCGGTTCCTGTCAGTGGCCGCTGCCACGCTGCGCCTCCGCCGTCACCGGGACGGCGCGGAGACACGGGAGTCGCATGAGCGGGTCGGTGGGGATCCAGGCGGGACGCATCTGTCCGGGGTGCGGGCGCGAGGAGTCGATCCCGATCGTGTGGGGGATGCCGTCGGGCGACCTCTTCGAGCTCGCCGAGCAGGGGCAGGTGGCCCTGGGGGGCTGCCTGCTGGACCCCGGGGGCAACCCCGAGTGGTCCTGCCGAGCATGCGGGCTGGACTGGGGTCGGCAGGGTGATCCGACCGCCGACGAGCAGGCCCTTGCCGACGCGCTCCGGGTCAGCTGGCCGACCGTGCTCCGGGCCCTCGGCGCCGGCTGGCGGCGGGAGGACGCCGGCCCGGACAGCGGCCTGGAGTGGTTCACGAGCGGTCAGCCGGCGCAGCTGTCGATCGGCGTCCATGGTGGCGGCTTCGTGCTGGCCCGCCCGATGGTCGACTGGGGGCCGCGGCAGGACGTCTACCCGCCGGGCGAGCACCGCTTGTCCCGCGAGGACCTGCAATGGTTCCCCTCCGAGGTCACCCGGGTCGCCGAGGACATCGCCTCCCGACGGCGCCGCTCGTTCCGCTGGTGCCGCACCTGCCGGCGGCCCGCCGCGCCGGAGGCCTTCCATGGTGCCGAGATGACGTGCACCGCATGCCTCGAGTCGTACGAACGATTCCACGAGTGACCGGCTGGCGTCCTGAGGCTGCAGTGACGGTTGCGGCCGCCACCGGTTCGGAACTCCTGGTCCCGCCGGCCGGCCGTGTCAGGGTCGGGATCCAACGGCCGCGACGGGGCGCGGTCGGGAGCACGAAGGAGCCGTCATGACCGCTCGCCGGTATCCGGACGACCCGAGGTTCGGCTCGGCGGCCGAGGAGCGCTTCGTCACCACGCTGCGGGAGCAGCTGCCCGACGACGCCGTCCTCTTCTGCAACCTGCGCTTCAGCGACCGTTCCCAGGACCGCGAGGCCGACGTCGTCGTCGCCTGGCCCGGCGTCGGCGTGGCCGTCGTCGAGGTGAAGGGCGGCAGCGTCTCCCTGGACCGCGGTGAGTGGCGCCAGCGGAACGACGGCGTCGACGAGGTCATCCAGCCCGTCGACCAGGCCGTGGCATGCAAGTACCTGCTCTGCGAGTACCTGGCCGACCACCCCCGCTGGACGGCGGGACGCCTCCGCACCGCCCACCTCGTCGCGCTGCCCGCGACGACGTTGCCCGACGCGTTCCGCGCCCCGGGGCTGGCGCGCTGGATGGCGGTCGACGCCACCGACGTGCCGCACGCCGCCGCACGGATCAGGACGGCGCTGCAGACGGTGCGCGACGAGCCCGACCCGCCGAGCGCTCAGGACGTGAAGGACCTCGTCGACTGCCTCGCCGGGGCGGCGATCCCGCAGCAGCACCTGCTGGCTGAGCTCGCCGAGCGCGAGGCTGCCTGCGACCTGCTGACCAGGGACCAGGCGAAGGTCCTCGACTACCTGAAGGCGTTCCCGCGAGTCGAGATCCAGGGCGGCGCCGGGTCGGGCAAGACGTGGCTGGCCGTGGAGAAGGCCCGCCGCCTCGCCGCGGACGGGCAGCGGGTCGCGCTGATGTGCTACTCGCGCGGCCTGGCGGAGTTCCTCCGGCGCCGTGTCGACGAGCTGCCCAAGCGGCAGCGGCCCGACTACGTCGGCACCTTCCACTCCCTCGGCATCGGCTGGGGTGTGCCCGCCGGCTCGGACGACGACAGCGCCTACTGGGAGGAGTTTCTGCCCTCGCGCATGGTCTCGCTCGCCGCGGACCTGCCCGACGAGCGGAAGTTCGACGCCATCGTCATCGACGAGGGGCAGGATTTCGCCCAGAGCTGGTGGGACGCGGTCCTCGCGGCGCTGCGCGACCCCGATCAGGGCTCGCTGTACGTCTTCTCGGACGAGGGGCAGCGCATCTTCGCGCGGCAGGGCCGTCCGACCGTCGACCTCCTGCCGATCCCGCTGACCGAGAACCTCCGGAACACCAAGCAGATCGCCGGGACCTTCTCCAGCCTGGCGCCGGAGCGGATGAAGGTCCGCGGTCGCTCGGGGCTGCCGGTCCGCTTCGTTCTGGCCAGCCCCGAGGAGGCGGTCGCAGCCGCCGACGACGTCGCCGAGGAGTTGCTCGAGCAGGGGTGGCCACCGGAGTCCCTCGCCCTGCTGACGACGCACCACCGGCACCCGGTGCAGGTCGAGCGTCAGGCCGAGGGGCAGGACGCCTACTGGGCCACCTACTGGCAGGACGAGGACCTCTTCTACGGGCACGTCCTCGGCTTCAAGGGCCTCGAGCGGCCGGCCGTCGTCCTCGCCGTCAACGGCTTCCGCAACGAGGAGAGGGCTCGGGAGATGCTCTACGTCGGTCTCTCGCGGGCCCGGGATCTGCTCGTCGTCTGCGGCGACTTGGACCTGATCCGCCGCGTGGGCGGCGAAGGCGTCGTCCGACGGCTCCTGCAAGCGGACGGCGCCCGATGAGCCGAGCGCCGGGCGTTCCGTGGGCCGAGGCGACGCGCCGGGCGGAGACCTCACCACCTCGAGTGGAGACGCCGTCCATCTCCTCGGTGAGGCTGATGGACCGGAGACGCCGCGGTCGGCAGGCGGCGCAGATCGGTAGGAGCTGGACGTGCCGCTGAACACCGCTGACGCCGTCACCAACCCCTACAGGGAGCGTCCTGACGCCGATGAGCGCGAGCTCTCGGCCATCAGGCTGGTGCAGGCTCTCCTGGCCGCGCCCGATCTGCTGCCGGTCCACCGGCAGGAGATGCTCCGTCTCGCGCTCTACAAGTACAGCGAGGCGCGCACCGGTAAGCATGGCCTCCGCTTCCGGACGGCCGCTGTCATGCGCTCCGGCGCTCCGGCGCGGGTCGAGCACGAGCACGTCCGGTCCCGCCTCGCGGTCGTAACCGACCTGCGGCTCGGTGGGCCGACGCTCGCGCCGCTCGTCCTGACCACGAGCGCGGCTTGCCTGGTGACGAGTGAGGAACACGTACGCTTGCGTGCCGTCCCGCCAGAGGTCGACGGATGGGCCCGCTACGCCGAGGCGGGTCTCGAGGTGGTGGATCACTTGACCGGGCAGTCATTGGATCCGCGAGACCTGGCGGTTGACGAGCCGACCGTCGAGCTCACGCCGGAGCTGGCCAGTCAGCTCCCGGGCGGTTCTGAGCGGATCTGCCTTCTGATGGCCTGTCGACTGGTGTCGCCGGGAACCAGCCTGTCGTGGGCGGTCACTGCCGCCGCGCGGGACTCGGACAGCATCGAGGGTCGATGGATCGAGAACCGGCTCAAGGGACTCGCCGTCGCCGGAGACGATGCGCCAGTCGAGGAGCTGGGCCGAGTACTCGACCTCGCAGGCCGGATCTTCGAGTCGGCAACCCTCCGCGGTGCGGCCGACGGGCTGAGGGACGGTCCTCGGGAGATCCACGCGTCCACGAGTCGGCGGGCGTCGCTGGCGGCCGACCTGGCCCGGCTCGCTGACCGTGGTTGGGGGACGGCGGCGTCGGAGCAGGCAGCGCCACTCGCCCTCGGAGCGATCGCTGCCGCGCGCCGCGGAACCCCACCGCTGTGGGACGACTGGCTGCGCGACCACGGACAGCACATTCCCCCGGGACTCCTCCGGTCGGAGGACACCGAGTCGGCAGCTCGAGCTCTGGTGGAGCACTTCTCGGACCCCGTGCTCGCCGTGGCGTTGACGATCTACGTCAAGCGACTCAGGGACGCGCTGGTCGCGCCGCCGCCGGACGCGGTCGTGCATTGGGTCGAGAGCCGATGCGCGGCGTCGACGAGGGCAGCATCGATGCCGCGCATCGAAGCTGTCCGAGGCGAGGACGACCTTCCGCCGGCCTCCGGGCAGGACACGCTGACCGACGACCTGCGGACGGCCGCCCGGAACCGCGCTGCCCGTGGCCTCCTCCTGGGCCTGGTGCTCGGCGATGCCGTGGACGCCTGCGGGGGCGCCGTCCCACCGGGAGCGGAAGCGCTGCGCGGGACGGTCGCCGGTCAACTGGCTCTCGTCACCACCGAGGGGCTCGTCCGGGCGTCCGTCCGGCACGCGCACAAGGGCATCTGCCACCCGCCGAGTGTCGTCTGGCATGCGCTCGTGAGGTGGGCGCACGGACAGGGGATCGAGGCGCCTGCGGTGTACGAGCGGTGGCGTGCTGGCGCCGGCACGCGCTGGCCTGACGGGTGGCTCGCAGATGTACCGGTCCTGCGGCAGCGACGCGGTTCCGCGCCGGCGACGGTGTCCGCACTCGTCGGTGGCAAGCAGGGGAGCAGGCAGGAGCCGACGACCTCCAGCAAGGGCGCGCACGGTCTCGTGCGGACGCTCCCGACGGCTCTCCTGGAATTCGAGACGGGGGAGGCGTTCAACTTCGCGTCTGACATCGCCGCCCTCACGCATGGTTCGCCGAGAGGCTACGAGGCCGCGGGCTCGGGTGCCGTCATCGTCTCGGCGCTGATCTCCACGGGAGGTCCGCCGTCGGGCCTCGAACAGGCTCTGGGCGCCCTCTCCGACACAGCCGCGACCGAGCACAGCCTGGACCTCTTGCATCGAGCGCTCGAAGACGGTCGGAGCCGTCCCCACGACGTGTCCGTGCTCCGCGGGTACGCCGTGGACAAGTCGGCTCCCGCGACGCTGAGCGCTGCCGTTTACGTGCTCTCGTCGTTCATGGGCAGCGATGACGTCGCCGGCGCCCTGCACTTCGCGGGCCGGGCGGGGGGCTCCGGCGTGGCCGCGGTCAGCGGGGCGATGCTCGGGGCCCTCCACGGCGTGGACGCCCTGCCCGTGGACCTGCTCAGCCGCGCGGAGCTGTCGTGGGTCGCCGACACGCTGGCCCGCGACCTCGTGTACGAGCTGACGGAGAGCCCGAGCGGCCAGCCAACGGCCACGCTGACGGCACCCGGCCACTACACCATGGGGTGGGAGGACGGGCTCGAGCCGAACTGGTGGGCCCGCTACCCCGGCTGGTGACCTCCCCGGTCCGCGTGGGTCCTCGCACGGGTGAGCAGGAGCCTCGGATGGAGAGCGGCAGGGACGCCATCGCCTTCGCCACCCCAGCTTTCGCGGCCCGCCGCGCCCCGCGCCACCCGCCTTGCAGGACCGCAGTTGCTGCAGCCGGCCTCAGCGCAGGAGCGCGTCCTCGTCGCCCTGCGTGGCTGCCTGCGCGACCCGGAGGGCAACCCCGTTTGGGAGTGCCGGGCGAACGCGGCACTCGACTCCGATGCGCCCAGCCCCCACAGCGGCTGGAACCCGTACGAGGTGTGCTGCGACGTGGCCAGCAGGGTCTTGATCGCGGGCACGGCTCCGCCCCGTTCTCTCACGAGCTGGGTGAACCGCGTCGGGTTGTAGCCGCCGCTCTTCAGGCGGTCCAGGCCGCCGAGCAGGTCCTCGAATTGCTGAGCGAGCACCTCATCGGGCTCGTCGGTCATGACGCCCCCTCCGGGGTCAGGGTGGCGACGGCGTTGCGCTGGGCCGTTGTGCGCCGACGCGGCGACACCCAGGACGCCGTCACGATCCGCAGACCGAGCCCGTCGAGGAAGTACGGGTGGCGCTTGGCCAGTCGGGCGTGCAGCCGGCGCATGTCCATGCTCTCCAAGACGTCGGGGAGCAGCGTGAAGTCGAACGCGGCCGACTCCTCCCAGCGGACCTGGCGGGTGTAGCCGATGACCGCCTTCGCCCCGGTCGTCTCGACGAAGGCGAGCAGGTCGTCGTCGGACGCGGCCAGCGTTTCGCAGGCGCCGAAGTAGACGACCCGCTCGGCGAGCTTGCCGGGCACGAGAGCGGCGACCTCGTCGAGGGTCATGACTCCGCCGCCGAGGTCGATCCCGCCCCGGTGGCCGTGGTAGGCCAGGTAGGCCAGGGGGAAGGCGTTGTAGCGCCGCATCGCCCACTTGCCGAAGTAGTGGGCGAACTCCTCCGGTGTGGCCGCGTTGCGGTGGATGAGCCGACCGCCGCGCAGAGTCATCAGCATGTCCAGGGCCGGCCGGACGCTGACCCGGTCGGTCAACCGGTCCTCCCACTCGCCCTCGAGGCAGAAGATCCCCTTGCTCGCCATGACCCCAGGATGCGGACTCCAGGACGGCATCCGGAGCAGGCGCCGCCGCTCCTGCGTCCGGAAGTGGCTGGCGGGACGGGCGAGGACGGGTGTCCGTCCGGAGCTGTCCGACCCGGCTGCCAACCTGCGCCCGTGCCACCGATCTCCGTGTCCCAACTCGTCAGGATCGTCGAGGCCCCGCGGGCGGTCGACGACGTGCGGACGTACTTCGAACCGGACCGGGCGCCTCGGTCGGCTCCCCGTCACCCGGGCAGCCGGTTCGAGTTCCTCGGCGGAGGCGGTGACCGCCCGGAGACGGCCAACCGGATCACCGCCGACGACCTGGTGGCGGTGACGCTGCGGTCGGGCGGTGTCCCCGGTGACGTGGCCCTCGACCTCCTCGAGGGCGACCTGGGGGAGGACGTGGCCTGGTACCTCGAACACATCCCCATGGACGTCGGGATCGAGCACCCCTCCGCCGGCGACTTCTTCGGCACCACGTCGTCCGCGAGGACGGCGTCCTACCTCCTCGAGGAACCCGACGGCATGGACTGGTTCCTCGCCTGCACCCTCCTGGCGCGGAAGCGGCCGCGGATGCTCCCGGTCCACGACCGGGTGGCCCGGTGTCTGCACGGCGGTCCGGACGAGCAGGTGGGGCGACTGCTCGAGGCTTTCGAGGACGACGACGCCCGGCTGCACGACAGGCTCGTCGCCGTTCGCGAGGCGGCCGGCGTCCCGGAGCAGGTCTCGGCTCTCCGCGTGCTCGACGTCATCACGTGGATGCGACACCGGCCGGATCACCTCGAGAACCACTGCCGGGGACTCGTCTGACCCGCTCCGGACCCGCCGGACGCGCGGGCTCCGTACTCTGAGCACAGGCGAGTAGGGGGAGGACCCATCGTGGCGAGGCACCTGAACGACGAGACGGCCGAGTTCAAGATGCCCCGGCCGGGACGTCACGCGGCCGAGGACGACGACGAGGCCCAGGAGCCCGAGGCCACCCAGCGCTTCGACCCGGGCTTCCGCGAGCGGCCCAAGCCCGCGCCGCCGGCACCGCAGGACCGCGACTCCCGGTAGCCCGCGCCCCTCACCGGGACGTCAACTCACGGTGCCGGAACTGTCGTACCGCCGCGGGAGACTCCCGTCGATGACGGGTCGCGGGTGTGTCGGAGGAGCTCAGCCAGCCTGGCGGCGGGTGCGCGTCCGTACGTCCCGGGAGGTCCCGCCGACCGCAGCGGCCGCGCCGCCCGTCGTCGCGGACCTGTCGGATCTGCTCGCGGCCACCGGAACGGCATCGGTCGAGGAGCTCGCCGAGCTCGTCGACGGTGACTGCGACGCCGACCTGTGGGTCGAGGAGATCGACGACGGGGTCGAGATCGGCGCAGGCACCGGCGCCATCGGTCTGCTGTACCCGTTCACCGTCGCCGACTTCTGGGCCACCGTGCAGGAGGTCGAGGACGACGAGATCCGCCGGTGGGAAGCGGCCGCCCTCGCCGACGAGTGACCCCGCCCCCGGGCCGGCTCCGGGTCCCTGACGCCGATCGGGTGAACCAGCCGACGGGTCCTCAAGCTCTGCTCGTCAGCGCTCGACGTCCGACCCATGAGCACCGGACCGGTCACGGCGTCGCAGGAGTCGTCGGACCCGGTCACCGACACCCCTGGCGCAGCTCCTGGCATCGCTCTCCGACGCCGTCGTCGCCCATCACTGGCTCGCCGTCCTCGTCGGGGTGGCCGTCGTCGGCAGGCTGGTCCGTGCCACCCGCGTCCTGGTCCACGGTGGACATCCCAAGGACCCGCAGCGGCTCTTCGTCGGTGCCGAGCGGCGCGCCGTCCTGGCGAGAGCCGGTCACCGCTGCGAGCACCACTCGTGGCTGTCCGGCCGCTGCTCGGCGACGGAACGACTGCAGGCCGATCACGTGCACCCGCACAGCCACGGCGGGGCCACCACGGTCGCGAACGGCCAGGCCCTGTGCGCGCGTCACAACGAGCGCAAGGGGAACCGCATCCCCTGGGCATGGGAGCTGGAGCGGCTCGCCCGGCGCCGCTCGCGCTACGCGCCCGCGGGGATGCTGACCGCGGTGGTGCGGCGAGGCTGACCGGGGGCGGTGGGTGGCTGTGACCTGCGCCATGCCGGTCTGCCCTCGCTAGAGCTGCCACACTTCCGTACCCTCCGTATCCGACCGACTACGGAAGGACGGCGTTCGTGGCCAAGCACCTGCTCGACGAGACGGCGGAGTTCGCCCTGCCCCGCGCCGGGCGGCACGCCCACCCGGACGACGCGGGCCTCGAGCCCACCCAGCGCTTCGACGCCGGGTTCCGCCCCTCGCAGCCCAAGCCGGACCTGCGCCCGGACGCCCGCGCCCGCTGAGGCGCGGGCCGGCTCACGCCGGCGGCTGACCGCCCACCACGCCGGCGACCACCCCGGCCGCCGCGTGGCCGGCCTCGACCGCCGCCAGCACCGGCAGCCCAGCCCGCCAGCCGGCGAGCACGCCGGCGGCGAAGGCGTCCCCGCATCCCGTGGTGTCCCGGAGGTGCGCGACCGGCGGCACCGGCACCTCCCAGGACGCCGACCGCGTCACCACCCGCGTCGGCCGGGCCCCCGCGTGCGCCAGCACGAGCCCGGGCGCCCAATCCGGTAGCGAGTCGCCCAGCCCCAGCACCCGCGCCTCGTCGGCATTGCAGAACAGCACGTCGGCCTCGAGCGCGGCCAGAAGCGCCACGTACTCCGCGACCCCGTGCCGGGCGATCCGGGTCGCCGCGGCGACGTCCGCGCTCACCGGCACCCCGGCCTCCCGCGCCAGCGCAGCGGCCACAGCCAGCGCCCGCGGTGAGCGCAGCAGGTCGTAGCCGTCCAGGTGCAGGACGGCGGCGTCGGCCACCCACGCGCGCAACACGTCACCCACCTCGAGGCCGCCCTCGCCGCGATCGGTGAGCATCGTGCGCTCGGCGTCCGGGTGCACCAGCACCGTTGTCAGCGGCGCCCGTCCCCGGCGCACCACCGCCAGCTCGACACCCCGTGCGGCCAGCCCGGCCAGCAGCCCGTCGGCCACCGGGTCCGCGCCGGCCCAGCCCGCCAGCCGCGCCGGCACCCCGGCCCGCGTCAGTCCTGCCGTCACGTTCGCCGCCGCGCCGCCGGCCGACGTCGACCGCACCACCCGCTGCTGCCCACCGACAACCAGGGGCCCGGACAGCTCCAGCACCTGATCGGCCACCAGCTTGCCCAGCGCCACCACCGGACCCGCCCCGGTCGGCCGCGGCCACGCCGGGCCAGGATCCGAAGTCACCCGCTCAGCCTGCCCGCCGCGCACGCGCAGTGACCAGCCGGGGTCGGCGTTCTCCTTCGGGTGAACGGAGTTCCGATCGACGGTCACGCACGGTAACAAGAGACGGTCCAGTTCCGTAGGGCGAGGAAGTACTCGTGCGGCGCGAGCCGCACGTCGGGGGAGAGATGTTCCGGGAACCGTTGCGCCGTGATCCGCTCGTGGTCGGCTGGGCGCTGTTCATGCTCACCGGCGCGATCGCCGCCCTGGCCGCCAACACCGAGTGGAGCGGCGACCTCGAGGGCGACCGCGTGGTCGGCTTCCTCAAGGACGTCACCGAGGTCTTCCTCTGGTCCTTCTTCGTGCTGCTCTTCCTGGCCTGGCTGCGCGCCAAGGGCTGGCGCGACCGCGGGCCGCGCTACGCGAAGCGGACGGACGACGGCGGACGCGAGAGCACCCTGCCCTGGACCGACCGCTGGATCAGCGACACCCGCCAGGCCGACGCCGAGCGCCGCGAGAACGTCACCGAGCCGGCCGAGCCGCCGGTGGTCACCTGCCGGCACGGCGTCCGCGCAGGGGAGCAGCCCCCGGTCGAGCAGGCGCCGGTGCTGCGGGCGCTGTCGGTCAGCCACAACATCGTCCGCCCGGGCTCCAGCATCAGCGTCACCTGGTGCTTCGAGCACGCCGCCGACGTCGTCGTCGACGGGCGGCGGGGCTACCCGGCCTGCGGCGAGGCCCTGGTGCGCATCGACCGCAGCCGGGCCGTCGAGGTGATCGGCCGCAACCGGCACGTCTCGACGCCGGTCGCGACGTCCACCGTGGTGGCCACGGCCGTGCCGCAGCTCGACCTGCCCACCGTGTCCGCGCCGCCGCCGGTCGCGCTGCACATGGACGTCGCCGCCACCGTCGGCGCCGGCGCCCCGATCGCCGCGCGCCTCGACGCGCTGTGGGCCGCCCAGGACCGGCTGCGGCCGAGGACCCCCGCGCCCGCCGGGCTCGTCGGCGTGCCCGCCTCGCTGCGCGCCCGCTTCCACCGGCCGGAGGAGACCCGATGAGGGCCCGGCTCGGCGAGTTCTTCCTGACCGTCTCCGGCGCCAACCGCGACGTCCTGCGGCAGGCGCCCAAGGAGCGCACCAAGCAGATCGCCATGGGCGCAGTGCTCGCGTCGACGGCGGCGATCGCGGTGGTCGCGGCGACCTACGCGCTGCAGATGGCGCTGGACCTCTGGCTGCCGTTCGCGCTGCTCGGCGGCCTCGCCTGGGGCCTGGTCATCCTCAACCTCGACCGCTGGCTCGTCGTCTCCACACCCCGGCTGAAGACCAAGTGGGGCATCGTCCTCATGGCGCTGCCCCGCGTGGGGCTCGCCCTGCTCATCGGCGCCGTCGTCTCGACCCCGCTCACCCTGGCCGTGTTCGAGTCCGAGATCGACACCGAGATCCAGGTGATGGCCGCCGAGGAGGAGGCGGCCTTCGACCAGCAGCTCGACGAGGACAGCCGGTTCGCCGACCTGCCCGTGAAGCGCCAGCAGATCGTCGACCTGCAGACGGACATCGCGGACGGCGTCACGCAGGCGGACGTCGACCAGGACCCGGCAGTGGTCGCCGTACAGCGTCGGCTGGACGAGGTGCTCGTTCGTTACGACGAGGCGGAGCGGGACTACCAGTG
This sequence comes from Blastococcus sp. SYSU D00813, assembly GCF_054050735.1. Classification (NCBI taxonomy): domain Bacteria; kingdom Bacillati; phylum Actinomycetota; class Actinomycetes; order Geodermatophilales; family Geodermatophilaceae; genus Blastococcus; species Blastococcus sp. SYSU D00813. The sequence goes on from NZ_JBJGZX010000014.1 coordinate 81,879, forward strand.
CGAGCTCGACGGCACCTGCGGCACAGGCGACCGGGGACTCGGCCCGGTGACCTCGGCGAAGCAGCAGCGGGTCCAGGAGCTGGCCGCGGAACGCGACCGGTTGGTGGCCGAGCTCGAGGCGCTCAAGGCGACGACGCTCACCGAGCTCACTGCCCAGGAGGCGCAGAACACCGCCGACCAGCAGGGCCGCCTCGAGGCGCTCCAGGCCGACGTCGCCGAGACCGAGGACGAGCTGGCCACGGAGATCGCCAACCACGAGGCGGCGGTCGATGACAGCGACGGCATCCTCGCCCGGCTCGCAGCCCTGGATCGGCTCGGCGAGCGCGACCCCGCGCTGCACACCGCGCACCTGCTGCTCTTCTGGTTCATGACCGCGCTGGAGTGCCTGCCGATCATCTTCAAGACGATGCTCGCGCTCGCCCCGCCGTCGCTCTACGAGCGGCTGGTCAAGCTCGACGAGGAGCAGACCGAGGAGCGCGTGCGGCTGCGGCTGCAGGCCGAGTACGAGGAGGCCGACGCCCTCGCCCGGTCCTCGATCGCCGCGGCCGAGGCGCGCGCCGCCCGCACGATCGAGGCGGAGTCCCGGGCGACCGGCATGGTGCTGGAGGCGCAGCTCGACGTCACCCGGCGCCAGGTCGACCGCTGGCGCGACGAGCAGCTCGGCTTCCCGGCCCCGCGGCACCCCGACGACTCGATGGCCGGCATGGCCTGAGGCGGGGGAGCGGTCAGCTCGGGACGACGACCGACCACGCGTGCCGGTGCACCGTCCACGTGCGGGCGGGCACGTCCTCGGTGATCTCCCCGTCGGCGTCGACGTCCACCGGCGGCCCGGAGTAGGAGACCCTCGACCCGCGCGCCACGGTGACGTCGTAGCGGGACAGGTGGTCCCCGCGCAGCAGCGCCAGCCCGAACGCCGCCCGCGCGACCGGCCCGGTGGCGGCCACGGTCACCACGTCGACCAGGCCGTCGTCGGGCGTCGCGTCCGGCGCCAGCGGACGGCCGCCGGCGATCGTGGGCCCGTTGCAGACGGCGACCATGAGGACGCCGGTGTCGCCGTCGGCGGCCCAGTGGCCCGACGACACGACGCTGCCGTCGACCTCGACGCGCAGCCCGGCGCCGCGGGAGGTCATCCCGGCCGCCACCGCGCCCAGCGGGAAGGACGCCGTCCCCAGCACCGGCTTGACGTGCATCGCCAGCGCCCCGGCCCGGGCTCCGACACCGGCGTGCACGGCGTTGACCACGATGCCTCCCGCGTCGTCGCGCACCAGGTCCATCGGCCGAGCCCGGCCGCTGCACACCACCCGCGCCGCCTCCACCGGGTCGTCGGGCAGGCCCAGCGACTGCGCGAGGTCGTTGCCCGTGCCGAGCGGGACGATCCCCAGCGGCCGCGCGGGGTCCAGCGCCCCGGTCCGGTCCAGCGCCCGGACGGCGGCGTGCACCGACCCGTCGCCGCCGATCGCCACCAGCCGCCGTCCGGCGTGCGCACGGACGGCCGCCTCCAGCTCCTCGGCGTCGGAGGTCTCGACGACCTCGACGTCGGCACCGGCGCGCAGCTCGAGCAGGGCCGCGGCGACCGCGTCGTCGTCGGCCGTCCCGGCCGCGGAGTTGACGGCGACCAGCAGGCCGCTGCTCACGGCACGACCGGCTCGACGTCGCGGGTGCAGAACATGCACACGGTGGCGTCGACGGGGATGAAGCTCTTGCAGTGGTCGCACTCCCGGTTGCCCTGGGCGCCGGCGGTCTCCCGGCCGGTGGCCTTCCGGACCGCCTGGACGAGGAACATGATCGTCAGCGCCAGCAGCAGGAACGACACCAGCGCGGTGAGGAACGACCCGTAGCGGATCACCGCGCCGTTGACCGTCAGCGTCAGGGCGTCGAAGTTCGGCTCCCCGAAGATCGCCGCGACCAGCGGGAGGATGACGTCCTCCACCAGCGAGGCGACGACGGTGGCGAACGCCGCGCCGATCGCCAGGCCCACCGCGAGGTCGACGAGGCTCCCGGAGAAGGCGAAGTTGCGGAAGTTGGTGAGCAGCGTGCGCACGGGTCCTCCTCCTGGCCGGTCCGACGGATGAGCGTAGGTCCGCGGGGGACGCCCAGCAGGTCGGGCCCTCAGGCGTCGACCTCCTCGTGGGTGTTCACGCCCGGGATGCGCCGCACCGATCCCCAGCCGAACCGGGCCCACGCCACCAGCAGCGCCGCGCCCACCAGCGAGCCGAGCGTGTCGCGCAGCAGGTCGCCGTTGGTGTCGTCGTTGCCCTCCGAGAGATCGGTGCCCAGCCAGGCGTCCGACCGCCACTCGTACAGCTCCCACAGCGCGCCGATCGCGATGCCCACGCACCAGGCGACGACGCCGATCCCGACGTAGTGCCGCAGGTGGGTCTCGTCGCGCGGATCGGGGACGACGTCGGCGCGGGCCAGCGCGATGTAGACGACCGGCGCGGTCAGCATCGGCAGCGTGAAGTGCACGAGGTCGTCGAAGCGGACCCACTGGTCGTACAGGCCCAGCGTCTCGCCGAACCCCTGCAGCGCCATGCCCAGGGTCAGCGACAGGTCGTAGAGCCGGGGCAGCTGGACCAGCCGCCCGACCAGCGTCACCCCGCCCAGGACCGCCAGCAGCGCCGCCGAACCCCAGTCCCCGGCGGCCGCGTAGGCGACCGCACCGCCCAGGACGACCAGCCGCAGCACGTCGATCCCGTCGCGCACCACCGGCGTCCAGTCGCCGAGGACGAGCGTCCGAGTGTCCATGCGCTCGCCATGCCCTCATGCTGGGGCCGAGACACCGGAGGGCCGGGGGAGCGCGATGGACGACGACGCCGACCTGGCCGCCCTCCTGCGGGTACCCCTCCCGAGGCTCCACCACCTGCTGGGCCGGGGCTGGCGGCACACCGACGTCCTCACCCCCACCGCCGGGCGACGGTGGTTCGGCTCGGGCCGGCCGGTGCAGGTGCTCATCGCCGCCGACGGGGACGAGGTCGTCCTGGCCCGGCCCCGCGGCACCTGGGACGGCGGAGCCGGCCTCCGCTACGAGCCCCTCGACCGGCGCACCTTCGCCTGCCACGACCTGCTGGCCCGCCCTGCGGCGCTCGCGGCCGCGGCGCGCGACATCACCACCCGCCGACGGCAGTCGTTCCGCTGGTGCCCGACCTGCCGCCGGCTGCGGGCGCCCGAGGAGTTCTCGTCGCGCTCCGCCCAGCGGTGCATGCCCTGCCGGGAGGTCGTGGACGGCGTCGTCCACTGATCCCGGTCAGTTCGACGCGGCCCGTACCTCGGCGTACATCCGGTCGGGTACCGGCACCGTCCAGTAGCGCCGCTCCCGGGCGTGCTCGAGGAGCTCCTGCAGCCGCTCCCCACCGATCCGGATCACCCGGAACGCCGCGGGGTCGCCCTGCGCGACGTTCTCGACGAGGTACAGCCACGAGCGCTCGGGGTCGTCCCGCGCGGCGACGAACTGGCTGCACTCCAGCAGCAGCTCCGCGCCGCACGAGGTGCCCCCGCACGCCTTGACCGCGATCACCCGGTCGCCGGTCACCACCCCGTCGGCGCCCTCCACCACGGAGGCCTCGCGGCCCTCCGCGCGCTCCAGCTCGACGACGTGCTCGATCGCCGCGTCGTCGATCTTCCTCGGTCCACGGATCTCGGTCGTCGTCATCGACGACCCCCCTCCGGTCGACGTCCCCCGGTCGGACCAGCGTGCACCCGCGCGCGGCGATCCGGAAGTTCTGGAACCGAAACGGCGCCGGTGGTCCGGCGGGACCACCAGCGCCGTCCGCCGGAGAGGAGACCGTCAGGCCGCGATCGCGCCCTCGGCCGGCAGGTCCTCCTTCTTGGCGTTGATCAGGGCGAAGGCCACGACCAGCGCGACCGCCAGGATCCCGGCCGCCGCCATGAACGCGACGTGGTAGCCGCTCACCATCGCCTCGGCCTGGGCCGTGGCCGCGAAGGCCGGGTCGGTGGCCAGCCGGGCGCCATTGTCCTCGAACCAGCCGGTCACCGACGAGGAGAAGATCGTCGTCAGGATCGCCAGGCCGAGGGAGCCGCCGACCTGCTGCGCGGTGTTGAGCACCGCCGAGGCGATGCCGGAGTCGCGCGGCTCGACGCCGACCAGCGCGGTGCTGGCCGTGGGCACGAACACCGCCGCGAGCCCGAGGCTCAGCAGCAGCATCGCCGGCAGCACCTGGGTGACGTAGGAGCTGTCGTCGCCGGCCTCGATGCGGGTCAGCGAGAACATCCCGACGACGGCCATGACCAGGCCGACGAGCATCAGCGGCCGCGGCCCGACCCGGGGCAGGATCTGCGACACCACACCCGCGCCGACGATGATGCCGCCGCTGAAGGGCAGGAACGCCCAGCCGGCCTCGAGCGGGGTGTAGCCCAGCGTCTCCTGGAAGTAGAGCGTCAGGAACAGGAACATCGCGAACAGCCCGGCGCCGACCAGCAGGAACAGCAGGTAGGAGCCACCGCGGACCCGGTCGAGGATCACGCGCGTGGGCAGCAGCGGGTGGCTGGTGCGCGTCTCCCAGACCGCGAAGGCGGCCAGCAGGACGGCGGCGACGACCAGCAGCGTGATCGTCACCGGGTCACCCCAGCCCACGCCCTCCTCGGCGGCCTTCGTGAAGCCGTACACCAGGCTGACCAGGCCGACCGCCGACAGCAGCACGCCGGGGATGTCGAAGTGCCGGTCGCCCTCGGCGCGGCTCTCCTTGACCAGCGGGATCGCCGCCGCAGCAGCGGCCAGCGCGATCGGCACGTTGACGCCCAGCGTCCAGCGCCACGAGGCGTACTCGGTGAGGACGCCGCCCAGGATCAGGCCGATCGCCGCGCCGCCGCCGGAGATCGCGCCGAAGACGCCGAACGCCCGCGCCCGCTCCTTGGGGTCGGTGAACGTGATGGTCAGCAGCGACAGCGCGGCCGGGGCCATGAGCGCGGCGAAGGCGCCCTGCAGCGCACGGGCGGTGTAGAGCAGCGCCTCGTTGGGCGCGATGCCGCCGAGCCCGGAGGCGACGGCGAAACCGAGGAGGGCGATGACGAACGCCCGCTTGCGGCCCATGAAGTCGGCGATCCGGCCGCCCAGCAGCAGCAGGCCGCCGAAGGCCAGCGTGTAGGCGGTGACCACCCACTGGAGGTTCGCCGCGGTGATGCCGAGATCGGCGGCGGCGTCGGGCAGCGCGATGTTCACGATCGACGCGTCGAGGATGATCATCAGCTGCGCGACCGCGATCACCGCGAGCGCGAGCCAGCGCTTGGGGTCGGGGCCGTCGACCGGCCGGGCCGGCGGCGGTTGCTCGGGCGCCAGGCCACCGGCGGTGGGGGTGACGAGTCCTTCGGGTGCGGACATGGGTGGAGCCGTCCTTCCTGCGCAGCGCGCAGTGCCTCTGAGTGCAGCGAGTGGTGCGGTGTGCGGGACGGCCGGGGGTGCGTCGTCCCGTGCGGTGGTGCGCCCGGCGGGGCAGTGCCGGGCCGGAGGTGCGGCGGTGGTGCTCAGCTCCGGGCGAGTCCTGCGCCGGCCCAGCGCAGGCAGTCCTCCAGGAGCTCGAGGAACCGGTCGTAGGGCTGATCGGGCTGCCATGCGTCGGCCGCCGTGGTGAACGCGGCCATCGCGGTGTTCAGGACCAGGGCGGTCCGCACGTCGTCGGCGTCCGGACGGCGCCGGGCCAGCCACTCGCGCAGCTCGGGCTCGAAGCCGTCACAGGCACCACGCGCCGACCGGCACAGCCCCGGCGACTGCTCGAGCAGCCGCTTCTGCAGGGGCAGCCGCTCGGCCAGGAGTCGCGCCAGGCCCAGCGCGACGTCGGTCAGCGCGTCCCAGAGTGGCGTGTCGGTACGACAGTTCTCCAGGAGATCCCGCCACTGGCGGACCTCGTCGGGGTCCAGGTCGAAGACGACGGCTTCCTTGCTGGGGAAGTAGCTGAAGAACGTCGTCCGGGAGACACCGGCCTCGGCGGCGATGTCCTCCACGCTCACCGCGTCGTACCCGCGCTGGTCGATCAGGCGCAGCGCGGTCGAGCGGATGGTGCGCCAGGCCGCGAGCTTCTTGCGCTCCCGCAGGCCCATCACGGCGGAGATGGGGCAGTGCTGCGCGTCCGCCGCACCCGGTGATCTCCGCATGGGCGGAAGGTAGACCCAAACCTGAACTGGGTACAAGTTCTTACTGCGTCCGGCTTTCTGCGTTTCACCTCACGTTCACCGGGCGCCGGTCGGACGGCGGCTGTCGTTGGCCTGGTCCACCATCTCCCGGTGACCGACGCGCAGACCTCCCCACCCGCACCATCCGGCGCCGCGCCCGACCCCGCCCGCTGGTGGACGCTCGCCGCGGTCTGCACCGGCGTCTTCATGCTGCTGCTCGACGTGACGATCGTGAACGTCGCGCTGCCCGACATCGCCACCGAGCTCGACGCCTCGCTGTCGGACCTGCAGTGGGTCATCGACGCCTACGCGCTGTCCCTCGCCGCGCTGCTGCTCACGGCCGGCTCCCTGGCCGACCTGTTCGGACGGCGCCGCGTGTTCGTGATCGGCCTGGCGCTGTTCACCGCCGGCTCGCTGGCCTGCGGCCTCGCGCAGGACATCCTCTTCCTCTGCCTGGCCCGCGCCTTCCAGGGCATCGGCGGCGCGGCCATGTTCGCCACCGCCCTGGCGCTGCTGTCCAACGCCTTCACCGGCCGCGAGCGGGGCACGGCCTTCGGCGCATTCGGGGCGACGACCGGCGTCGCCGTCGCCATCGGTCCGGTGCTGGGCGGCGTCCTCACCAGCGGCATCAACTGGCGGTGGATCTTCTTCGTCAACATCCCGATCTGCGTCGCCGCCGTGGCCATCTCGCTGCTGGAGGTCCGCGAGTCGCAGGACCCGCGCGCCGGCCGGCCCGACTGGCTCGGCTTCGCCACCTTCAGCCTCGCCCTCGGTGCGCTGGTCTACGGCCTGATCGAGGCGGGGCAGAGCAGCTGGGGCGAGACCCGCGTCGTCGTCTGCCTGCTCGCGGCGGCCGTGCTGCTGGCGGTCTTCGTGGTCAGCCAGGTGCGGCAGCGCCAGCCGATGTTCGACCTCGGGCTGCTGCGCAAGCCCACCTTCACCGGCGGGCTGATCGCCGCCTTCGCGATCTCCGCCTCGGCGTTCTCGCTGCTGACCTACCTGGTCATCTACCTGCAGAACGTGCTCGGCTACAGCGCGGTCGGCACCGGGGTGCGGCTGCTGTTCCTGTCGGCGGCGGCGTTCGTGGCCGCGGCCATCGCCGGCCGGCTCACCGCGTCGGTGCCGGCGAAGTGGCTGATCGGGCCCGGCTTCGTCGTCCTCGCCGGCGGGCTGTTCCTCATGACCGGCATCGAGCCCGACTCGGACTGGACCCACCTGGTCCCCGGGCTCGTCGTCACCGGGGTCGGCATCGGGCTGATCAACACGCCGCTGGCCTCGACCGCGGTCGGCGTGGTCGCGCCCGAGCGCTCCGGCATGGCCTCGGGCGTCAACTCGACGTTCCGCCAGGTCGGCGTCGCCACCGGCATCGCCGCCCTCGGCTCGATCTTCAGCCACGAGGTGGCCGACGCGGTGCGCTCGGGCGTGGCCGGCCAGGTGCCGGACGACGCCGTCGGCGGGCTGACCGAGGCGCTGTCCAACGGGCAGGTGCAGGGGGCCGCCGAGGGCGCCCGCGCGCTGGCCGCCGAGCAGGGCGGCGACGCGGCCGGGGGAGCGGCGTTCGACCTGGTCACCCGGGTCGGCACCTCGGCCGTGGTCGACGCGCTGAACCACATCGTGCTGATCGGCGCGGTGCTGGCGCTGGCCGCGGCGGTCGCCTGCTTCGCGCTCATCCGGCAGCGCGACTTCGTCGTCCACGCCGGCCCGACGCAGGGCGCGTCGGGCGGGGAGCCGCAGGCCGCCGGCGCGCGTCACTCCGCGTGAGGGCGTAGCCGGCCGGGCACCCGGCCGGGGGAGGGCGGTCACCCGTCGTCGTGGTGCGGGGCGTCCCCGGGGCGTGTCCTCGCCGATCACGGGGAGGAAGGACGGCGCAACGCCGCGCCGCCCGGGGGAGGAACCGTGACCAGCGTCGACCCACAGCCCAGCCCAGCTCCGACGGTCGAGCGGACCTGCACGCGCAGGACCGCCGGGCACACGCCCAACCGGACGACGATCCTGCTGTGCCACACCGGCGCGCTGTCGGAGTGGCGGTCGGTGTTCGTCCTCGGCGTGCACGACGACGTGGTCACGCTGGCCGACGGCGACGAGGTCGTCGGCTTCCGCAACCACGCCCCGGCGGAGCTGGCCCGCGCCGTGGCAGAGGCGGGCCCCGAGGCGCACCTCAACACCCGCTTCGGCTACCTGTTCCTCGCCTCGTGGCCGCGCGAGCCCGAGGCCGTGTTCTCCCTGGTCCCCGCGGACCGGCCGCATCCCCCCTGCGGCTGAGCGCCTCGGAGCCCCGGCCGCAGCGTGGCGGCCGGCGCTCCGAGGGGGTGCTCACCAGGCGGGGCGGGCCGACCCGACGTAGCCGGGCACGGAGCCGGCCCACACCACGGAGACGGGCTTCCCGTACGTGGAGGAGTGCACCATCATCCCGTTGCCCACGTACATGCCGACGTGGCCGACCGGGCTGTAGAAGAACAGCAGGTCACCGGGCTGCATGTCCCACAGGCCGATGGGCAGGCCGATCCGGGACTGCATCCGCGAGGAGTGCGGCAGGTTGACGCCCGCGGCGGCGTAGGCGTACTGGGTCAGGCCCGAGCAGTCGAAGCTGTTCGGGCCGCCACCGCCCCACGCGTAGGGCTTGCCGACCTGGGCCAGCGCGGTGTTCACCGCGATCTGCGCCGCCGGGGTCGGCGCGAAGGACGGGACGGCCGCCGGGACGGCGGCGGGCACCGCGGCGGGGACGGCAGCGGGCACCGAGGCCGAGGCGGTGCCGGGGGTGAGGGCGAGGCCCGCACCGGCGACCAGGGCGATCGCGGCCCCCTTGACGGAGCGGGGCAGGCGGCGGCGCGAGGACGTGCGTGTATCCGTCATGGACGACGGGTTCTCCTTGGGTCTCCGTGTTCCGCCTACCGGGTCAGCTGACGGGTTCGGACGCAGGAATCGCCCGGCCTGCCCGGGACGTCGTCGGCCCGGCGCAGCGCTTCACCCCAGTGGTTCGGTGGGTCCCCGGCCCGGGCGGCGACGGCTGCCGCGCGCCCGGTTCGGCGGGTCCGTCGAGTGTCGCCAGCTGTTCGGCGACGAGGTCGGGGGCTCGACGGACGGCATGACGGTAGGGCGGGTCCCGGCAGCCGGTTCCGGGGCCGGCGGCCGGACACGCCTCGGCCGGCGGCCGGGTCCCCGGGCGTGTCCGGATCCGGGATCCAGCGCGCCGACCAGCGCGGACGCGCCCCGGGCGGCACTCGGTGCCGCGGTCGATGTCCCACCGAACACTGTAATCGCCGGGCCCCGGCATGGCACCACGCAGCGTCGTCGCGCGTTGGCAGGACGTCGATGCGATGCGCCCGGCGGTTGACCCAGCGGCCGAGCGGGCAACGACGGGTCGACGACGACAGAGACCGACCCCGACTAGAGGAGGAAGACATGGCCGGGATGTTCCGGAAGCTGATCGCCTCGGGCGTTGCCGCGAAGCTCGTCCAGGAGGCGCGCAAGCCGCAGAACCAGGAGAAGATCCGCCAGATGGTCGCCAAGCTCGGCGAGCAGAACAAGAAGCGCGGCGGGGGCGCCGGGCGGGGCCGCGGCGCCGTCCACTGATCCGCGCCCGTACGTGAGCGACCCCCGTCCGGCAGCCGCCGGGCGGGGGTCGCTCGCGTGTGTCAGGCCGGGGTGCGGTCGAGCACGTAGAGGCCGGGCGCGGCGCACAGCACCGGGTGCCGCTCGCTGCCGAGGGTGGCCGGCGCGGGCACCCGCGGCCCGGAGCGCACCGCCGTCCACTCGGCCCACGTCTCCCACCAGCTGCCGGCGCGCTCCTCGGCGCCGGCCCGCCACTCCTCGGGGTCGGCGACCGCCTCGCCGCCCACCCAGTGCTTCGCCTTGGGGTTGCCGGGCGGGTTGACCAGGCTCTGGATGTGCCCGCCGTTGCTCAGCACGAACGTGCTCGGGCCCGACAGCAGCCGCGTCGTCCGGTAGCAGCCCCGCCACGGGGTCAGGTGGTCGGTCACCGCGCCGGTGACGAACGTCGGCACGGTGATCTCCCCGAGGTCCACCGGGGTGCCGAGCACGGTCGTCGCGCCGGGCTGCACCAGCGAGTTGTCCCGGAAGAACTCGAGGAACTGGCCGTGCAGCCGGGCCGGCAGGTTCGTGGCGTCGGCGTTCCAGGCGAGGACGTCGAACGCCGGCACCGGCTCGCCCTGCAGCCACTGCGAGACCAGCCCGTCGAACACCAGGTCGCCGGGCTTCATCAGGCTGAACACCGACCCCAGCGACTTCCCGCCCAGCACGCCGCGCGCCCGGGACAGCCGCCTCGACAGGCCGGTCACCCACCGCCCGGCGAAGGCGCCGATCGGCGCCCGCTCGCCGAAGTCCAGCAGCGTCACGCCGTACGCGGCGCTGTGCACGCTGGTGTCGTCCATCGCCGCGAGGTGGTTGAGCAGCAGCGTCTGCAGGATCCCGCCGGCGCAGAACCCGACCGTGTTGACGTCGGGGGAGCCGGTCACCTGCCGGACGACCGACACCGCCCGCCGCAGCCGCTCGGTGTAGGTGTCCAGGTCCCAGTGCGCGTGCTGCCTGCCCGGGTTGCGCCAGCTCACGATGAACGTCTGGAACCCGCGGCCGACGGCGTGCTCGACGAAGCTGCGCCCCTGCCGCAGGTCCAGCAGGTAGTACCGGTTGATCACCGGGGGGACGACGAGCAGCGGCCGCGCGTGCACCTCGGGCGTCGTCGGCGCGTACTGGATCACCTCGATCACGTCGTCGCGGTAGACGACGGCCCCGCGGGTGGTCGCCAGGTCCCGGCCGACGCCGAACGCGGTGGGGTCGCACAGCGCGGGAAGCCCGCCGTTGGACCGGACGTCCTCCAGCATCCGGCCCACGCCGCGGACGACGCTGGCGCCGCCGGTCTCCAGCGCCCGCTTCAGCGCGGCCGGGTTGCCGGCCAGCGTGTTGGTCGGCGCGGCGGCGGCGACCAGCGCGCGCACCGCGAACCGGGCCCGCTCGACCTCCCGCCAGCCGGCGCCCGAGGCCTCGTACCGGTCGACCAGCCGCTCCAGCGACGCCGACCACGCGAGGTAGCCCTGACCGAGCCGGCGGTAGCCGGGGTGGTCGCGCCAGGCCGGGTCGGCGAAGCGCTCGTCGGGGGCCGGCCGGTCGGCGAGCTCGCGCTCGAGGCCGAGGGTGATGGCGGCGAGCTCGCGGCTCAGCCGCACGGTCTCGCCGGCCACCGCGCGGGTGCCGGCGAGACCGGCCGCGGCCCCACGGGGGCGGGCGTCGACGGGTCCGGTCCGGACGGGTGGGGTCGGGGTGGGCGTGTGCGTCGGTGGGTGCTGGACAGCGGTCACGGCGCCTCCGTCTTCGTCGGTGCCGCCGACGCTAGGGACGCGCGAGTCCACCCGACCGGGTCCAAGGACCCGGTCGGGCGGGGGATGCGTCACACGTGTGGCGCGCGCCTCACGGCCGTCCGGCGTGGGCCACGCCCACCTCCGTCGCCAGCAGCACGGCCTCGCGCACCGGTGCCCGGGCGGCCTCGTAGAAGTCCGGCGCGCAGCACATGAGCAGCGTCCGGCCGTCGTCGCCGCCGAGCATGCAGGCGTACACGCCGAGGCCCTCCGGCGCGGGCACCGACTCGACGATGGACCCGGTCGGGGAGATCCGGGCGACCCGGCCGCCGACCGCGTCGGCCGACCAGATGTGGCCCTCGGCGTCGAGCGCGCAGCCGTCCGGGGCGACCGCGACCTGGCCGAGCACCTCCTCGGTGGAGCCCAGCGACACCTCCGGGCCCAGCGACGCCCACACCCGCCGGTTGGTCAGCGCGCCGTCCTCGCCGAGGTCGAAGGCGGTGTAGCGGTTGGCCAGCGTCTCGCCGACCACGAGGGTGCTGCCGTCCGGGGTGATGACCGCGCCGTTGGGGAACAGCAGCCCGTCGGCGACCACGTGCACCGAGCCGTCGGGGTCGACCCGCTTGAGCGTGGTGGTGCGCGCGTCGCCGCCGGCCATCAGGTCGAACCCGAAGTCGCCCACGTAGACCCGCCCCTGCGCGTCGACGACCAGGTCGTTGAGGTGCCCGCCGCAGTGCTCGGTCAGGTCGGCGTACGTGCTCAGCTCGCCGTCGGCCCAGCGGAGCAGGCGGTGGTCCTTCATGGAGACGACGACGAGCGACCCGTCCGGCAGCCAGCCCAGCCCGGAGGGCTGGTGCTCCACCTCGAACAGCACCGTCTCCTCGCCGTCGGCCGTCACCCGGCTGACCGTGTGCCGGTAGAAGTCCGACACCCACCAGGTGCCGTCGTGCCAGCGCGGGCCCTCGAAGAACCCGCCGCCCGTCAGGACCGTCCGCAGCTCGTGATCCGCCATGCCGCGGACCCTAGGTCCGCGCCGCCTCCGCGGCCTCCCGCACGCTGGTGAGCAGCCGTCTCACCGCCACGACGTGCCCGCCGGTGCCGACGACGGCCAGCCGGTACAGCGCCCCGTGCGGGCCGGGGAACGCCGCCCGGCTCTCCAGCCGCACGTCCGTCCCGCCGTCCGCCGGCTCGAGGCGGACGACGATGCCGTAGCGGGAGAACCGGTGCCGGCCGGCGACCACCAGCAGCCGCGGCTCCTCGGCGGTGATGACGCGGAAGCCGGGGACGGTGGCGCCGGGCCCCGGCCGGTCCCATCCGGACGTCGTCGCCGGCTCGCAGCCGAGGAGGCGGGCCGCGGACCGGGCGGCCGGCCCGGCGAAGGTGCCGTGCAGCGCGTCCAGCACTGCCAGCCAGGCGGCCGCGGGCGACGCGGCGACCCGCACGGCGTGCTCGTCGATGCACGGCAGGTCGTGCAGCGGCTCGGGCACCCGCCCACCGTAGGGCGGCTCCGGTCAGGCGGAGAACTGCTGCTCGCCGATGACCGACAGCAGCTGGAGCTTGTCCGCGGCCTCGGTCCCCGGGGCCGCGGTCAGCACCAGCAGCACCTGGCCCTGGTCCTCGGTGAACAGCGCCTGGCAGTCGACGTCGATCGGGCCGAGCTCGGGGTGCACGATCGTCTTGGCGTCCTCGAAGCGCCGGCCGACGTCGTGCCGGTCCCAGATCGCCGCGAACTCGGGGCTTCCCGCGCGCAGCCGGCGGACGATCTCCGCGGCCCGCGCCTGCGACGCCCCGCCGGTCAGGGCCGCGCGGAGCCCGGCGGCCTGCAGCCGGCTCTGCCGCTCGTGGTCGGCCTCGGGGTAGCGGCGCCGGTCGGCCGGGTCGGTGAACCAGCGGTAGTGGGCGCTGCGGGCCAGGCCGGTGTGGCGGGTCTCGTCGCCCAGCAGCGCGGTGGCCAGCCGGTTCTGCAGCAGCGTCTCGGCCAGGTCGGACAGCACCAGCGCCGGGGTGTCGGCCAGCCGGTCGAACACCCGCTGCAGCGCCGGGGCGACGTGCTCGGCCGGCCGCACCCGCAGCGGCGCGTTGTGCCCGGCCAGCCGGAAGAGGTGGTCGCGCTCGTCCAGCGTCAGCCGCAGCGCGCGGGCCAGCGCGCCGAGCATCTGCTCCGACGGCTGCGGGCCGCGCTGCTGCTCCAGCCGCGTGTAGTAGTCGGTCGACATGGTGGCCAGCGCCGCGACCTCCTCCCGGCGCAGGCCCGCGGTGCGCCGGCGCACCCCCTGAGGGAGGCCGACGTCGTCCGGCCGCAGCCGCTCGCGGCGGGTGCGCAGGAAGTCGGCCAGCTCCGCTCGGTCCACGCCGCCATCCTCTCCGGCGGCACGGGGCTCATCCAGGGACCGCCGATCCCCTGATGAACGCTCTCTGCCACCGCGCCGGACGCCGCCGCAGGGTCAGGTCATGGACATCAGCACCAGCACGGTCTTCGTCACCGGCGGCACCTCCGGCATCGGGCTCGGCCTCGCGCAGCGGCTGGCGGAGGCGGGCAGCACCGTCGTCGTCGGCGGACGGCGCACCGACGTGCTCGCCCGCATCACCGAGGAGCACCCCGGCATCGGCACCCAGGAGCTCGACGTCACCGACCCGGCGTCGATCGCCGCCGCGACCGCGGCCGTCACCGCCGCGTACCCGGACCTCGACGCCGTGATCACGACCGCCGGGATCATGCTGCCCGAGGACCTGACCGACCCCGCCCACCTCGACGTCGCCCAGCGGACGGTCGACACCAACCTGCTCGGCACCATCCGCAGCATCGACGCCTTCCTGCCCGCCCTGCTGCGCCGGCCGCGGGCCACGGTGATGACCGTGTCGTCCGGGCTGGGCTTCGTGCCGATGCCGCTCACGCCGACCTACAGCGCGACCAAGGCGGCGGTGCACTCGTACACGCAGGCGCTGCGGGTGCAGCTCGCCGGGACGCCCGTGCAGGTCACCGAGCTGGTGCCGCCGGCGGTGCGGACCGACCTCATGGGCCAGCGCGACTCCTCGCACGCCATGCCGCTGGAGGCCTACCTCGACGAGGTGATGGCTCTGCTGGCCGAGCGGCCCGACGCCGACGAGGTGCTGGTCGAGCGGGTGCGGTTCCTCCGCTTCGCCGAGGCCTACGGCCGGACCGGCGAGGTCCTCGACCAGCTCTCCCGCTTCGCCGCCTGAGGGTGTCCCGCGGCGCTCGTGCTCTGCCCGCAGGAGCGGGCAGAGCACGAGCTCCGCGGAGGGGACCTGCCGGGGCCGCGGCGGTCAGTCGCCCTTGACGTTGACGATCTGCCGCAGCGTGTGCCGGATCTCCACCAGGTCGGCGGCGTCCTCCATGATCCGGTCGATCGGCTTGTACGCGTCGGGGTGCTCGTCGAGGAACGCGTCGGAGTGGCCCCAGGCGATGCCGGCCATCCGCTTCTCCAGGTCCGCCCGGGTGAACAGCCGCCGCGCGGCGTTGCGCGAGTGGCTGCGCCCCGCCCCGTGCGGCGACGAGCACAGCGACTCCCGGTTGCCCCGGCCGACGACGACGTAGGACGCCGTCCCCATCGAGCCCGGGATCAGCCCCCACTGCCCCTCACGCGCGGAGATCGCGCCCTTGCGCGACAGCCACACCTCGCGGCCGTAGTGCTCCTCGCGCTCGGTGTAGTTGTGGTGGCAGTTGACCGTCTCGAGCCGCTCGACGTCCGTCTTCAGGTACCGGCCGAGCTGGTCGACGACGCGGTCCATCATCTCCTCGCGGTTGAGGAAGGCGAACCGCTGTGCCCACCGCAGCGCCTCGACGTACCGGTCGAACTCCGGCGTCCCCTCCTCCAGAAACGCGAGGTCGCGGTCGGCCAGCTCGATGCCGAGGTCGCGGCAGCGGGCCTGGGCGATGGCGATGTGCTTGGACGCCAGCTTGTTGCCGACCCCGCGCGAGCCGGAGTGCAGGAACAGCCAGACCCGGTCGGCCTCGTCGAGCGACACCTCGATGAAGTGGTTGCCCGAGCCCAGCGAGCCCAGCTGCAGCGGCCAGTTCGGCGCGGCGGCGTCGGCCTGACCGGCGCCGGGCATGGCCCGCAGCTCCTCGACCCGCGGCGCAGCGGTGTCGGTGAGCCGCTTGTTGTAGCGGCCGGCCGACAGCGGGATCGCCCGCGAGATCCACCCGTGCAGGACGGCGAGGTCGCCGCGCAGGTCGCCGGCGCCGAACTGGGTCCGCACGGCCATCATCCCGCAGCCGATGTCGACCCCGACGGCCGCCGGGATGATCGCCCGGTCGGTCGGGATCACCGAGCCGACGGTCGCGCCCTTGCCCAGGTGGGCGTCGGGCATCAGGGCCAGGTGCGGGTGGATGAACGGCATCGCCGCGGTGCGCTCGGCCTGCTCGCGGGTGCTGTCCTCGAGGATCGAGGCCCAGTTGAGCAGCCGGTCGTTGATCTTCTCCATCGTCCTCTCTCTTCGCTGCTGCTCCGGACGGCCGCCCGGGCAGGAGGAGCAGTGAACGCGGCCGCAGGCTCGGGCGCGACCGCATTACCCGGAGGCGCGGCCCGGCACCCGGATGCCAGGGTGGGAGGTGTGGGCAGGGAACCGGAGTGGGTCGAGCACGTCATCTGGTGGCACGTCTACCCGCTGGGTTTCGTCGGCGCCGAGCGCGAGCGCGACCCGGGTGCACCCGTCGTCCACCGGCTGGGGCACCTGACCGCCTGGCTCGACCACGTCACGCAGCTGGGCGCCAACGGCCTCGCGCTCGGCCCGGTCTTCGAGTCCCAGACGCACGGCTACGACACCACCGACCACCTGCGGGTCGACCCGCGGCTCGGGGACGACGCCGACCTCGACGCCCTGTTCGCCGCCGCCGCCGAGCGCGGCATCCGGGTGCTGCTGGACGGCGTCTTCAACCACGTCGGCCGCGGCCACCCGGCGTTCCGCGCGGTGCTCGAGCAGGGCCCGTCGGCGCCCACCGCCTCCTGGTTCCGGCTCCGCTGGCCGGGCGGTCCGGAGGCGTGGCGGCCCGGCGTCGAGCCCGGCTACGACGACTTCGAGGGCCACTCCTCCCTCGTGGCCCTGGACCACGGCAGCCCGGCGGTCGTCGACCACGTCGCCGACGTGATGTGCCACTGGCTCGACCGCGGGGCCTCGGGGTGGCGGCTGGACGCCGCCTACGCCGTCCCTCCGTCGTTCTGGGCGCAGGTCGCCCCGCGGGTGCGCGACCGGCACCCCGGCGCCTACCTCATGGGCGAGGTCATCCACGGCGACTACCCGCGCTTCGTCGCCGAGAGCCGGCTGGACTCGGTCACCCAGTACGAGCTGTGGAAGGCCGTCTGGAGCTCGTTCAACGACGCCAACCTGCACGAGCTGGCACACGCGCTGCGCCGGCACGACGGGTTCGCGGAGCGGTTCGTCCCGTACACGTTCCTCGGCAACCACGACGTCACCCGCATCGCCAGCCGGCTCACGGACCCGGCGCACCTCGACCACGCCCTCGTCGTGCTCGCCACCGTCGCCGGCACCCCGGCCGTCTACGCCGGCGACGAGCACGCCTTCCGCGGCGTCAAGGAGGACAGGGCGGGCGGGGACGACGCCGTCCGCCCGCCGTTCCCGGCCACCCCGGCCGGGCTCTCCCCGCTCGGGCTGCCCACCTTCGCCCGCCACCAGGAGCTGCTCGGTCTACGCCGCCGCCACCCGTGGCTGCACCGCGCGCGCACCGAGGTGCTCGACGTGGCCAACGAGACGCTGGTCTACGCGTCGTCGGGCGACAGCGGCCGGCTGGTCGTCGCCCTCTCCACCGCTGCGCAGCCGGGAACGCTGCGGGCGCCCGGCGCCCGCACGGTCCTGGCCGGCGAGGCCCGGCTGGACGGCGACCGGGTGCGGCTGCCGGCCGGTGGCTGGGCGGTGCTCGGCGCGTGAGCGGGCCGCCTCAGGACTCGAGCAGGGGGCGGGTGGCCGCGGCGATCGTCCCGAGGGAGACGCCGAGGCCCGCGGCCACCTGGTCGGCCACGCGGACGTCCTTGCGCACGTACGGCCCGGCGCCCTGCATCAGCGCCTCGGCCGAGCCCGTCGCGGCCACCAGGTCGAGGGCGTAGCTCTGCCCGCTCCCGGTGTGCAGGGTCCGCGCCAGCAGCCCGACGTCCAGGCCCCACGACCCGGCGATCCGCGCCGCCTCCACCGCCAGCTGGACGTGCGCGCCGAACAGCAGGTTGTTGATCAGCTTCACCAGCTGCCCGGAGCCGAGCGGGCCGAAGTGCACCGCGTGCGCCGCGTAGGCCTCGAGGACCGGGCGGAACCGCTCGACGTGCTCCGGCTCGCCACCCAGGAACACCGTGAGCGTGCCGGCGGCGACCTGCGCCGGCCCGCCGCTGGCCGCGGCGTCGACCACCGCGGGGTGCCGCTCGGCGATCGCCCGGACCGTCTCCGGGCTGCCGGTGGTGTGGACGACGACCAGCGCCTCGGGTGCCAGCGTGTCGAGCAGCCCGCTGCCGAGGGTCACCTCCCGCGCCTGCTCGTCGCTGTAGACGTAGACGAGGACGACGTCCCGGTCCCGGCCCAGCCCGGCCACGTCGGCCACGACCTCGACCCCGGCGGCGCGCAGCTCCTCGGCGGCCTCGGGCCGGCGGGCGTGGGCCGCCACCGCGTGGCCGGCGGCCAGCAGCCGGTCCACGACCGGGCGGCCCATCGCCCCGGTGCCGACGATGCCGACGCGGGCCATCAGGCCGCCCCGCCCGCGGTGGTGAGCCGGCCGCGGTCGAGGACGACGGTGTCGCCCACCCGGGTCTGGAACAGCCACCCGTCGCCGTCGTCCCACATGTGCACGGCCAGCTCCTGCCCCGGGAACACCGGCGCGGAGAAGCGGGCCGACATGCCGCCGAAGCGGGCGGGGTCGGAGCCGCACACCGTGTGCAGCAGCGCCCGGCCGGTGAACCCGTAGGTGCACAGCCCGTGCAGGATCGGCCGGTCGAAGCCGGCCTGGCGGGCCAGCCACGGGTCGGAGTGCAGCGGGTTGTGGTCGCCGGAGAGCCGGTAGAGCAGCGCCTGGTCGGTGCGGGTCGGGTAGGTGACCACGGAGTCGGCCGGCCGGTCGGGGACCGTCCACGGGGTGCTGGGCCCGCGGTCGCCGCCGAAGCCGCCCTCGCCGCGCACGAAGATCGTCGCCGACGTCTCGTACAGCGGGGCGCCGGTGGCGGCGTCCGCCGCGCGGCTCCGGGTGACGACCAGCGCGTCGCGGCCCTTGTCGTACACGCCGGCGACGGTCGAGGTGAGCCGGACGCTGCCCTCGGCCGGGAGCTCGCCGTGCAGGGTGATCGACTGCTCGGCGTGCAGGACCGCCTGGATCGGGAAGTCGCCCAGCGACGGCCCGGCCTCGCCGGTCCCGGTCCAGCCCCCGGCCACGACGGCGAAGGTGGGCAGCACGTGCTGCGTCACGCCGTGGGAGTTCTCGGTGGTGAACTCCAGCTCCGCGAGGGGGTCGGGGGCCCCGGCGCCGACGCCGAGCGCGTAGAGCAGGGCGTCCTTCGAGGTCCAGGTGCTCGTGCCGGCGTCCCACTCCTGGCCGACGGCGTCCAGGTTCAGCGGCACCTCAGTTCCCTCCCGGCTGCACGTAGCCGCTGAGGTCGGGGTTGGGCGCGGCCTTCCCGACCAGCCCGGAGACGACGTCGTCCAGCGCCGCGGCGTCCCAGGGCTCGTCGCGCAGCACCTCCGCGCCGATCCGCCACGACTCGACCAGCGCCAGCCGGTTGCCGCGGAGGTCGAACACCCGGCCGGTCACCGAGGCGCCGCCCGGGCCGGCGAGCCAGGCCACGAGCGGGGAGACGAAGGCGGGGTCGAACTGCGCGGCCACCTCCTCGGACATCAGGCCCGCGGTCAGCCGGGTGGCCGCCGTGGGCGCGATCGTGTTGACCGTGACGCCGTAGCGGGCCAGCTCCTGCGCGGCGCCGAGGGTGAACGAGGCGATGCCGCCCTTGGCGGCGATGTAGTTGGTCTGCCCGAAGTTGCCGTAGAGCCCGACCGGCGAGGTGGTGCAGACCAGCCGGCCGTCGACCCCGGCGCCGGTGGACTTGGCGCGGTCGCGCCAGTGCGCCGCGGCGGCCCGGGAGGGCGCGAAGGTGCCGCGCAGGTGCACGCGCACGACGGTGTCCCAGTCCTCGTCGCTCATCCCGGCCAGCGTGCGGTCGCGCAGGATGCCGGCGTTGGCGACCAGGACGTCGAGCCGGCCGAACGTGTCGAGGGCCAGCTGCACCAGGTCGCGGGCGCCGTCGGAGTCGGCGACGTCGTGCGGGCTGGCCACGGCCTCGCCACCGGCCGCGCGGATCTCCGCGGCCACCGCCTCGGCCACGGCCGGGTCGGCCCCGGTGCCGTCGGGACCGCCGCCCAGGTCGTTGACCACGACACGGGCGCCGCGCCGGGCCAGCTCCAGGGCGTGCGACCGGCCGAGGCCGCGCCCGGCTCCGGTGACGACGGCCACCCGGCCCTCGCAGAACTGCTCCACTCCGTGTCCTCCTCGCGGACGGGACGTGCCGGCGGCTCCGCTGCCGCCGGTCACGACGCGGGTACGTACAGGTCGCGGACCCGGCGGCGCTGCAGCTTGCCGGTCTCGGTGCGGGGGAGCCCGGCGACGACCTCGATCCGGCGGGGCCGCTTGTAGGCGGCGAGCCCGTCGCGACAGTGGGCGTCGAGCTGCGCGCGCAGCTCGTCCTCGCCCGGCGCACCGGCCGCCGGCTGGACGACGGCGAGCACCGACTGCCCCCACTCGGGGTCGGGCACGCCGACGACGGCGGCGTCGTGGACGGCCGGGTGGGTGAGCAGGTGCTGCTCGACCTCGGCCGGGTAGACGTTCACCCCGCCGGTGACGACCAGGTCGGTGCGCCGGTCGAGCAGGAACACGTAGCCGTCGTCGTCGACGTAGCCGGTGTCGCCGGCGGTGAAGAGGTCGCCCCGGCGGCCGGCGGCCGTCTTCTCCGGGTCGCCGAGGTACTCGAACGCCGGGGGCGCGCCCTCGACGCCGGAGTAGATGGTGCCGGGCTCGCCGGGAGCGGCCTCGGTGCCGTCGTCCCGGAGGACCCGGACGACGGTGCCGGGCAGCGGCCGCCCCACCGTGCCCGGCCGCGCCGCCCACTCCTGCGGGGACACCAGCGTCACGACGCCCTCGGTCGAGCCCAGGTACTCCCAGAGCACCGGCCCCCACTCCTCGAGCATGCGGCGCTTGACCGGGACCGGGCAGGGCGCGCCGGCGTGGGCGACGATCCGCAGGCTGGACGTGTCGTACCGGCGGCGGGTCGCCTCGGGCAGGGCGAGCAGCCGGTGGAGGTGCGTCGGCACCACGTGGGTGCTGGTGACCCGGTGCGCCTCGACGTCGGCCAGGAACCGCTCGGCGTCGAACGACGCCTCGACCACCACGGTGTGCCCCAGGTGCAGGAAGCCGAGCGCGTGCGTGCCCGGCGCGGCGTGGTAGAGCGGCGAGCGAACCAGGTGCACGCCCTCGCCGGGGCGGGCCCCGTAGCCCAGCAGCAGGGCCTGGCCGCGGAAGGGCACGGCCTCCGGCGGCACGCCGGGCAGCGCGCGCCGCACGCCCTTCGGCCGGCCGGTCGTCCCGGAGGTGTAGCCCATCACCGTGCCGGCGCGGCGGTCCTCCGGGGGCGTGGTGGGCTGGCCGGCGCCCAGCTCCGCGTAGGGCCGCCACCCGGGGACGGCGCCGCCGACCGCGAACCGGTGCGCGGGCAGCGCCCCGGGCGGCAGCGTCGGCGCGTGCGCGGCGTCGGCCACCAGCACGCGCGCGCGGCAGTCGGCCACGACGAACGCGGCCTCCGGCGGGGCCAGGTGCCAGTCGACGGGCACGAGGTGCATCCCGACCTGGCCGGTGGCCAGCACCAGCTCCACGTACTCCGGGCCGTTGTGCACGACGGCCGCGACGGCGTCCCCCTCGCCCAGCCCCAGCGCGCGCAGGTGGTGCGCGATCGCGTGGACCCGGGCGGCGAGCTCCCCGTAGGTGAGCTCCCGCCCGTCGGGGGCGACCAGCGCGCGCCGGCCGGGGTGCCGCTGCGCGAGGTCGTAGAAGCCGGAGGGACCGGTGCGGCCGGCGGCCATCGGTACCTCCTCGGCGGGCGGGGCGCGGTCGGCGCCATCGTGGCAGGCAGCCGGCGTCCGGGACACGGCCACCGCCGGCCGGCGTCAGGTCCCGGCCGGGGCGGCCGCGCCGGAGCGGATGTCCATCCCGCGCACGGTGAGGCAGGCGCCGTCCGACAGCCGCCACCGCCAGCCGTGGACGCCGCAGGTGAGCACGCCGTCCTCGACCGTCCCGACGGCGGTCAGGTCGGCCTGCTGGTGCGGGCACAGCCGCTGGAACGACCAGCCGTCCACGACGACGTCCTCCCCGCCGGCGTGCCGGCGGGTCAGCCAGGCCTCGAGCCGGTCGAGCCGGACGGGGTCGAGGTTGCCCAGGAAGAGGAAGACCAGCTCGTTCTCCCGGCCGCTGCGGCGGGCGGAGAACCGGCCGGACAGGAAGAGGCTGTGCACCCAGTCCGGCTCCCGGACGGCGACCAGGTGCTCGAGCACCGCCCGGTCGACGGTCAGCTCGTGGCGCACCCCGGTGCCGTCGTGGGGGCGGACGGTGCGGGCGGGGAAGTCGAGCAGCAGGTCGACGTCCCCGCGGACGGCGTCGGCACCCACCAGCCGCACCCCGGCCCCGATGCCGTCGGCGACCCCGGGCGCCCGGGCGAGCAGCGGCTCGAACCACGCCCGCAGCTCGCCGAGGAGGTCGAGGTCGCGGGCCGGCGGGGGAGTCCAGGCCGGCCGGCGCTCCCGGGCCGCCGCCAGGTGCGCCGCCTTGTCCGCGTACACCGCCTCGCCGTCGGGCAGGGCGTGGGTGACCGGCATCCCGGGCTCGCCCGGGTCGGCGACGGAGCCGGGCAGCAGCAGCCGCACGGTGTCGTAGCCGCGCTCGGCCATCCAGTCGCGGAAGCCGGTCGGGTCGGCGTACGCGCTGCCGCTGTCGGCGCCGAGCCGGTTGAGGTGCGCCAGGTCGTCGTCCAGGAACGCCGGCGGCCCGCCGACCGGGACGACGTACGCGGCGCCCAGGGCGCTCACCGAGCGCCGGGCGGCGAGGAAGGCGCGGGCGCGCAGGTCCTCGGCGATGGTCCGCTTCGCCTGCTCGGGCAGGTCGTAGGCCATCGGGGACCAGCCGGCCGGGACCACCTGGAGCAGGTGCACGTCGACCGGCCCGAGCCCGGTGAGCGGCTCCAGGCCGTCGTCGTGCGCGCTGCCCTGGTGCACGAGCGTGGCCGCGCCGTCCGACAGCCACAGCACGGCCTGCCCCGAGGGGCCGTCGGTCGGCCGGGTCAGCGTGGAGACGGCCAGGCGCAGGCCGCCGAGCGCCGTGACCTCGCCGGAGCGGGTCTCGACGAAGCGGGTGAAGCCGAGGGCGGTCAGGCGGTCGCGGAGCTCCGCCGTCGGCAGGTCGGGCAGCAGCACGGCGACGTCCCGGGGCACGTGCCCGGCCAGGAGGTCGGCGTCGAGGCGGTCGGGCGCCACGGAGGAGACGAACAGGACGTCGACCGCCGCCAGCCGGGCCCAGTCGAGGCCGGCGTTGTCCGGGAACGGCGTCCACGCGCCCAGGTACGCGGGCGTGGTCCACGGGTCGACCAGCACGCTGCCGGCGGCCGTGTCGATGCGCAGGCCGGCGTGGCCGAGCCCGGTGATCCGCACGGTCGGTGTCCTCCTCGCTCGCCGCGGCCGTCGGCCGAGCGGCGTCGAGCAGTGTGCACCGGAGCGGGTACGCGGGCGCCCCGCCGGTCGCCGACGGGACGGCGCGCACGCTCCTGCAGGTCGCCCGGGCGTACCTGTCGCACTGCCGGGACGCGCGCGACCTCGTGCACCTGGCGGTCGAGGTGCTGCAACACATGCTGCCGGGCCTCCCGCGGGCGCCGGACCGTGAGCCTGCTGCCGGCCGCTGCCGAGCCGGCTCCCGAGGCGGCTCAGCGAGGCGGCTCAGTGGCCGGCGCTCCCCTCGTCGAGCCACGCTCGGGCCGACGCGTAGTCCTCGGCCAGCCCCACCTCGGAGGGGCCGTCCTCCGTGTGCTCGATCAGGAGCCAGGCGTCGGCGAACGCCTCGAACACCGTGTCGTCGCACCTGTCGGGGAGGCCGAGCGGAAAGCGCGCCGACCGGATCTCCCGGTAGGGGAAGTGCCGCACACCCGTCACTGTGCCCGTTGGCCGCCTCCGGCACGAGAGGCGTGCGTCGACAGGGGGGTGCGCGGACGACGGGTCCCCACCCCCGGCGGAGGTGGCGCACGGCCGCGGGGACGCTCGTGACCGACGACCGCCGTCCTGCTCCCGCGCCCGTCCGGACGGCTCATCCGCACCCGCCGTCCCACCCGTCCCGGACACCTCCCGAGCGCGACCGGACCGGTCCGTCCCGCCCGTAGCGTCCCGGCCGTGACCGGGGACCCGCGCCCGACCCTGCCCGCCCGCCGCCGCCTGCGACGCGTGCGCGCCCTGCTCGTCGGCGTCCTCGCCACCGTGCTGCTCGGCACCGGCCTGCCGGTCGCCGCGGCCCAGGTCTACAGCTCGCCGGCGACGGGCAGCCACGACGTCGTCGGTGCGATCCTCGAGCGCTACCGCGCCTCCGGCGGTCCTGCGGGGGTGCACGGCTACCCGGTCACCGGCGAGAGGTCCACACCCGGCGGGCGCGGACGCTACAACCACTTCGAGACCGGCTCGATCTACTGGTCCCCGACCACGGGTGCGCACTCCGTCCTCGGTGCGATCCGTGACCGGTGGGCGCAGCTCGGCTGGGAGCGAGGGCCGCTGGGGTTCCCGGTCACCAGTGACCGGGCCACACCCCACCGCCCAGGCAGTTTCACCGTCTTCGAGGCAGGTTCCGTCTACTGGTCACGCGACACCGGTGCGCACGCGGTGGTCGGCGCCATCCGGGACGAGTGGGGCCGCCTCGGGTGGGAGGACGGGCTGCTCGGCTTCCCCCGTACCGACGAGAGGTCCACACCCGGCGGGCGCGGACGCTACAACCACTTCGAGACCGGCTCGATCTACTGGTCGCCGACCACGGGCGCGCACGCCGTCCTGGGTGTGATCCGTGACCGGTGGGCGCAGCTCGGCTGGGAGCGAGGGCTGCTCGGCTTCCCGGTCACCGGCGAACAGGTCACGCCCAATCGCCAGGGCATCGCGTCTCACTTCGAGCGCGGCTCGATCTACTGGTCGTCCCGCTCCGGCGCGCACGCGGTCCACGGCGCGATCCGCGAGCGCTGGAGGCAGCTCGGGTGGGAGAACAGCGCGCTGGGCTTCCCCGTCTCCGACGAGTACTCGGTCCCCGGCGGCCGCGCCCAGGACTTCCAGTACGGCTCCATCACCTGGACGCCCGGCGCCGGCGCCGTCGTGACCGGCGCGCCGCGGGCCGGCGGCGGCATCCTGCCCCTCGGCGTCCGCCCGCCGGGCACGCAGGCGGTCACGGTGACCGCCGCCCCGGGCGCCACGACCGGGACGCTGACCGCGTGGGAGCTGCGCGGGGGCACCTGGGCGCAGGTGCTGACGACCCAGGCCCGCCTCGGCGCGGCCGGCATCGGCGCGGCCAGCGAGAGCTCGACCCGCACGCCGCAGGGCACCTGGACGATGACCGAGGCCTTCGGCCGGCTGGCGAACCCCGGCACGGCGCTGCCCTACCGGCACGTCGACGGTGACGACTGGTGGATCAGCGACGTGCGCAGCCCGCGCTACAACGAGTACGCGCAGTGCGCCCGGGGGACCTGCCCGTTCGACGAGCGCGCCTCGGAGAACCTCGCCGCGGCGGGGCTGGTCTACGACCACGCGGTGGTCCTCGACTACAACCGCCCGGGCGTCCCCGGCGCCGGGTCGGCCTTCTTCCTGCACATCACGAACAACGCCCCCACCGCCGGCTGCGTCGCGATCGACCGCACCTCGCTGGTGACCCTGGTGCGCTGGCTGCGGCCCGAGGCGCAGCCGGTCATCTCCATCGGCATCGCCTGACCGGCACGTCCCCGGCGCCGGGTCCCGTACGGGTCCTCCGAGCGGCCCGGGGCCCCGGACGGGGGGAGCCGGGAGGCGGTCGACCCCCGGCCTCCCCGCCGCCGGCCCGTGCGGGACCGCGTGGCGGTCGTGCCCGGTGCCGTGACGACGGAACCGACCCGGGCGGGGCCGTGCCGGGCGGGGCCGTGCCGGGCGCTCCGTGTCCCGGCGGCGGCTGCCGGCCTCCTGACTCGCGGTGGTCGGCCGGCCGTCGGGGCCGCACCGGTCGGGCCGCCGTGCCCGCGTGCCCGGCGGATCCGCGTGGAGCCTTGCCGAGGCAGCGAGACGTGCGATACAGAAGCGGTACAAAGTGTCTCATCTGAGCTGCCCGCGAGGGTGGGGATCGAGAGGGAACCGTGCCCCGAGCCAGGCAGGCGGCCATCGCCGGCGTCTACACGACCAAGCAGGGCAAGCTGCCCGACCGCACCTCGTTCTCCCTGCAGCTGGAGGCCATCAAGGGCGCGCTCGACGACGCGGGGATCCCGATCGAGGAGGTCGACGGGATCATCCCGATGAGCATGTCCGACCACCTGCCGGGCACCACCGCGCACCAGTTCTGGGCCAACCAGCTCGGGGAGCGCCCGCTCGGGCTGATGGAGACCGGTGGCGCCTCCGGCGCGCTGGCCAAGGCCGCGCTGGCCATCGAGAACGGCATGTGCGAGGTCGTCGTCCTCTTCTACGGCAAGGCCGGGTCCCTGGTCGGCCCGCGCGGCACCGCCACCCCCGACCGCGCCCCGCGCGTGCCGGACTGGAGCTTCTCGCAGGCCGGCGCCTACATGACGACGTGGTACGCGCTGTGGGCGCAGCGGTACATGCACGAGTTCGGCGTCACGCACGCCGACCTGGCCGAGGTCGCCGTCTTCACCCGGCACCACGCCACGCTCAACCCGGACTCGATCATGGGCCGCAAGGGCGACATCACCGTCGAGGACGTCCTGGACAGCCGGCCGATATGCGAGCCGCTGAACCTGCTCGACTGCTCGCTGGACAACGACGGCGGCTACGCGATCGTCCTGACCTCGATCGAGCGGGCCCGGTCGGGGAGGAAGAAGCCGGTCCTCGTCCTCGGTGGAGCCGAGTCCACCTACACGGACTTCTACGTGACGATCAACGACCCGTGGTTCCCCGAGGAGGGCAAGGCGGTGCGCCGGGCCACCGAGCGGGCCTTCGGCATCGCCGGCATCCAGCACGACGACGTCGACGTGGCCGGTCTCTACGACTGCTTCACCATCACCACGATCCGCGACCTGGAGGAGATGGGCTTCTGCAAGCTCGGCGAGGGGGCGGACTTCG
The DNA here is from genome assembly GCF_054050735.1 of Blastococcus sp. SYSU D00813. NCBI lineage: Bacteria > Bacillati > Actinomycetota > Actinomycetes > Geodermatophilales > Geodermatophilaceae > Blastococcus > Blastococcus sp. SYSU D00813. The sequence goes on from NZ_JBJGZX010000014.1 coordinate 108,635, forward strand.
TCAAGGAGGGGCACTGCTCGCTCGGCGGCAAGATGCCGACCAACACCGACGGCGGCCTGCTCTCCAACAGCCACGCCGGCGACCCGGCGGGCATGCACACGATCGAGGTGGTCCGCCAGCTGCGAGGTGAGTGCGGCGAGCGGCAGGTGGAGAACGCGAGGCTCGGCGTCTCGCTGCAGCAGGGCTGGGCGGTGCACGGCATGGCCGGCGTCCTCGTCATGGCCACCGAGTGACCGGCTCCCGCCGCCCGCAGACCCGACCGACCAGCCCCGCCCCGCGAGGAGAGCGACGATGACCTACCTCAAGCCCCTGCCGCAGATCGAACCCCGCAACGAGCCCTTCTGGGAGGGGCTGGCGGCCGGGGAGTTCCGCGTGCCGAGGTGCGACGACTGCGGCCACTACAACTGGGTGCCCTATCCGGCCTGCCGCTCCTGCCTGTCGGAGAACCAGACGTGGACGCCGGTCAGCCGCGACGCGACCGTGTGGAGCTTCAGCCTCGTCCACCGCGGGCCGGGCGCGTTCAACGCCGAGGTCCCCTACGCGGTGGTGCTGGCCAAGCTGGCCGAGGAGCCGCGCGGCTGCATCGTGCTGGGGAACACGGTCGACATCGCGCCGGAGGAGCTGTACGTCGGGATGCCGCTGCGGATCGTGTTCGAGGACGTCCCGGGCGAGGACGTGACCGTCTTCCGGTTCGCCAGGGCCGACGCCGCGGAGCCCGACCCGGCCGACGCCGACGCGGACGCCGCGCTCGACGTCGCGAACCAGCCCGCGACGGTGGCCTGACGGTGGACCTCTCCCTCTCCGCGGACCAGGCCGACCTGCGGGAGTCGGTCGCCGAGCTGTTCGCGAAGGAGGCCTCGCCGGAGCGGGTCCGCGCCGCCGAGGGGACCGGGCACGACGCCGCGCTGTGGCGGGTGCTCGTGCAGTCCGGCGTCCCCACCATGGGTGTGGCCGAGGAGCTCGGCGGGGGCGGCGCGACCGTCGCCGACCTGGTCGTCGTGGCCGTCGAGGCCGGCCGCCGGGTCGCCCCGGTCGAGCTGCCCGGGGCGTGGGCGGCGGCGCACCTGCTCGCCGGCTCCGCGGAGGGGCGGGAGCTGCTGGCCGCGGTCGGCGAGGGGTCGGTCGTGCCGGCGCTCGCGCCGCGGCCGCTGCGGGGCGGGTCGGGCGGCCCGGTGCCGGGCGCGGCCGCCGCCGGCGTGGTCGTGGCCCTCGACGGCGACGAGCTGGTGGCGCTGTCGCGCCCGGAGGGGACGGCGGCCCCTTTGCTGCCCAACCTCGGTTCCGCGGCGCTGGCGGAGGTGACGACGGCGACCTGGTCGCGGCGGCGGGTGCTCGCCACCGGGGACGAGGCGCGGCGCGCGCACGCCGACGCCGTGTCGCTGTGGCGGCTGCTCACCGCCGCCGCGCTCGAGGGCCTGCGCCAGGAGGCCCTGCGGATCGGCGTCGACTACGTCAAGGAGCGGCACGCCTTCGGCGTCCCGATCGCCTGGTTCCAGACCGTGCAGCACCGGCTGGCCGACGTGGCCACCGCCGGGGACGGCGCGGAGCTGCTGGTGCACGAGGCGGCGTGGGCCCGCGACACCGGGGACGCCCGGGCGGCCGCGCTCGCGCGGATGGCGCTGCTCCTCGCCGCCGAGGTGGCCCAGGAGACGGCGGCGGCGAGCCTGCACTTCCACGGCGGCTACGGCTACACGCTCGAGTACGACGTCCAGCTGTACTACCGGCGCGCGAAGGCGTGGCCGCTGGCCCTGGGCGCCCCGCGGCACGAGCTGCGCGCCCTGGCCGCGGACCTGTTCACCGCGCCGGCCCCCGGGGAGGCGGTGGCCTGATGGACTTCACCGAGCACGACTCGCTGGCCGGGTTCCGCGAGGCGGCCACCGCCTGGGCCGACGAGCACGTCGACCCGGCCTGGGCGGAGCTGGAGCACGCCACCGGCACGCACCACAACCCCGAGCTGCACGCCCTGCTGGGGCGGCAGGGGCTGCTGGGCGCCGGCTGGCCGGCCGAGTACGGCGGCACCGATGTCGACCCGGGCTACGCGCTGGCGGTGTTCCAGGAGATCGGCGCCCGCGGCCTGCGGATGGACGGCTGGGTCACCACCGAGATGGTGACCCGCACGATCCTGGCGGTGGCCACCGAGGAGGCCAAGCAGGAGATCGTGCCCGCCGCGCTGCGCGGCGAGGTGGTCATCGTGCTGGGCTACACCGAGCCCGGCTCGGGATCCGACGTGGCCGCCGCCCGCATGCGCGCGGTCCGCGACGGCGACGAGTGGGTGGTGAACGGCTCGAAGATGTTCACCAGCACCGCGCACGAGGCCACGCACGTGTTCCTGCTGGCCCGCACGAACACCGAGGTGCCCAAGCACAAGGGGCTCACGCTGTTCCTGGCCCGGCTCGACGCCCCCGGCGTGGAGGTGCAGCCGGTGCACACCCTGGGCGGCCAGCGGACCAACGCCACCTTCTACTCCGACGTCCGCGTGCCCGACACGATGCGGATCGGGGACGTCGACGGCGGCTGGGGCGTCATGCGGGTCGCGCTCGTGCACGAGCGGGGCACCGCCGTCGCGCCGGGCGGCCCCACCCTCGTCGAGCAGGTGGCCGCCTGGGCGGCGGGGGAGACCGGCGCCGACGGCGAGCCGCTGCTGGCCGACCCCACGGTCGCCGAGCAGCTGGCCCGGCTGGCGATCGACGACGAGGTGTCGCGGCTGCTCGGCCTCAGGGTCCGCTGGGTCGCCTCGACCGGCGGGATGCCCGGTGTCGAGGGCTCGATGCAGAAGCTGTTCTCCAGCGAGGCCGAGCAGCGGCGGACCGCGGTGCTGGCCGACCTGCTGGGGGAGCAGGCGCTGCTGCGCGGCGACGCCGGCCCCCTGCACGGCGCGGTCGAGTGGGCGTTCCGCAAGGCCCCGGTCAGCACCATCTACGGCGGCACCAGCGAGGTGCAGCGGGAGATCGTGGCCGAGCGGCGGCTCGGTCTGCCGCGCAGCCGGCCGCTCGGCTGAGCGCCGGGCCCGCGGCCGACCGGCCGCGGGCCCGGGCGCGGACCCCGGGGTGCGGACCCGGCCGGGACGCCGAGTCCGCGGCCGAGGACCGGGCGCAGGACCGGGCGCTGGCGCTGGTGCGATCGTGCTGCTCGAGGCCCACAGGACTGGACGTTTCGAAAGATCCTGATCTATCTTCGTCCGGAGACGACCCCGTCGACGGGCGACGGGTCGGAGGAGGACCGCGTGACGACGACGCAGCAGCTGCTGACCGGCGGGACCGCCACCGGGATCGACGCGGAGCGCAGGCGTCTGGCCTGGCGTCGCGTCACGGTCCGCCAGCTCACCGCCCTCTGCCGGCGCGCCGCCGGCACGGACCCGGCCGCCCGCGACGCCGCCGCCCGCGCCGCGCGGCTGGCCGCGCAGCTCGAGCTCGACGAGATCGGCGTGCGGCCCGCGCGCTGACGCGCCCCCCGGCCGCTCAGTCGAGCAGGCGCAGGGACGGCCGGTGGGACAGCTGCTTCTCCAGCGTCACCCGGTGCCGGCCGTCGGGGTCGTGCCGGAAGTCGAGCGTGTCGACCAGCGCCTGCATGAGGAGCAGGCCGGTCCCGCCGTCGGCCCGCGCCCGGCCATTGCTCGTCGCCGGCGCCGCGTCGGGGTCGAGTCCCTCGCCGTCGTCCCACACCGTGATGCGGCACCGCCGGTCGTCGATCGAGACGCCGACCTCGTAGCGGGCCTTCCCGCCGCTGTGCTGGACGACGTTCGCGCACGCCTCGGTGAGTGCGAGCGTGACCTCGTCGACCACCGACCGCTGGATGCCCAGGTGCTCGAGCGCCTGGCGGCACAGGCCCCGGACGAACGGCACGCTGTCGGTGTCGACCGGCAGGGTCACGGTGAACGCGATGTCCATCCCGCCCCCCTCCCGTCGGCCGTGGGTCCCCAGCCTGCCAGGCGGTCGCGGCCCCCACGACCCCGCCCCGCCGGATGGCGCGCCACCGGACGAGACGCGCGGCGCGGGCGGGGCAAGGCTTTGCTCCTGACGTTTCGATCGATACTCTTCCATCGAACTGTGAACGCCGTCACGGGACGGCGCGGTCCGCGCCCGCAGGGGGCCGGACGCACAGAGCGGAGGAGCAGCCGTGAGCGTCGACGAGGCGAGCGCACCACCGGTCGAGGAGCGGGCACCGCGGGTCATCCGGCTGGAGCGGCACGGGGACGCCTACCGCACCGACTTCGAGCACCTGTCCGACGACCTGCACGCCACGGCGCCGATCGCCTGGAACGACACCGACGGCGGCTACTGGTTCGTCTCCGGGAACCAGCAGCTGTTCGACACGGCGCGCCGGGCGGACCTGCTCTCCAACGACAACGACCCGCACGGCGAGCGCAAGGGCTACCGGGGCATCAGCATCCCGTCGATGAACCCCGAGTCGGCCAAGGCGATGGCCGGCCCGCCCGGGTCGCTGGGCGGGAACTTCCTGCTGCTCGACCCGCCGGTGCAGCGGCACTACCGCAACGCGCTGAACCCCTACCTGTCCCCGGCGGCCGTGGCGCGGTGGCAGCCGGTGCTGGACGAGATCACCCGCGCGGCCCTCGACGAGGTCATCGAGACGGGCCGGATCGACTTCGTCGACGACCTGGCCAACATCGTGCCGGCGGTGCTGACCATGGCGATGCTCGGCTTCCCGATGGCCGACTACGAGGTCTACGTCGAGCCGGTCCACGCGCAGGTCTACACGAAGCCGAACACCCCCGAGATGGACCGGGTGATCGAGCAGAGCATCCAGATGGCGGTGCGCACCTACGGGTACATCGCCGACATCCGCGCCAACCCGCGGCCCGGGCTGGTCGACGGCCTGCTCAAGGCGGAGATCACCGGCCGCCGGACCGAGGACAGCGACGTGTTCGGCGCGGTGTCCCTGCTCATCGGCGGCGGGTTCGACACCACGACGGCGCTCACGGCGCACTCGCTGGAGTGGCTGTCGGAGCACCCCGACCAGCGCGAGCGGCTCATCCGCGAGTGGGAGGAGCTGCGCGACAGCGCCACCGAGGAGTTCCTGCGCTTCTACACCCCGGCCCCCGGTGACGGCCGCACCGTCACCCAGGACGCCGAGGTCCACGGGGCCCGGTTCCGCGAGGGGGAGCGGCTGTGGCTGTCCTGGGCGATGGCCAACCGGGACGCGACCGTCTTCGAGGACCCGCACGAGATCAAGCTGGACCGCAAGGGCAACCGGCACGCCAGCTTCGGTCTCGGCATCCACCGCTGCATCGGGTCCAACGTCGCCCGCGCGACGTTCAAGACCATGCTCCGGGCGGTCCTCGACCGGATGCCGGACTTCGTCTGCGACCCGGCCGGCGCCGTGCACTACGACACCGTCGGCGTCATCAACGGCATGAAGCACCTGCCGGCCACCTTCACCCCCGGCGAGCGCCGGGGCCCGGGCCTGGCCGAGACCATCGCCCGCCTGCAGGCGGTCGTCGACGAGCAGCGGCTCGCCGAGCCGGTGACCGTCAGGCGCGAGGCCGCCCGCCTCTCCTGACCCCGCCCGGCCGTCGTCCCGGAGCGACCGCGGCCACCCCCCACCGCCCACCAGCCCCACCATCTGGGAGATCCCGCATGACCGTCGACGACACCGTCCGGACCGGAGACCAGCGCAGCGAGCTGCGCATCGAGCTCGACCGGCACGGCGACCAGTACCGGACCGAGTTCGAGCGGCTGGCCGACGAGCTCCACGCCAGCAAGCCGATCGCGTGGAACGACACCCACGGCGGCTACTGGTTCGTGACCGGCAACCAGGAGCTGTTCGACACCGCCCGGCGCGCCGACGTGCTGTCCAACGACGACGACCCGTACAACGAGCGCGGGGGCGAGAAGTACACGGGCATCTCGATCCCGCCGCCGCCGCTGGAGGTCCGCCAGCGGCAGTACGGCCCGCCCGGCCGGCTCGGCGGCATGTTCCTCGGCATGGACCCGCCGGCGCAGCGGCACTACCGCAACGCGCTGAACCCGTACCTGTCCCCGGCGGCCGTCGCCCGCTGGCAGCCGGTCATCGACGAGATCACCCGGGCGTCGCTGGACGAGGTGATCGAGACCGGGCGGATCGACTTCGTCGACGACCTCGCCAACATCGTCCCGGCGGTGCTGACCATGGCGATGCTGGGCTTCCCGATGAACGACTACGAGACCTACGTGGAGCCCGTCCACGCCGCGGTCTACACGAAGCCCGGCACGCCCGAGGCAGAGATCATCCAGCAGAAGCAGCTGGAGATGGGCATGCGGTCGTTCGGCTACATCGCCGACATCCGCGCCAACCCGCGCCCCGGTCTGGTCGACGCCCTGATCAAGGCCGACATCGGGGGCACGAGCCCCGACGACATGGCCGTCATGGGTGCCGTCGGCCTGCTCATCGGCGGTGGGTTCGACACGACGACGGCACTGACGGCGCACGCGCTGGAGTGGCTGAGCGAGAACCCCGACCAGCGGCAGCGGCTCATCCGCGAGTGGGAGGAGCTGCGCGACAGCGCCACCGAGGAGTTCCTGCGCTTCTACACACCCGCCCCGGGTGACGGCCGCACCGTGGCCAAGGACGAGGAGATCCACGGCGTCCAGTTCCGCGAGGGCGACCGGCTGTGGCTGTCGTGGGCGATGGCCAACCGCGACGCGAAGGTCTTCGAGAACCCGCACGAGATCCAGCTGGACCGCAAGGGCAACCGGCACGCCAGCTTCGGCCTGGGCGTGCACCGCTGCATCGGCTCCAACGTCGCCCGCGCGACGTTCAAGACGATGCTGAAGGCGGTGCTGGACCGGATGCCGGACTTCGTCTGCGAGCCGGGCGGCGCGGTGCACTACGACACCGTCGGGGTCATCAACGGGCTCAAGCACCTGCCGGCCACCTTCACCCCCGGCACGCGCCTGGGGCCGGGGCTGGCCGAGACGATCGACCGGCTGCAGCAGGTCGTGGACGAGCAGCGGCTGGCCGAGCCGGTCACCGTCAAGCGGGAGGCCGCCCGGCTCCCGAGCTGAGCCCGACCGCACCCCAGCACACGGACCGGGGCCCCGTCACCGACTGGTGACGGGGCCCCGGCCTGTGCGGCCGCCCTCCCGGCGGTCCCCTCAGGGGGGTGAGGACCGCCGGGAGGACGACGATCAGGCGCCGGCCACGGGGGTGACGCTCACCGGCGCGGACACGGGTCCGGCTCCGGCGGCGTTGACCGCGCGCACCCGGATGACGACGCGGACGCCGTTGACCAGGTCCGGCACCACCGTCGAGCGCGCCCCCGCGTCGGCGTTGAGCCGGACGACGACGGTGCCGGTGGCCGGGTCGGTCGCGGTCACCACGTACCGGAGGATCGGCGACGTGCCCGTGCTCGCCGGCGCGGCCCAGGTGACGCTGGCCTGTCCGTCGCCCGGCGTGGCGGTGACTCCGGTGGGCGCACCCGGCACGCCGGCCGGGTCGGGGGTGGTCCCGCCCCCGCCGCCGGTGGACGTGCCGGCCGGGCTGGCCGGGCCCCCGGTGACCGTCACCGGCAGCGTGGCCGTGGTCCCGGCGGCGTCCTTGACCGTCACGGTGGCCGGCGGGGCCACGCTGGGGATGCTCAGCGGGGCCGCGGACGTCAGCTTGAGCGGCTGGCCCGTGGCGTCCTTGAAGCCCACGACCTCCAGCGGGTAGGTGGCCGGGGCGATGGCGGTCGCCGACACCACCAGGTTCGTGCCGTCGTAGCCCGCCTGGGTCACGGTCAGGCCGCTGATCGCGTACGTCCGCGTGCTGACCGGGTCGTCACCGGGGTTGCGCACGGTGACGTCCGTGGGCAGCGCGGCGCCGGCCTGCAGCGGGATGCGCGCGTAGAACCGGTCGCTGCCGGGGTCCTTCTCCATGGGGGTGGCGGGGAAGCGACCCTCCTGCCCCACCACCTCCAGCTGACTGCCCCGGGAGGTGGCGAACACGTCGAGGAAGCCGCCGTTGACCCGGACCATGTCGACGGTCAGCCCGGTGTTCGTCGCGATCTTCCCGGAGACGCTGAACATGTCCGTGGTGCCCATCTGCACCGTGCCCTGCCAGGCCGTGAACCGGTTGAAGCCGGTCGGGCTGCCGGTCACCTGGTGCAGGACGGCGGGGTCCCCGACGTAGCCGGCGGGCGGGTTGGGGAGGACGCCGGGCCGCCAGCGCAGGAACGGGCCGAAGTTGCCGGCGAGCGGGGTGTCGAAGTTGCCCAGCGCCGGGGTGACGTCCTCCACGTACCGGCCGCGGCCACGGTCGTCGGTGGTGACGGTCAGCTTCCCGAACGGGTGCTGGAAGGTGAAGGTCGCGCCCGCGGCGGCGTCGCGGACGTCGACCCGGAGGCGGGCGAACACCGTCTGCTGGCCGGGGGTGACCACCTCGTTCATCCAGGCGCCCTCCAGGGCGAGGGTGAGGGAGGCCGTGCCGCCGCCGCGCAGCGTGATGTCGGCCGCGACCAGCTGGTAGAAGACCTCCGACGCGAAGTTGTCCGGGAACGACATCGGCGCCGACGGGTTGGGGACGTGGTCCACGGGGATGTCGCACAGCGGGTTCTGGTGGTCGACGCAGGGTTCGAGCCGGCGCCCGGCGCTGTCCTCGTACCAGGCGGGGAAGCCGTGCACCGCGCTGACCGGACCCGCCTGCACCAGCTGCCCGGGGTTGGGCTGGATGTTCTCCGCCGAGGCGGTCGTCGACGTGGCCACGCCCACGGGCAGCAGGAGGGCCGCCGTCAGCAGGACCAGGAGCCGGCGGTACCGGCGGTGCGGTCGTCCCGGAGGCGTCACGGTGGTCGCGCGCCCGCGTCGATGGCTCATCAGGGGTCTCCCGTAGCGAGTCGGGTCCGCCGTCCGGCGGGTGTGGTCACGTACCGATCACCGTCGCGGCAGCGCGAGCCGGCGGGCAGCCGCGGGCGGGGGGTGGGGGGGGGGGGGGGCGGGGGGGGGGGGGGGGGGGGGGGGGGGGGGGGGGGGGGGGGGGGGGGGGGGGGGCCGGCCGGCGGCCGCGCCCCGGCCACCGCCCC
>NZ_JBJGZX010000015.1:0-114939 GCF_054050735.1 Blastococcus sp. SYSU D00813
CCCCCCCCCCCCCCCCCCCCCCCCCCCCCCCCCCCCCCCCCCCCCCCCCCCCCCCCCCCCCCCCCCCCCCCCCCCCCCCCCCCCCGGCGCCGCCCCCCCCCCCCCCCCCCCCCCCCCCCCCCCCCCGGCACCAGGACGACCAGGGCGTCGTCCACCCGTGCGGACAGGACGGGCTCGCGGCCGGAGGCCGCGGCGTCGGCGGCGACGTCGACGGCGGACGCCTGCTGGTCCGCGCCGCCCAGCAGCGCCAGGACCGCCACCGGCTCGGACGGCAGCGCCTCACCGAGCGCCCCGGCGACCGAGCCGGCCGCGGCCGGCTGCCCGGACAGCAGGAGCTGCAGGATCGCCGCGCGCAGCGCCGCGGTGCCGCTGTCGAGTGCTCGCGACTGCTCCATCCGCAGGGTCAGCAGCAGCGCGGCGGCGTTGACCACGTGCCGGTCGCCGGGGGACAGGGGTTCCGGACGTCCGACGGCGAGCAGGCCCCGCACCCGGGGACCGGTGCCCAGCGACTGCACCACGACGGTCTCCCCGGGCTGGGTCAGCGCGGCACCCGCGGGCGGCCGGGCGGCGCGCAGCCGCTCGACCGTCGCCGTCAGGTCCCCGGCGCGCGCCCGGGCCGAGGGGGGCGACGCCTCCAGCGGTGCTCCGGCGGCGTCCAGCAGCAGCGCCCAGCCGGACAGGGACCGGGCGAGCCGGTCGAGCACGGCGCCGGGGCCGCCGGGGGCCACCGCGGCACGGGTCAGCTCCCGCTGCACCGCGGCGGTCCGGCTCACGGACGCGTACTCCTCGGCCGCCAGCGCGCGGGAGACCGCGCGCGAGAGGGCGATGAACGGTGTCTGGCGGGGCACCTCGAGCACCGCCAGCCCGGCCTCGTCGGCCGCCGCGACCAGCTCGCCGGGGACGCGCGCGTGGGTGAGGCCGGTGCCCAGGCCGAGCGCGACCACACCGGCGCCGGCCAGCCGGCGCACGTAGTCCGGGGCGTCCCCCGGCGTCAGGGAGAGGCCGGTGGTGAGCAGCAGCTCGCCGCCCTCGAGGAAGGGCGTCGGATCGGCGAGCTCGCTGACGTGCACCCACGACAGGGGACGGTCCACCGTCGCGGTGCGCGTGTGCAGCGTCAGCTCCAGCGACGCGGTCCCCAGCAGGACCGCGACGGTCATCGGCACGGGCATCCCCTCGACGAAGTGGACACCGGGGTGGGTCCGAGGTGCCGATCCGGACGGTACCGGCGGAGCGGCGCGGCCCCCAGGCTGGAGGCGGGACCTCCCCGGCGCGGGGAGGTCGGCGTCCGCGAGGAGACAGCGATGACCGACCTGCTCACCGACACCGGCACCAGCACCGGCACCAGCACCGGCAGCATCGCCCAGGAGCGGCGGCTGGTCACCGAGATCCCCGGCCCCCGCTCCCGCGAGCTCGCCGCCCGCCGCTCGGCCGCGGTGACCTCCGCGGTCGGCAGCGTCCTGCCGGTCTACGTGGAGCGTGCCGCCGGGGGTGTGGTCGTCGACGTCGACGGGAACTCCTTCATCGACCTCGGCTCGGGCATCGCCGTCACGAACGTCGGGCACGCCGCGCCCGAGGTCGTCGCCGCCGTCCAGGCGCAGGTCGCGGCGTTCACCCACACGTGCTTCATGGTCGGGCCCTACGAGGGCTACGTCGCCGTCGCCGAGGAACTCGACCGGCTCACCCCTGGGGGCCACGAGAAGCGGTCGGCGCTGTTCAACTCCGGCGCGGAGGCCGTGGAGAACGCGGTCAAGGTGGCGCGCGTGGCCACCGGCCGGTCGGCGGTCGTCGTCTTCGACCACGCCTACCACGGGCGCACCAACCTCACGATGGCGCTGACGGCGAAGAACATGCCCTACAAGAACGGCTTCGGGCCGTTCGCCGGCGAGGTCTACCGCGTGCCGATGTCCTACCCGTACCGCGACGCACCGGGCACGACCGGCGCGCAGGCCGCGGCGCGGGCGCTGGACCTGGTCGAGACGCAGATCGGCGCCCACAACGTGGCCGCCGTCCTGATCGAGCCGATCCAGGGCGAGGGCGGCTTCGTCGTCCCGGCGCCGGGCTTCCTGCCGGCGCTGGCCGAGTGGTGCGCGCGCTCGGGTGCGGTCCTCGTCGCCGACGAGGTGCAGACCGGCTTCTGCCGGACCGGCGCCTGGTTCGCCGCCGAGCACGAGGGCGTCGTCCCCGACCTGGTCACCACGGCCAAGGGGATCGCCGGGGGGCTGCCGCTGGCCGGCCTGACGGGCCGGGCCGACCTGATGGACGCCGTGCACACCGGTGGGCTGGGCGGCACCTACGGCGGGAACCCGGTCGCCTGCGCCGCCGCGCTGGCCAGCATCCGCACCATGCAGGAGCTGGACCTCAACGCCGCGGCACGGGCGATCGAGGCCACCATGCTGCCGCGGCTGCGGGCGCTGCAGGAGCGCACCGGGGTGGTCGGCGACGTCCGGGGGCGGGGCGCGATGCTGGCCGTGGAACTGGTGCGCCCGGGGACCGACGAGCCCGACGCCGCGCTGACCACCGCCGTCTCCAAGGCCTGCCACGCCGAGGGAGTCATCGCCCTGACGGCGGGCACGCACGGCAACGTGCTGCGGTTCCTGCCCCCGCTGGTCATCGGGCAGGACCTGCTCGGCGAGGCGCTCGACGTCCTCGACGCCGCCTTCGACGCGCACGCGGCCGGGTGAGCCCCGCGGGGCGTGGGGAGCAGGGGGGCCGTCCTCAGCCGCCCTCGCGCATCCCCCAGGGCGAGCCGTAGGCGGTCAGCAGGTCCAGGAAGGGCACGGCGTCGAAGGCCTCCGGGCCCAGGACGCCGCTGCCCTGCCACCGGCCGGTCGCGAGCAGCTCGAGGGCCACCACCGGGTTGACCGCGGTCTGCCACACCACGGCCTGCGAGCCGTACTCGGCCATCGACCAGGCGTTGTCGACGACGTGGTACAGGTAGACCTGCCGGGGCCGGCCGTCGGTGCCGGTGCCGCTCACCCACAGGCCGGCGCAGGTCTTCCCCGACATGAGCTCGCCGAGCGAGGCCGGGTCGGGCAGGGCCGCGGCGACCAGGTCCCGCGGCGCGACCTCGACGTCGCCGACGCGGACCGGCGTGGTGGAGTCCAGGCCGGTCTCGTGCAGCACGCGGAGCACCTCGATGACGTGCGAGCCCAGGCCGTACTTGAAGGTGACCCGGCGGGCGTCGACCCAGCGCGGCATGAGGAGCACCTCCTCGTGCTCCACGTTGACGCACTCGACGGGGCCGATGCCCTCGGGGAACTCGAAGACCTCCGGCTCGCTGAAGGGCTCGGTGGTGTACCAGCCCCGGTCCCGCTCCCACACGACCGGCGGGTTCAGGCACTCCTCGATGGTGGTCCAGATGTTGAACGACGGCGCGAACCCGTGCCCGCGCACGGTCAGGTCGGCCCCGTCCCGGACGCCGAGCTCGTCGATCTCGGAGAACAGGTGGTCGGCGGCGTAGCGGGCGAACACGTCGGACAGGCCCGGTTCCACGCCCATGCCGACCAGGGCCAGCCGCCCCGCCGCCTCCCACTCGGGGGCCAGCGCGAACTGCTCGTCGCCGAGCTTGACGCCGGTCTCCTCGTACGGGCGCTCCGGGTGGGGGCGCGACAGCGACATGGCCATGTCCAGGTAGTCGACGCCGGCGGCGAGGGACGCGCGGAACAGCGGCATGACGAACCGCGGGTCGGTCGCGTTGAGCACGACCTCGCAGCGGTGCTCGGCGATCAGGGCCCGGACGCCCGCCTCGTCCGAGGCGTCGACGCGGGCGGCGACGAAGCGCGGGTCCCCGGCCGCGGCGACGGCCTTCTCGGCACGGGCGGGGTCGAAGTCGGCGACGACCAGCGTCTCGACGAAGTCGCGGCGCGCCGCAATGGTCGCCACGGCACTGCCGACACCGCCGGCGCCGACCAGCAGGATGCGCATCTCCACCTCCACGGGAGGCACCACCCTAGCGACGACTTCCGTCGTTCCGGCAGGTTTTCGACCTCAGAACCCTTGTCGAACGGCCCGCCAACTGCCATAACCGTCGCATGAAGCCGGACCGCCCCGATGTCGGGGTCCGTCCCGGGGAGGAGGCGACCCTCCGACCCGGGGCCATCGGGTTCCTCGACGCCCTCGTGATCGGACTGGCCTCCACCTCGCCGGCGTACTCGCTCGCCGCGATCATCGGCGCCCTGGTGGCGCTCACCGGGGTCAACGCGCCCGGCGTGCTGCTGGCCTCCTTCGTGCCGATGCTGCTGATCGCGTCGGCCTTCGCCGCCCTCAACCGGGTCGATCCCGACTGCGGGACGACGTTCTCGTGGGTCACCCGGGCGATGGGGCCGTGGGCCGGCTGGATCGGCGGCTGGGCGATCGCGATGACCGGTGTCCTGATCATCGGGTCGCTGGCCAACGTGGGCGTCGTCTTCACGCTGCGCACGCTGAACCTGGACTCGCTGGCCGAGAACACCGCGCTCGTGCTCGCGCTGACCGTCGCGCTGATCCTGCTCATGACGTGGATCTGCGTGCTGGGGACCGAGCTGTCGGCGCGGCTGCAGAACGCGCTGATCCTCGCCCAGACCGTCGCCCTGCTGGTGTTCGCGGCGGTCGCGATCTACCGGGGGGTCAGCGGGGACAGTCCGCTGGGCGGCCTCGACCCGAGCTGGGACTGGCTCAACCCCTTCGGCGCCGGCGGTGCCGCGCTCTCCGGCGGGCTGCTGCTCGGTGTCTTCGCCTACTGGGGCTGGGAGTCGGCGGTGAACCTCACCGAGGAGACCCGCGACTCCACCTCGACGCCGGGCCGCGCCGCGATCGTCTCCACCGTGGTCCTGCTCGTCACCTACGTGGCCGTCGCGATCGCCGTCCTCGCCTTCGCGGGCACCGACTACCTCGCCGACAACGCGGGCGAGGAGGAGGCCATCTTCGCCCTGCTCTCCACCGAGGTGATGGGCGGCTGGGACTGGGTCGTCCTCCTGTCGGTGGCCACGGCCGCGATCGCGTCCACCCAGACCACCATCCTCCCGGCGTCGCGGACCGGGCTGTCGATGGCCCGGCGGCACGCGCTGCCCCGCCGCTTCGGGCACATCTCCCCGCGCCACCGCACGCCCGACGTCTCCACCTGGTGGGTCGGCGTCATCGCCAGCGTCTGGTTCGTCGCCGTCAGCCTGCTCAGCGAGAACGCGCTGTTCGACTCGATCACCGCGCTGTCGCTGCTGATCGCCTTCTACTACGCGCTGACCGGCATCGCCTGCGCCGTGTACCACCGCCGGCAGCTGACGCGCAGCGTCTCGGCGTTCCTGCTCATCGGGGTCGGCCCCCTGGTGGGGGCCGGCCTGCTGATCTGGCTGCTGGCGCTGTCGATCCGCGACCTCGCCGACCCGGCGAACTCCTACACCGGCCAGGCCTGGCTGGGGGTGGGCCCCCCGCTGGTGATCGGCCTGGGGATCTTCGTGCTGGGGCTGGTGCTGATGGTCGTGTGGCGGACCCGGGACAGCCGGTACTGGCAGGAGCGGCCCGGGATCGCCGGCGACCGCATCGAGGTGGACGAGGACCTGCGGTGAGCATCGTGCTGGGGTACGACGAGTCGCCGGGGTCCCGCCCGGCGCTGGCCATGGCGATCTCGCTGGCCGCGCGCTTCGACGAGCCGCTCGTCCTCGTGTACGGCGTCGAGCCGCCCGGTGGCCTCGGGGAGGAGTTCCAGGCCCACCAGCGGGCACTCGCCGAGATGGGGCGGACGGCGGTGTCGCACGCGGTCGCGGAGGCCGAGGCGGCCGGTGTGCGGACCGTCGTCGAGGTGCTGTCGCAGAAGCCGGCCCAGGCGCTGATCGAGGCCGCGCACCGGCACGACGGCCGGGTCATCGTCGTCGGCACCCGCGGGGAGAGCCCCCTGCGCGGCGCCGTCCTCGGCTCGGTGTCGCACAAGCTGCTGCACCTGTCCGACCGCCCGGTGCTGTGCGTGCCGGCGGCGGAGGACGAGTCCTAGCGGTTGCCGACGACGGCACCTCCGGGCAGGGCCCCGGCGAGGGGTCAGAGCCTGGCCCACGCCTCGGTGAGGACGCCGCGGAGGACCTGCTCCATCTCGTCGAACTCCGCCTGCCCGCAGATCAGCGGGGGAGCGAGCTGGATGACCGGGTCCCCGCGGTCGTCGGCCCGGCAGTACAGGCCGGCCTCGAACAGCGCGCCGGAGAGGAACCCGCGCAGCAGCCGCTCCGACTCGTCGGCGTCGAAGGTCTCCTTCGTGGCGCGGTCCTTGACCAGCTCGATGCCGTAGAAGTACCCGTCGCCGCGCACGTCCCCCACGATCGGCAGGTCCAGCAGCCGCTCGAGGGTGGCCCGGAAGGCGGCCTCGTGGGCGAGCACCCGCTCGCCGAGCCGCTCCTCCTCCATGAGGTCGAGGTTGGCCAGCGCCACCGCGCAGCTGACCGGGTGGCCGCCGAACGTGTAGCCGTGCGCGAAGGAGGCCGTCTCGCGCAGGAACGGCTCGACGACGCGGCTGGTGGCGATCATCGCGCCGATCGGGGAGTAGCCCGAGGTCATGCCCTTGGCGCAGGTGATCATGTCCGGCACGTACCCGAGCTTCTCGCAGGCGAAGGTCGTCCCCAGCCGGCCGAAGGCGCAGATCACCTCGTCGCTGACGAGCAGCACGTCGTGGCGGTCGCAGATCTCGCGGACCCGCGCGAAGTAACCCGGCGGCGGCGGGAAGCAGCCGCCGGCGTTCTGCACCGGCTCCAGGAAGACGGCGGCGACGGTCTCGGGGCCCTCGAAGAGGATCGCCTGCTCGATCTGGTCGGCGGCCCAGCGGCCGAACGCCTCGGGGTCGTCCCCGAACAGCGGCGCCCGGTACCGGTTGGTGTTCGGCACCCGGATGCTGCCGGGGACCAGCGGCTCGAAGGCCTGCTTGAGCGCGGGGATCCCGGTGATGGACAGCGCGCCGTGGGTGGTCCCGTGATAGGCGACCGCCCGGCTGATCACCTTGGTCTTCTGGGGCCTGCCGGTGAGCTTGAAGTACTGCTTGGCCACCTTCCACGCCGTCTCGACGGCCTCGCTGCCGCCGGTGGTGAAGAAGACCCGGTCCAGGTCGCCGGGGGCCGCGGCCGCCAGCCGCTGCGAGAGCTCGATCGCGGCCGGGTGGGCGTAGGACCACAGCGGGAAGAACGCGAGCTCCCCGGCCTGGCGGGCGGCCGCCTCGGCCAGGACCCGGCGCCCGTGCCCGGCCTGGACGACGAACAGCCCGGCGAGCCCGTCGAGGTAGCGGCGGCCCCGGTCGTCGTAGATCGACGCGCCCTCGCCGCGGACGATCACCGGAGGCGGGGTGTCCCGGTAGGCGCCCATGCGGGAGAAGTGCAGCCAGAGGTTCGCGGTCGCGTCCGCACCGACGGGCCGGGCGGTCGTGACGTCCTGCTCGGTCGTGGTCATGGCTTCGGATCCCGTCGTCGGCAAGGCATGAGACGAGCCGAATCGTACGTGGAGGGGTGTTCGCCGGACCAGACCGGCAGTCGACGGTGCTGGCTACGATCGGGGGCCCGGATCCGCCGGGGACGAACGGGGAGAGGCTGGGATGAGCATCCGCCGGCAGTTCGCGCTGGACGACGTCTCACGGGCGATCATCGAGCAGCTCCAGGAGGACGGCCGCCGTCCCTACGCCCGCATCGCCTCCGCGGTGGGACTGTCCGAGGCCGCCGTCCGGCAGCGCGTACAGCGGCTGCTGGACGCGGGCGTCATGCAGATCGTCGGGGTCACCGACCCGCTGCAGGTCGGCTTCTCGCGGCAGGCGATGGTGGGCGTGCGGACCACCGGCGACCCCCGGGCCGCGGCCGACCGGATCGCCGAGTTCCCCGAGGTCGACTACGTCGTCATCACGGCGGGGTCGGTGGACCTCCTGGTCGAGGTGGTCTGCGAGGACGACGACCAGCTGCTCGACGTCGTCGCCCGCATCCGCGCCGTCGACGGGGTGGAGTCCACCGAGACGCACCTGTACCTGGCCCTGGCGAAGCAGACCTACGCCTGGGGCACGCGCGGCCCCCAGGGCCCGCCGGCCGGCGGGGCGCCCGGGCTCTGAGACCCCGCGGCCGGCAGGGCGGCCCCGCTCAGTGGCAGTGGCCCGGGGCCGGCGGCACGTCGAGGGCCGGGTTGCGGTCGAAGAAGCCCACCGGCTTGAGCTCGAAGGACACCGTGTCCACCGGCATGACCGGCCAGTCCTCGGGCCGCGGCACGTGGTGGATGCCGAAGACGTGCCAGAGCACGACGTCGGTGTCGACGAGGGGGCGGTCGGCCTCCTGCCAGACCGGCAGGCCGGCGTCGCGCCGGCTCTGGTTGCAGAACTCGCCGGCGGGCCAGCGCTCGTCCTCGGCGAACCGGCTCACCCACACCGGGTGGTCGATCACCTGCGCCCGCTGCCGGAAGGGCGCGTCCGGGTGGGCCAGCGACGGGAGCGCCGAGGTCGGGTACAGCTTGTAGCCCGGCGCCGTCCCCAGCCGGTTGGGCCGGGTCCGGTTGACGACCGCGAACGACCGCTGGCTGGCGAAGTCGAGGTCCAGGCGGCCCTGGGCCTCGCTCTCGACGGCACGGCTGCGGGTGACGAGGGCGAGCCCGTACGGGTTCTCCTCGGTCACCGGCAGCGCCTCGCTCTCGGTGACGACGACGGTGTTCTCGGGCCCGTCGACCTCCATGTCGAGGCGGGCCACGATGAAGTGCTGGTGGATCGGCGCGTAGGTGCGCTCGTCCACGACCGTGCCGTACGGCGGCGGGTCGCCCTCGTAGGCGCTGGTCACCATGATCCCGGTCGCCCGGACCTCGCACTGGATCGTGCCGTCCTGGTAGAAGCGCCAGTAGGTCAGGTACTCGTAGTTGGCGACCGTGGCGTGGAACGAGACGACCATGCGGCGGGACCGGCGCACCTCGGCGCCGGCGTGCTCGTCGACGTGCTTCCACAGCACGCCGTCGTCCTCCTCGTGGAGGCAGATGGCGTTCCTGATCGTGTACGGCTCGCCGCGGCTGTCGTGCAGGACGGCGTCGACGTAGGTGATGTCGCCCAGGCAGTCGCAGCCCAGCTCCAGCGACGTGGTCATGAAGCCCAGGCCCCACTCGCCGATGTCGAAGGCGGTGCGCCGGTGGTGGTCGGGGCTGGGGTCGCGGTAGGGCACGACCATCTCGGCGAACGACATCCGGTGCGCCACCGGGCGCCCGTCGTAGGCGACCCGGTGGAGCACCAGGCCCTCGCGGTGGTTGAAGCCCAGCCGCATCGTCCACCCCTGCCAGCGCAGCTCGGAGCCGTCGAGGGCGAAGGACACGCCGTCCGGCTGGGTGATCTCCAGGGACCGGACGTCGGTGCGCTGCTGCAGGCCGGGCACCAGCGAGGGCACGTACTCGCCCATGACGGCGGGCTGCGCCGGCGGCGGGGTGTCCTCGACCTGCAGCAGCTCCATCGTGTTGAGGTCGACGACGAAGTGCAGGCCCATGACGGGGTTGGCGTAGGGGTTGCCGCCGGGGACCGAGCGCCGCCACACGTCGGTCCAGCCGACCCGGCGGTCCTGGAGGCCCTGGGGGATCAGCGAGTGGCCGTAGGCCCAGGTGTCGATGAGCACCAGGTCGAGGTCGGTGATGCCCCGGTTCGCCAGCGCCGCGACGACGTCCGGGTGCCGGATCAGCACCTCGTGCGCCTCGTGCCACTCGTCGAGGGTCATGTTGGCCTGCTGCCCGGGCACCGCCTCCCAGGACAGGACGGCGTCGTCGGTGAGGGACACGACCGCCTTGTACGGCGTCCCCTCGTCGCGGCTCCAGACCGTCGCCCGGGCCTCGCGGGGGACCGGGTCGCCGGGACGGAACGCGCGGACGGCGTCCTTGGCCGGCTCGCGCAGCTCGATCGAGGCGAACCGCCAGCGCTCGTCGACCCCCCGGTCCCGGCGCAGGATCGCGGCGGTGGCCCGGAACTCGTCCGCGGTCAGCGGGTCGAGCGGGTGCGGCGTGCCGGCGGGGGCCGGGCGGCCGGCGCTGCCGGAGCCGTGGCAGGACGGCGCGGCCTCGGTCATGAGGGGTCCTCCGGGGCGGTGTCGGGGCGGTGGGCGAGCAGGGGGAGAAAGGGGTCCCAGCGGGTGCCGTCCCGCGCGTCCCGGCGGCGCCGCGCGATGGCCGACAGCGCCTCCAGGACCACCCGGTTGGCCAGGGCGGCGGTGATGTCGGCGTGGTCGTAGGGCGGGCTGACCTCGACGACGTCGACGCCGACGACGGGCAGTTCCAGGCAGGTGCGGCGCACGGAGTCCAGCAGCTGGCGGGCGGTCAGCCCCCCGGGCTCCGGGGTGCCGGTGCCGGGGGCGTGCCCGGGGTCGCAGACGTCGATGTCGACGGAGAGGAAGACGCCGTCGCACTCGTCGGTGGCGATGCCGAAGGCCTCGGTCAGGCACTCCTCGAGGCCGCGGTGGACGATCTCGGTCATCTCGTAGGAGCGCATCCGCTGCGCCGCCATCCAGTCCAGCGTCTCCGGCGGCGGCCAGTAGCCGCGCAGGCCGATCTGCAGGAACCGGTCGCCGCGCAGCGCGCCGGACTCGATCAGCCGGCGCATCGGCTGACCGTGTCCCCACAGCGAGCCGAACTCGATGTCGCCGGTGTCGGCGTGCGCGTCGAAGTGGATCATCGAGACGCGGCCGTGACCCAGCACGTTGGCCACGCCCTTGGCGTCGGGGAAGGCGATCGAGTGGTCGCCGCCGAGCACGACGGGGACGGCGCCGGCGCGGGCCACCGCCTCCACCGCGGCCTCGAGCGCCGGCAGCGCCGTCTCGATGTCCCCGGAGTACATCTCGACGTCGCCGGCGTCGAGCACCCGGAGGTCCCGGAGTCCGTCGGTGCGCAGCGCCAGGCTCGGCCGCGACCCGTCGTGCGGCAGGTAGTCGGTCATCCGGATCGCCTGCGGGCCGAAGCGGGTGCCCGGCCGGTGCGAGGTGCCGCCGTCGAAGGGGGCGCCGAGCACGACCACGTCCGCCCCGGCGTAGGACGCCGGGTCGTCGAGGTCGCAGCGATCGACGCCGAGGTAGGTGATGTCGGGCCCGTACTGGGCGCCGTAGCGCGTCATCGCGTCGGAGGTCCGATCGGTCGGGCGGTCCGCATGGCCGGAGGGTACGGCTGCCATGCTGACGACTCGATCGGTGGTGTCAAGGCGTCTCGGCGACCGTTCCGGTCGCCGAGACGCGGGGCCACCCCGGTTCCGGTGGGTGGCGTCGGGCTCAGGTCCGTTCGCCGCGGGCCATGCCGAGGAACTTGGTGAACTGGGCCGGCCCGTTCTCCAGGACGTCGACGTAGCCGCCGGCGCGGATCTCGTCCCAGTGCGCCCGGACGTCCTCGGGCCGGGCGTCGCGGCCGAGGAACACGCCCTTCGTCTCGGGGATCTCGCTGACGGAGAAGGCGCCGCCGCCGGCGTTGAGGATGACGCCGTTGGGGGCGTCCTCGCCGACCAGGAACAGGACTCCGGCGGTCACCGACTCCGGGGGCAGGTCCTCGGCGTCGGCCTGGTCGCCGATGATCGTCCCCTCGGTCATGCGCGAGCGGGCGACCGGGACGATGGTGTTGGTGCGGACCCCCTTGGCGGCGCCCTCGATGGCCAGGACCTTCATGAGCCCGAGGACGGCGGCCTTGGCGGTGGCGTAGCCGGCCTGGCCGAAGTTGCCGTAGGTGCCGTTCTGCGAGGACGTGAACAGGACGCGGCCGTAGCCCTGGTCGCGCATCAGCGGCCAGACGGCGTGGGTGCAGCGCAGGGACCCGGTCAGGTGGACGTCGAGGACGGCGAGCACGTCGTCGAGGTCGACCTTGTGGAACGAGCGGTCGCGCAGGATGCCGGCGTTGTTGACCAGGATGTCGACCCGGCCGAACGCGTCGAGGGTGGCGTCGACCATCGCCTGCACCCCGGCGGGGTCGGTGACGCTGGCGCGGTCGGCGATCGCCTCGCCGCCGGCGGCGCGGATCTCGGCCACGACGCTGCCGGCCGCGTCCTCCTCGCCGGCGCCGCCGTCCACCGCCGACCCGGGGTCGTTCACCACGACCCTGGCGCCGCGCTGCGCGAGCGCCAGGGCGTAGCTGCGCCCCAGCCCGCGTCCGGCGCCGGTGATGACCGCCACCCGGTCGGTGAAGTCGTCGGACGTCATGTCACTCCTCGTGCCGAGATGTCGGCCCGCGCTGCGGCGGACCGGGACAGATGCTGCCCGACCCGGGACCGGGCCGGTCCCGGGCGCGGGCCCGTCCGTGTCGTTCCCGCCCGCGCGGGAGGCACTCACCGGCTCCTCCCCGAGCCGGCGCCGCCCTCCTCGCGCTGCGGCGGGCCTCCCGGTGGACCGGCGCCGTCACCAGGACGCCGGTCTGTGCAGAAGGTGCCCTCGTCCGGGTGCGCAGGACCCGCTCGGTCCCCGCGAGCGCAGCGGGTCCTGGGCCCTCACGAGGGAGGCCGGACGCGGGGGAGGACTGCCGACGTGAACGTGTCGACGATCTGGCGACGCCGGTCCCCGTCGCCCACGGGGGAGAAGACCAGCGTCTCCGCTCCGGCGTCGGCGTACTCCCGCGCCCGCGCGGCCACCCGGTCGGGATCGCCGTGGAGCAGGTACCTGTCGGCCAGGCGGGTGAAGTCCTGCCGGTAGACGGCGCTGACCCCGTCGACCACCTCCTGCCGGGCACGTGCCCCATCCGGGTCGACGCCGCCCCAGCAGAAGACCGAGCCGCGGACGGTCGCCGGGTCCCGGCCGGCCGCCTCGGCGGCCGCCCGCACCTCGGCGAGGCTCCTCGCCACCTGCTCGGGCGTGTACATGTACGGCATCCACACGTCGGCGAAGCGGCCGGCACGACGGATCGCGGCCGGGCTCCGCCCACCGAGCCAGATCGGTGGGCCACCGGGCTGCACCACGCCGGGGTCGAGCGCGAGCCCGGGCACCCGGGTGAACCTCCCGTCGAAGTCGACGGGACCGCCGCGCCACAGCCGCTGCACCAGCGTCAGGGCCTCGTCCGTGCGGGCACCGCGCTGGGTGACGTCGACGCCGGCCGCGACGAACTCCGGCGGGTACTCGCCGCCCACGCCGACGCCCATGTCGAAGCGGCCGCCCGAGACCTGGTCCAGCGTGGTGGCCAGCTTGGCGGCGAGCGCGGCGGGATAGAGGGGGAGGACGGTGAGGGAGCTGAGCAGCCGGATGCGGCTCGTGGCGCCCGCGGCCGCGGCGAGGGACACGAAGCCGTTGTTGTGCGGAGAGTGGAAGAACAGGTGCTCCCCGGTGGCGAGGCCGTCGTAGCCCGCGGCCTCCGCGGCGCGCGCCTCGGTCGCGACGGCGCGGCCGTCGGAGCTCAGGGTCAGGAAGACCCGCATCCGGCTCCCCTCTCCGGGACGGTGGCGGCTGCGGCACCGGCGGCGCGGCCGGGCTCAGCCGACGCGGGTCAGCCCCGCCCGGTACCGGCGCGCGTTCTCGACGTAGAGCGCGACCGCCTCCTCCACCCACGGGCCGGTGCCGGCGCCCTCGCGGATGCGGGCGGGCACGCCGAGGGCGCGGCAGTCCGGTGGCACGGTGGTGCCCTCGGGCACCAGCGCCCCGGCACCGACCAGGGCGCCGTCGCCGACGACCACCCGGTTCATGACGACCGACTGGGACCCGATGAGGCAGCGGTCGCCGATCGTGCAGCCCTCGAGGTGGGCGAGGTGGCCGACGACGCAGTCGGCACCCACGACGGTCGGCCACTCCTCGGTGGTGTGCAGGACCGTGCCGTCCTGGACGGACGTGCGCGCGCCGATCCGGATGTCGCCGTAGTCCCCGCGGAGGACCGCCTGGGGCCAGATGCTGACCTCGGGCCCCAGCTCGACCCGGCCGATGACGGTGGCGTCGGGGTGCACCCACGCGGTGGGGTGCACGACCGGCGCGACGCCGTCGAGGGCCCAGAGCGTCATGCGCCGGCGACGAGCTCGGTGTCCACGCCGATCTTGCCGACCTTGGACGCGCCGCCCGGGCTGCCCAGCGGTTCGTCGCGGCCGGGCAGCGGCTCGACGAAGAAGCGCCGGTTGTCGGCGATGTGCGGCTCGTTCTCCTCGCTCACCCGGCGGTCCTGCGAGATGGCCTCGACCGGGCACACGGGCTCGCAGGCGCCGCAGTCGATGCACTCCTTGGGGTTGATGTACAGCTTGCGGTCGCCCTCGTAGATGCAGTCGACCGGGCACTCGTCCACGCAGGACATGTCCGTGGTGTCGATGCACTCGGAGCCGATGACGTAGGGCACGGGGGATCTCCTCGCGAAGCGGTGTGCGGGCGGTCAGGCGGCGGCCGCGCCGATGCCGGCGGGGTCGTCGCTGCTGTGCCCGGGGAACAGGGGCTGGTCCGGGTCGAGGTAGGTCGCGGCGTTGTTCACGGCCGTGGCGGCCTCCCCGAACCCCACGGCGATCAAACGGACCTTGCCGGGGTACTCGGTGATGTCCCCGGCGGAGTAGACACCCGGGACGGTGGTGCGCATGGCGGTGTCGACGAGGATCTTCCGGTCGGCGATGTCGATGCCCCAGCGCTCCAGCGGGCCGATGTCGGCGGTGAAGCCGAGCGCGGCGATCACCGCGTGCGCCGGGTACGGGGTGACGGTGCCGTCCTTGTGCCTGACGTGCACCGTGTGCAGGCGCCGGTCGTCGCCCTCGAGGTGGCTGACCTGGGCGTCGGTGACGATCGTCGTCGGGCCGGCCTCCATGTCGGCGACGTTGGCCGCGTGCGCGCGGAAGGCCTTGCGGCGGTGCACCAGGGTGACCGAGCCCGCGATGCCGCTCAGCGCCAGGGCCCAGTCCACGGCGCTGTCGCCGCCGCCGACGATGACGACGTCCTGGCCCTCGTGGGTCGCCAGTTCCCTGACCACGTAGGTCAGGCCGCGGCCCTCCCACGCGTCGCCGCCGGGCAGCGGGCGGGGGGTGAAGGTGCCGATCCCGCCGGTGACCACGACCGCGCCGCAGTGCACGCGGGTGCCCTTGTCGGTGGTCACCACGAGCCGGTCACCCGCGCGCGGGGTGGCCCCGGCCTCGTTGGTCAGCGTCTCGGCGCGCTCGCCGAGGACGTAGACCGGGTCGAACCGCGCGGCCTGCTCCACGAGGTTGGCCACCAGGTCCCGGCCCTTGATCCCGGGGAAGCCGGCGACGTCGTAGATGGCCTTCTCCGGGTACAGCGCCGTCACCTGCCCGCCGGGCTCCGGGAGGCTGTCCACGACGGCGGTGCGCAGCCCGCGGAAGCCGGCGTAGTAGGCCGCGTACAGCCCGGCCGGTCCGGCGCCCACGACCAGCAGGTCGACCCGGACGTCGCGGCTGCCGGCGGTCCCGGTGGCGGTCGCAGCGGTGTCGGCGGCCGTCATGCGGGACTCCCGGAGGCGGAGGCGGAGGCGGAGGCGGTGGTGGTCAGGTCGGGCCGGACGGCGTCGGCGCGCGCGCTGCCGAGCCGTTCGATCGCGAGCTCGCGGACGCGGAAGCGCTGCAGCTTCCCGGTGGCCGTCTGCGGCAGCTCGTCGAAGACCAGGATGTTGCGGGGCCGCTTGAAGGCGGCCAGCCCGTCGCGGCAGAAGGCGACCAGCCCGTCGTCGGTGACGGTCGCGCCCGCGGCGAGCACGACGCAGGCCACCGGCTTGTCCAGCCCGGTCTCGTCCGGGACGGAGACGACGACGACCTGGCTGACCTCCGGGTGCGCGCGCAGCCGCTCCTCGACCTCGGTGGGGGAGACCCAGATGCCGCCGGCCTTGATGATGTCGTCGGTGCGGCCGAGCGAGGAGTAGTAGCCGTCGGCGCTGCGCACGTAGGTGTCGCCGGTGCGCACCCAGTCGCCCTGGAACACCCGTCGGGTGACGTCCATGCGCTGCCAGTAGCCGGTGGCCGCCGAGCTGCCCTTGACCCACAGGTTGCCCGGGGTGCCGTCGGGGACCGGGACGCCGTCGTCGTCGAGGATCTTGGCCTCGTAGCCCGCGACGATCTCGCCGGTCGCCCCGGCGCGGGTCCGGCCGGGCCGGCCGCTGATGAAGATGTGCAGCATCTCGGTCGAGCCGATGCCGTCGAGCATCTCCACCGAGAACATCGAGGTGAACCGCTCGAACAGCGGCGCGGGGAACGCCTCGCCGGCCGAGACGCAGGCCCGCACGCTGGCGAAGGCGTCGGCGGGCAGGCCGGCGTTGGCGAGCGCGGCGTAGAAGGTGGGGCCGGCGAAGAACAGGGTGGGCCGGTGCTCCTGGAGCACGCGCAGCGTGCCGGCGGGGCTCGGCCGCGACCGGTCGAGCACGGTGCTCGCGCCGACCGAGAAGGGGAACGTGAGCGTGTTGCCCAGGCCGTAGGCGAAGAAGAACTTCGCCACGGAGAAGGTCACGTCGTCCGGACCGATGGCCAGCACGTCGCGGGCGTAGGTCTCGGCGGTGTCCCGCAGCGAGCCGTGCCGGTGCATCGCGCCCTTGGGCTTGCCGGTGGTCCCGGAGGTGTAGAGCCAGAAGGCCGGCGAGTCGGCGACGGTCGGGTAGGGGGTCGCGACCTGCTCGAGGGCGTCCGCGCCGGCCGCCACGAAGGCGTCCCAGCTCCGCACCTGCACGCCGGGGACCTCGGGGAGGGTCCCCGGGGCCTCCGCCGGGGTGGAGAGGACGACGACGTCGGCGAGGTCGCGGTGCCCGGTCAGCCCCTCGGCCAGTCCGGCGAACTCCGAGCTCAGCACGACCAGCCGGGCGCGGCTGTCGCCGGCCAGGCCCGCGATGTCCTGCGGCTTGAGCATGGTGCTGACCGGGACCGGCACCGCACCGATCCGCAGCCCCGCCAGGAACGCGGTCAGCAGCTCCGGGGTGTCGCCCATGCAGAGCAGCAGCCGCTCCTCCGGCCGGACGCCGGAGGCGACGAGCGCGGCGGCGAACCGGGTGACGGCGTCGTCGAGCTCGCCGTAGCTGAGCGTCCGGACGCTGCCGTCCAGGTCGACGGCGGTGATGGCGCGCCGGTCGGGCGTCGCCCGGGCGTGCCGGGTGACCAGCCAGTCAGCGGCGTTGAACAGCTCGGGGCCGACGGCGACCACGGCCGGCGCCGGGGGTGGAGCGGTCTCGAGGGTGGCCACGGTGCACGTCCCTTCCTGCACGGAGGCGAGATCTGCACACTCGTCACCATCAGACGCTGACGGCGACGAGTGTGCAGATCTCGCCGGGGCGGAGTCCGCTCAGAAGCGGACGTAGTCGTACTCGACCGGCAGGGAGTTGATCCCGACCGACGGCGGTGCGATCCACCCGGCGAACTGACCGGGCTCGTGGCAGGGCTTCATCAGCTCGGCCACGCGGGCCCGGTCCTCGGCCGACGGCAGCCAGTCCGCGGCCCGCTGCTCCCAGGTGGCGGCGTCCAGGACCTCGCCGTCGGGGGACACGTGGTGCCCGGCGAAGGCGCCGACCTTCCGGTTGAAGCCCTGGTGGGGGAGGGTCAGCCGCTGCTCGAGGCCGGCCTCCTCCAGCGCCTGGTTCCAGCGCTTGACGCCGTTCTCGCAGTCGGCGGCGTACTCGTTGCGCAGGTCGAGGTTGAGCGCGGTGAGCATCGGCACCGTCTTGGTGGCCAGCCGGCCGTCCTCGATCACCGGCACGTCCATGGTCAGGTCGTGCAGCAGGTGGTCGTCCTTGCGGCGGGTCTCCATCCAGCGGCCCTTGAGGCCGGCGGTGTAGTACGCGGCCGCGTTCGACGACGTCTCGGCGCCGAAGAGGTCCATCGACACCGAGAACTGGAAGTTGAGGTACTTCTGGATGACCGACAGCGGGATGCCGCCGTGCTCCCAGATGTCGTCGGTGCCGTGCTCCTTCATCAGCTGCGCGGTGCGCTCCACCGTCCGCTGCACGCCGGTGGTGCCGACGAACATGTGGTGCGCCTCCTCCTTGAGCATGAACTCGCAGGTGCGCGCCAGGGGGTCGAAGCCGCTCTCCTTCAGCGTGCCGAGCTGGTACTTGCCGTCCCGGTCGGTGAAGTAGGTGAACATGAAGAACTGCAGCCAGTCGGTGGTGTCCTCGTTGAAGGCGCCGAGGATGCGCGGGCTGTCGTAGTCGCCGGAGTTGCGCTTGAGCAGCTGCTCGGCCTCCTCGCGGCCGTCCTTCCCGAAGTAGGCGTGCAGCAGGTAGACCATCGCCCACAGGTGACGGCCCTCCTCCACGTTCACCTGGAAGAGGTTGCGCATGTCGTAGAGCGACGGCGCGGTCGCGCCCAGGTGGCGCTGCTGCTCGACCGAGGCGGGCTCGGTGTCGCCCTGGACGACGATCAGCCGGCGCAGGTCCGAGCGGTACTCACCGGGGACCTCCTGCCAGGCCGGCTCGCCCTTGTGCTGGCCGAAGTTCACCTTGCGGTCGGGGTCGCGCTCGGCGAGGAAGATGCCCCACCGGTACTCCTCCATCGGCACCCGGTCGAAGTGCGCCCAGCCGTCGCGGCCGACGGCGACCGCGGTGCGCAGGTACACGTCCGAGGTCGGGATCGACGGCCCGAGGTTGCGCCACCAGTCGAGGAACTTGGGCTGCCAGCCCTCCAGCGCGCGCTGCAGCTTGCGGTCGCTGGCCAGGTCGACGTTGTTCGGGATCCGCTCGCTGTAGTCGATCTTCGACAGCGGGCCGGTCGGCTCAGGGGCGTCCCCGGTGACCGTGCCGGTCTGCGGTGTGCTCTCGGTGGTGGTCATGGCTCAGACCCGCTTCCTGTCGTAGTCGGCCCGCTTGCCGGTGCCGTAGCGGCGCAGTGCTCCTTCGGGGCCAGCGGCGTTGGGCCGCTGGAAGATCCAGTTCTGCCAGGCGGTGAGCCGGCCGAAGACCTTGGTCTCCGGCGTCTCCCGGCCGGCGAAGCGGAGGTTGGCCTCCATGCCGGTCAGCGCGTCGGGGGAGAAACTCGCCCGCTCCTCGATGGCCAGGCGGACCTCGTCCTCCCAGTCGATGTCGTCCGGGGTGGCGGTGACCAGGCCGAGCTCGGCGACGTCGGCGGCGAGCAGGTCGCGGCCCACCGCCGCCTCGGCCGCGGCCAGCTCCTCGGCGCTGCCGAGGAACCGGACCTGCAGCCGGGTCATGTCGTTGCCCATCGGCAGCAGGCCGGTGTTGAACTCGTCGAGGCGGACCACCGCCGGGGGCTTCGGGTCGTCGTCGTCCTCGAACTGGCCCTCGAGCATGTACTGGCGGTCGGCGGCGAAGGCGATCTCGGCGAGCGCGCCGACGAAGCAGCTGCCCGGCTCGATCAGCGCGAACAGGCTGCGCGAGGTGGTGTCCAGGCGCTTGGCCGTGCGCTTGTAGAAGCCGATCATCTCGTTGACCAGCCAGTGCCCGCGGTGGGCGAGCAGGAACTCGTCGTAGGCGGCGGCGAGCGCGGGGTCGCCCTCGGTGCGCAGCAGCCAGGTGCCCAGGGCCAGCTCGTTGGTGCGCAGGTGCAGGATCGTGTCGTCGAGCTGGCGGGTCATCGCCAGGAACCAGCCCGAGTCGCCCTGGCCCTGCAGCTCCTCCACCGAGGCGGGGACGGCGGTCGGGCCCAGCACCGTGATGGTCGCCGTCCCCGAGTCGCGGTCGAGGACGACGCGCACGTGCTCGTAGCGGAAGCCGTCGTCGGTGGTCTCGCGCTGCAGCGGGGTGAGCGCGACGCCCTGCGCGCCGGCCCCGGGCCGGGAGGAGCCGGCGGCGAGCTCGGCCGCCCGGCGCTGCACCTCGGCGTCGAAGTCGCGCGCCTTGGCGACGGCGTCGACCAGCCGCCACTGCACGGCGCGCTCGCCGCGGACGCCCTCGGCGGTGGTGGAGAAGATGTCGGCGAGGTCGCGGCGCACCCCGCGCTTGTCGACCACGCGGGTCAGGCCGCCGGTGCCGGGCAGCACCCCCAGCAGCGGGACCTCGGGCAGCGAGACGGCCGAGGAGTTGTCGTCGACCAGGACGATCTGCTCGCACGCCAGTGCGAGCTCGTAGCCGCCGCCGGCCGCCGTGCCGTTGACCGCCGCGACGAACGGCAGACCCGAGTTGCGGGTCGCGTCCTCGATGCCGTTGCGGGTCTCGTTGGTGAACTTGCAGAAGTTCACCTTCCAGCTGTGCGGCGAGGCGGCCAGCATCTTGATGTTGGCGCCGGCGCAGAACATGCGCTCCTTGCCGCTGGCGACGACGACGGCCTTGACCTCGGGGTGCTCGAAGCGCAGCCGCTGGACCGCGTCGTGCAGCTCGATGTCGACGCCCAGGTCGTAGCTGTTCATCTTCAGCTCGTAGCCGGGGACGAGGCCGCCGTTCTCGTCGACGTCGAGCGTCAGCGTGGCGATCTCGCCGTCGACCGACAGCCGCCAGTGCCGGTACTGCTCCGGCGAGGTCTGGAACGAGACCTCCACCGTCGCGGCCGGTTCGGCCACCGGGGCCGGGCCCTCCGCCGCCGTCGTCGAACGGTCTTCCAGCGTGGTCACGGTGCCTCCCAGGGGGACGGAGCAGGCGCAGGGGATCCCCGCAGGCCTCGTGCACCCATGGTGACGTGCTACACCATCCTGTGCAAGTGGGGAGGATCGTGTAGAGGTGTGTAGCGGGTCACCAGGGTGGCCCGGCTCGGCCGGTGGTGGCCGCGTGCGGCGCCGTCCCGGCAGGCCACGCCCTGCGGGGCAGGCCCGGGAGGCGGCGGCCTGACCAGCGTGGATGACCTCCGGCCCGGGAAGGCGGGCCGTCCACGAGCCCCCTCCGGGCGGGCGGCGCCGCGACCTGCCGGTGTCACGGTGTGTCGTGCGTCACTCGTGCTGCGGGCGGCCTCAGAACAGCAACAGGTACTCGCGCTGCTCCCAGTCGGTCACCGCGGCCTCGAAGCGGGCGACCTCCGCGCGCTTCACGCCGGCGTAGTGGTCGACCAGGGCCGGGCCCAGCAGGGCGCGGAGCTCGGTGTCCCCGTCCAGGGCGCGCACCGCCTCGGCCAGGCTGGTGGGCAGCCGCGGCGCCTCGGTGGCGTACGGCTGGTCGGCCGAGGGGCCGGGGTCCAGCGCGCGCTCCACCCCGTCGAGCCCGGCGACCAGCTGCGCCGCCATCGCCAGGTAGGGGTTCGCGGCCGGCTCGCCGGCGCGGTTCTCCACGTGCAGGTCCCCGCGCGCGGCGGAGCCGACCACGCGCAGCATCGCGGCGCGGTTGTCGTGCGCCCACAGCACCCGGTCGGGGGCCATGGAGTTGGGCTGGAACCGCTTGTAGCCGTTGACGGTGGGGACGGCGAAGACGCACCCCGCCCGGGCGTGCCGCAGCAGACCGCCCAGGTAGCCGGCGCCCACGGGAGAGAGCCCGTCGTCCTCGACGAAGGCGTTGCCCCCGTCGGGACGGACCAGCGACTGGTGCAGGTGCCAGCCGCTGGAGCACGCCTCGGGCAGCTGGGGCCGGCACATGAACGTGGCGAGCAGCCCGGCCCGCCGGGCGACCGCCCGGACGGCGGCGCGCAGCAGCACCATCGCGTCCGCGCTGCCCAGGCCGCGCAGCGGCGCGGTCGTGACCTCGACCTGGCCGGGGCCGAACTCCACCTCCACGGTGCGCAGCGGGAGGCCGAGGCGGCGCAGGGTACGGGCCAGGTCGGCCAGGAACGGCTCGAGGGCGTCGGCGCGGTCCTCGGAGAGCAGCTGGTAGCCGCGGTCCACCGGGGAGACGGCGGGCGCCCTGCCCGGGGCGCCGGGGCGGTTCACCTCCGCCGGGTCGAGCGGGCCGCCGAGCGGGTCCGGGCCGGCGTGCAGCAGGTGGAACTCCAGCTCCAGGCCGGTCACCAGCTCCAGGTCGCGGTCGGCGGCCCGGCCCAGCGCCGTCCGCAGCGCGCCGCGGGGGTCGAACGGCACGGGCCCGCCGTCCTTGAGCCGCAGGTCCGACAGCAGCCAGCCGGTGCGGCCGGCCCAGGGGAGCACGCGGAAGGTGGTGGGGTCGGGGACCATGACGACGTCCCCGGCACCGCCCATCCCGGCGACGCCCACCCCGCCGTCGGGGGCGAAGGCGCCGTAGACCGTGCGCCCGGAGGTGTCCTTCGACAGCAGCGTGCTCACGATCGGCAGGCCGGCGGCGAGGACGCCCGGCAGCTGGTCTGCCACGACGGTCTTGGCGCGGACCAGGCCGTGCAGGTCGACGAAGCCGACCCGCACGGTCTCCACCCGGTCGACGTCGACCCGTTCCACGAGCTCCCGGGCCGCGGCGCGCTCCTCCTCGCCCCACCCGCCGAACTCCTCGACGAACCCCGTCACCACGTCACCGGTCCGCTCGCGCGGGGCGCTGCGCTCCTCGCTCGCCTGCGCTCGCTGCGGTGTCCACGCCCCTGTCCGCTCACGGGCGGCGGCGGGGGGCGAGGACCGTCGGGTCCTCCGGCTCGACGTCCTCGGCGCGCACCCCGGCCGGCCCGGTGGTCAGCGCCGCGGTCCAGGCGCCGGCCCAGGGGCTCGCGGCGCGCAGCCGGGCGATCGCCTCGGCCCAGAAGGGCTCCCACGCGCCGGTGGGGCCGATGCCGTCGAGCGGGATGGGTCCGCGGCTCTCCACCTCGGCCTTGTCGTGCAGCAGCGTCTGCGGGTCACCGCCGGCCTCGACGGCGTCGATGGCGGCCATCAGCATCCGGCGGTAGGTGATGATCGCCTTGTCCGAGCGGCTGAGCTTCTCCCGCGTGCGGTCGTGGACCGGTCCCTGACCCTCGACGGCCATCTGGTCGTGCACGTTGATGTCCGGGCCGAGGCCGGTGTAGGTCGTCGTCCGCTGTTCCTCGGGGTCGAACCGGTAGTTGTTGGCCCGGTTCCGCACCGGCTTGTAGTCCGGCAGCGTGATCCCGTCGAGCCGCTGCGCGCGCATCGTCGCCTGGTCCACCGGCTCGTCGAGGCTGGTGAACATCGCGTACCAGTAGCAGGTGACGTCGTCGACGGGCACGTGCCACTGGGTGATCGCCATCGTCGACGACAGCGGGATGGTGATCCCGTGCGGGAACACCTGGTGGGTGATCCGCACGTGGGTGCGGCTGCCGTCCTCGCCGCCCTTGTCCAGGGTCCGCAACGCCACGATCCGCTGCCCGTAGTCGGTGCGGGCGTTGAGGATCTCCGGGCGGCCGTACTCCCGCAGGATCCGGGTCATCGGCAGGTCGGTGCCCAGGCTGGAGGAGCGGAACTGCTTGCCGTAGCTGTCGGCCGGGTCCTCGTCGACCTCGAAGCGGTGCAGGTAGGAGGCGTGCGCCGGGTCGATGCCCACCTCGAGCGCCTGCAGCCAGTTGCAGTCGAGGAACCCCTTGAAGGCGAAGGTGTACTCCTCCGGTGCGGCGAAGCAGTCCAGGGCGGGGAACTCCGGCGGCTCGCCCGGCCCCAGGTACCCCCAGACGACGCCGTTGCGCTCCTGCACCGGGTAGTGGCTGAAGCGGACCTTGGACGCCAGCGTGCTGTCCTCCGGCTCGGCCGGCGTCTCCAGGCAGCGCCCGTCGCCGGCCAGCAGCCAGCCGTGGAAGTAGCAGCGCAGCCCGCCGTCCTCCCGCCGGCCCAGGGCGAGGTCGGCGCCGCGGTGCGGGCAGCGGCGGTCGATGAGGCCCAGCCCGCCGTCGTCGTCCCGGAACAGGACCAGGTCCTCGCCCAGCACCCGGACCGGCACGACCGGCCGGTCGCCGGCGAGCTCCTCGGCGAGCGCCACGGGCTGCCAGTAGCGGCGCATGAACTCCCCGGCCGGCGTGCCCGGGCCGGTCCGGGTGATGCGGACGTTGTCCTCGGCGCGCACGGGTCGCCCCGCCCTCAGGCCACGCCGAGCAGCGCGTGCGCCACCGAGGAGTCCTTGCGGAACTCCAGGGTGGGGGAGCGGTGCACGATCCGGCCCTTGTCCATGACGGCGATCTCGTCGGCGACGGCGAAGGCCAGGTGCAGGTCCTGCTCGACGACGAGCAGGGTGACGCCCTCGGCCTTCATGCCGCCGATCGCCTCCCCGATGAGGTCGACGACCGCCGGCGCCAGCCCGTCGGAGGGCTCGTCCATGAGGACGAGGCGGGGGTTGGTCAGCAGGGCGCGGGCGATGGCGAGCATCTGCTGCTCGCCGCCGGAGAGCTGACCGGCCTCGTGCCTGCGCCGCTCGCCGAGGCGGGGGAGCAGGTCGATCACGCGGCCGGTGTCCCAGGGGCCCTTGCCCCGGCCCCGGCGGGCGGCGAGGTCGAGGTGCTCGGTCACCGTGAGCGGCGCCCAGGTGCGCCGGCCCTGCGGCACGAGCGCGACACCGGCCCGGGCGATGACGTCGGGGCGCTTCCCGGTCAAGTCGCGGCCGTCGAGGGTGACCCGGCCCGCCGAGGGGGTCACCAGGCCCATGAGCGTGTTGATCAGGGTCGACTTGCCCACGCCGTTGCGCCCCAGCAGGCCGAGCACGCGGCCGGCGTCGAGGTCGAGGTCGACCCCCTGCAGGACGGTGCTGCGCTTGTAGCCGGACTCCAGTCCACGGACCTCGAGCACTCAGCCCACCTCCTGCCCGGCACGGGTCACCCCGAGGCCGGCGGCCTCGGAGGAGTCGAGGAACAGCGACTCGCGGCCGGTGCCGAGGTAGGCCTCCTGCACCGCCGAGCTGGCCCGCACCTCGTCCGGCGACCCGGTCAGCAGCAGCTTGCCCAGGTGCAGCACGGTCACCGAGGTGGCGAGGGCGAAGACGACGTCGAGGTCGTGCTCGACGATCACGAGGGTCACCGTCTCCGGGAGGGCCTTGAGCAGCCCGACCAGGCGGGCGCTCTCCGCGGGGGACATGCCGGCGGCCGGCTCGTCGAGCAGCAGCAGCCGCGGCTCGCACGCCAGCGCGACGGCGACCTCCAGCTGCCGCCGCTCGCCGTGCGACAGCGCCGACACCAGCGCCCCGGAGCGCGCGGCCAGGCCGACGTCCTCGAGCAGCTGGTGGGCCCGCTCGCGGGTCGCCTTCTGCCGGCGGGGGACCAGGGAGTGGCGGCTGCCGCCGGGCTGGCGCTGGGCGGCCATCACCACGTTGCGCTCGACGGTCTGGCTGAGGAACAGGCTCGAGTGCTGCAGGGTCTGGCTGATCCCGCGGCGCGCCCGCTGGGCCTCGCCCAGCTTCGTGATGTCGGTGCCGTCGAGCGAGACGGTGCCGCTGGTGACCGGCATCGAGCCGGTCACGAGTTTGAACAGCGTGCTCTTGCCGGCGCCGTTCGGTCCGATCAGCGCGTGCCGCGCGCCGGCCGGGACCTGCAGGTCGACGCCGTCGACGGCCTTGAGCGCGCCGAACTGCCGGGTGACGCCGCGCAGCTCGAGCAGGGGGGTGGTCATGCCGGTCGCTCCTCGCTGCCGGGGGTGCTGCCGGGGGTGCTGCCGCTGCCGGGGACGGCGCCGTCGCCGGGGGTCCGTTCGCGTCGTCCCCGCCGCAGGCCGGTGAGCCCGGCCAGCCCGGCGAAGCCGCGGGGGAGGACGTAGACGGCGAGCACGAAGACGATGCCGAGCACGAGCGGGCCGTGCCCGCCGAGGTCGGGGCCGTAGTAGTCGCGGACCACGACGACGACGGCCATGCCGACCACCGGGCCCCACAGCGACCCGGCGCCGCCCAGGACGAGGGCCAGCAGGGTGATCGCGCTCAGCGCGAAGCCGGCGTCGCTGGGGTTGACGATCCGGTTCAGCTGGGCGAACAGCCCGCCGGCCACCCCGGCGAAGGCGCCGGCGAGCACGTAGGCCGCGTACTTGTACCGGAACGGCGAGTAGCCCAGCGAGCGCATGCGGGCCTCGTTGTCGCGGATGCCGCGCAGCGCCAGCCCGAACGGCGAGCGGGAGATCAGCCAGACGGCCGCGAAGGTGACGGTGAAGACGGTGAGGACGTACCAGTACCGGTAGCCCTCGAGGCGCAGGACCTCGCCGCCGATGCGGAAGTTCGGGATGCCGAAGAGCCCGTCGGACCCGCCGGTGACGTCGTCGAGCTGCAGCGCCAGCTGGGACGTGATCTCGCCGATGGCGAGGGTGAGCATGAGGAAGAAGACGCCGTCGCTGCGGACGACCAGCCACCCGGTGAGGACGGCGGCCGCGCCGCCCGCGACGGCGGCCGCCAGCACCGGCACGGGGGCGTTCGGCGTCCAGTGCTCGGCGACCAGCCCGGCGGTGTAGGCGCCGACGCCGAAGTAGGCGGCGTGGCCCAGCGACGGCAGGCCGGTGATCCCCACCAGCAGGTCGAGGCTGACGGCGAACAGGCCGAAGATCAGCACCCGGCTGAGGATCTGCGTCTCGTCGGGGCCGAACACGTAGGGCACCAGCGCCAGCAGGACGAGCGCGGCGAGCGCCGGTACGGCCCGCAGCGGCGCCCGGCCGCGCGGGCGGCGGGCGCCGCCCGACGGGCTGCTCCCGCCGCGAGCGGCCGCAGCCGCCGACGGCTCGGTGGACGGGCGGACGGAGGCGGTCATGACGCCACCTTCCTCGGGCCGAAGAGCCCGCGCGGGCGGACGATGAGGACCACGGCCAGGGCGCCGAAGAGGATGAACGAGGCCAGCTCGGGCAGCAGCGCCCGGCCGAGCGAGTCGACCTGCCCGATGACCAGGGCCCCGATCAGCGCGCCCTTGACCGACCCGAGGCCGCCGATGACGACGACGATGAGCGCGAGCAGCAGGACCGACTCGTCCAGGCCCGGGTCGACGCCGTAGACGGGGGTGCCGAGCACGCCGGCCACCATCGCCAGCGCCGAGCCGATGCCGAGGACGGCGACCTTGACCTTGCGGTTGTCGATGCCCATCGCCGAGACCATCTCCCGGTCGGCGACGCTGGCCCGGACCAGGGCGCCGACCGAGGTCTTCTCCACGACGAGGTAGACGACCAGGGCCAGGACCAGGCCGATGCCGATGAGGGCGAGGCGGTAGACGGGCAGGGAGCCGTCGCCGACGTCGACCCGGTCGTCCAGGCCCGGCGGCGGGGCGATGCTGTAGACGTCGTTGCCGTAGATGATCGACAGCACCTCGGCGACGATGAGCGAGACGCCCAGGGTGAGCAGCGCCTGGTCGAGGATCGGCCGCTTCGCCAGCGGTTCGGTCATCACCGACAGCGCGCCGCCGGCGACGAGGCCGAACACGGCGGCCAGGGCGAGTGCGCCCAGGAAGCCGCCCCAGGTGACGCCGTCGTCGAGCAGCGAGTACGCCAGGTAGGTGCCGACGAGGTAGAAGGCGCCGTGGGCGAGGTTGAGCACGCCCATCATCCCGAAGACGATCGACAGGCCGACGGCGAGGATGAACAGCAGCGAGCCGATCGCGAAGCCGTTGAGGATGCTGACCAGGTTCTCGGAGAACCAGTCCGCCATGGTGGGAGCCTTCCCGGTCTACGGCCGTCCGGGGCCGGGTCGCCGACCCGGCCCCGGACGGGTGCCTGTGGCGGGGGGGAACCCCCGCCCGGACTCTGGCGTCAGACGGTCCCGTACTGCCCGAGCTCCTCGACGACGGAGTTGATCAGCGTGCCGCCCTCGTCGACGACCTCGCGCAGGTAGATGGTCTGGTTCGGGTTCTGGTCCTCGAACTCCCACGGCCCGCGCGGGCTGTCGTCGATCGTCCCGAGCCCGCCGAGCGCCTCGACCAGCGCCGGGCCGTCGGTGGCGCCGGCCTCGGCGAGGGCCTTGCTCAGCACGTTGGCCGCGTCGTAGGTCGACATGGCGAACACCGTCGGCAGCACGTCGTAGGCGCCCTGGTAGGCCTCGACGAACGTCCGGTTGGCCTCGTTGTCGATCTCGGTCGAGTACTGCAGCGTCGTCTGGATGCCCACGGCGTTGGCCCCCTGGCCCTGGAGCACGCTGCCCTCGGTGAGGAAGCCCGAGCCGTAGAGCGGGATGGTGTCCTTGAGGCCGAAGTCGGCGTACTGGTTGACGAAGCTGACGGCCTCGCCGCCGCTGTAGAAGCAGAACACCGCGTTCGCGCCGGAGGACTGCGCGCGCTGCAGGAACGGCTGGAAGTCCTGGGTGGTCCCGAACGGCGAGAGCGCGGAGCCGGCGACGGTGCCGCCCCCGGCCTCGAAGGCCTCGGTGAACGCGGTGACGTTCTCCTGACCGGCCGCGTAGTCCGGCGCCATGATGAAGACCGAGCCCACGTTCTGGCCGGCGAGGTACTCGCCCATCGCGTAGGAGTTCTGGGCGTTGGTGAACGACACCCGCCAGACGAAGTCCGTGCGGGCGTCGCCGGTGATGGCCACCGCGCCGGCGTTGCTGATGAGGAGCAGCTTCTCCTCCTCGGTGAACTGCTCGACGACGCCGAGGGCGGTCGCCGAGTTGACGATGCCGACGACCACGTCCACGTCGCCGATCAGCTGCTGGATCGCCGGCACGCCGGTGTCGGGGCCCTCGCCCTCGTCGGCGGTGACGGTCTCGACCGTCCAGTCGCCCATCTTCCCGTCGTTCTGCTGGAGCCAGAGGTCCCAGCCGTTCTTCATGTCGGTGCCCAGGGGCGTGTAGACGCCGGCCTGGGGGATCACGAGGCCGACGCGGATGGTCCCGCCGCCCCCGCCACCGCCCCCGCCGCCGCCGTCCCCGCCGTCGTCGTCACCGAGGCTGCCGCCCCCGCAGGCGGACAGCGCGAGCCCCCCGATGCCCACTCCGAAGGCGCCGAGCAGCTGACGACGGGACAGGTCCGGCACGGCCATGATGGTCTCCGCGAGGGTGCGCGACGTGCTACAGCTGCACGTCTGTCTTGAGGGATGCTGTAGAGCGCAACGGGCTGTGTCAAGCGCCACAGTCGATGGGCGCGACCCGTTACCGAGTCGTTGCCGACACGGGTCCCAGCCGTCCGGGGGACGCGGCGAGGGGGAGGGGGGATGCCACGATGGGGGACGTGGAGGCAGTCGGCGGTCCCTTCGTCACGCGTCGCCAGGAGCTGGGCGCGGCGAGTGCCCGCAGCCTGCTGCTGACCGTGCTCGGCGAGTTCGTGCTGCCCGCCGGGCGCCCGGTGTGGACGGCGACGCTCATCGAGCTGCTGGGCGAGCTCGACATCGCCGAGAAGGCCGCCCGCCAGGCGATCATGCGGACCGCGGACTCGGGCTGGATCGCGCCCTCGCGCGTCGGCCGGGAGACGCGCTGGTCGCTGACCGCGGCCGGCACGCGGCTGCTGCGGGAGGGCAGCGAGCGGATCTACGGCTTCGCCACCGACGAGCGCGAGTGGGACGGCCGCTGGCTGGTCGCGCTGGTCGGGGTGCCGGAGAACAACCGGGCCGTGCGCCAGCGGCTGCGCACGCAGCTGGGCTGGGCGGGGCTGGGGTCGCCCGCCCCCAGCACGTGGGTCACCCCCTGGACCGGCCGGGAGCCGGAGGTGCGCGAGGCGCTGGAGGAGCTGGGTCTGCTGGCCGGCAGCTGGACGTTCGCCGCCGCCGCCGGCCAGGTCGGGGACGAGCGCTCGCTGGCCCGGTCGGCCTGGGACCTCGACGACATCGAGGGCCGCTACGAGGACTTCCTCGACCTGGTGGGCCGGCGCCGGCCCCGCACCGACCGGCAGGCGCTGGTCGCCCAGGTGCGGCTCGTGCAGGAGTGGCGGCGCTTCCCGCTGCTGGACCCCGGCCTGCCCCGCGAGCTGCTGCCGCCGCGGTGGAGCGGCAACCGCGCGGCCGAGGTCTTCCGCGAGCGGCACGCCGCCTGGGCCGGTCGGGCCCAGGCGGCGTGGGCGGAGCTCGCCCGCGAGGGCTGACCGCACGCTGCCCGCCGGTCTACGCCGGGGCCGGGTGGGCGGCCAGCCAGGCGCGGCCCGCCTCGGTGATCACGCGGGCGTCCTTCTCCGCCTGCAGCAGCGGCGGGTCCGAGCGGTAGAGCCGGGCCACCAGGTGGTTGTCCGGGGCCAGCTGCCGGGCGATCTGGTGCGCCTCGAGCTTGTGCAGCCGCCCGTCGGGCGCCTCGGCGAAGCGCCGGAGCAGGGCCGCCTGGGCCTCCTCGGGGTCGCGCCGGTGCGCCGGGGCGGCGGGGGCGGGCTCCTCGTCGAGCAGCGCGGTGATCGCGCGGGTGAAGGTCTGCACCAGGTCGCGGATGCGGTCGTCGCGGGAGGGGGCGTCGGCGTCGCCGCCGGAGCCCTGCCAGGTGCGCTGCGGGTGGCGGCGCAGGTACTCCTGCTCCAGCTCCAGCATCCGCTCGGTGTGGGTGCGGAACTGGTCGGCGGTGCCGTGCAGGAACACCCAGTGCCGCATGGCGTGCGCGTGCACGCCCTGGCGCTCCAGCTCCTCGTCGGACAGCTCGCGGGCGGGGACGCCCGGTCGGTCGGTCATGGAACTCCTCGTCTCGGGTCCGTCCGCGCGGATCCGCGCGGATGTGATCCAGCTCTCATCGTGCTGTGGGTGGCCGGTGCTGTCACCCCGGGCGGGTGCCG
This sequence comes from Blastococcus sp. SYSU D00813, assembly GCF_054050735.1. Classification (NCBI taxonomy): domain Bacteria; kingdom Bacillati; phylum Actinomycetota; class Actinomycetes; order Geodermatophilales; family Geodermatophilaceae; genus Blastococcus; species Blastococcus sp. SYSU D00813. The sequence goes on from NZ_JBJGZX010000015.1 coordinate 30,182, forward strand.
CCGGGCCGTTGGTCCCGGTGCCGGGAGCGGCCGGCTCAGTCCGCCCCCACCGCGCGCAGGATGCCCGCCGCGAGCTCCGCCGGCCGGGTGAAGACCGACTCGTGGCTGCCCGGCACGGTCACCGGCGTCGCGCCGCAGCGGTCGGGGAAGCGCGGGGTCCAGGCGTGCTCGCCGGGCGGCAGTGCGACGTCCTCGGTCGAGTAGACGTAGTGCAGCGGGACGCCGAGCTCGCGGTAGGCGTTGCCGCCCACCGGCTCGTCGGTGAAGGTCCGGTAGGGCTGCGGGCGCAGCACGGAGTGGACGACGGCGGCGGTGGCCGGGTCGGCGTCGTTCATGAAGCCGTTCTGGAACACCTCGAGCGGCAGGGCGACGGTGTCGTCGTCCGACGCGGCCGCCAGCGAGGCGAACAGCTCCTGGTAGGGCGGGGGCACCTCGTCGTACAGCGAGCGGCCGGCCTCGGGGACGAACGCGCTCCAGAAGACGACGCCGGCCAGCCGGTCGGCCAGCCGCGGCGCGGCGCCGGCGACGACGTACCCGCCCCAGCTGTGCCCGACGAGGGTGACGTCGCGGCGGTCGGTCGACTCCACGTGGGCCACGAGGGCGTCGACGCAGTCGGCGAGCGTGACCCCGCGGGGGTCGTCGTCGACGGCGAGCCCCGGGCTGGTGACGGTGCTGACCCGGTGCCCGGCCGCGCGCAGCCGCGCGGCCACCGGCTGCCAGGACCACCCGCCGTGCCACGCGCCGTGCTGCAGGACGAAGTCCGCCATGTCCGTTCCTCCTCGTCGAGGGTGGACCGCGCCCGGCCGGACGCGGGTGGTGCAGGTCAGGTGTGCCGGTCGAGCACCTGCCGGACGAACCCGTCGGCGGGGGCCTCCAGCGCCGCGTGCGCGGCGAGGAAGAGGGCGTGCGCGCGGGCGCCGGGCCAGCCCTCGGGCAGCAGCTCACCGGGCAGGTCCGGGTCGCGGAACGGGAAGCGCCGGTAGGTGGAGATCAGCTCGATCCGCCGGCGCAGCGCCTCCGCACCGGGCAGGGCCGCCAGCTCTGCGGCCGGGAGGAGCTGGTCGAGCTCGGCGACCAGGTCGGTGTAGTCGCGGCCGAGGGTGTCGAGGTCCCAGCAGCGGGCGGCCATCCGCCGGTCGGCCTCGCGGCCGCCGCTGCGGGCGGTGAGCAGCTCCACCCGGGTCGCCGACGTGCCGGCGAGGGCCTCCTCCGCGGCCGCCAGCCGCGGGTGCGGGCTCAGCCACACCGACGGCGCGAGGGGGCCGAACCCCAGCCAGGACAGCGCCCGGCGCACCCGCTCCCGCTCGGCGCGCTCGGCCTCGGGGACGGCGTAGAGCACCATCCGCCACTCGCCGTCCCAGCCGGCGTTCCCGCGGTCGAGGATCCGGTCGCGCCCCTCGTCGAGCAGGCGCCAGCTCTTCTCGGTCAGCGCATAGACGGTCTGCCGCCCCTCGCGGCGGGTGGCGAACCAGCCCTCGCGGCGCATCCGGGACAGCACGACCCGCGCGGTGCTCTCGCCGATGCCGAAGACGCCGAGCAGCTCGGCCAGCGCCTGCATGCGCACGACCCCGCCGCAGTAGCGCAGGTGGTCGCCGAAGAGGTCGAAGACGACCGAGCGGGGCCTCACCTCGCTGCGCCTCCCGGGTCGAGGGACTCTGTCGCGGCGGCCCCAATGTGTGCCACAGTGGCGTCGTCCGTCAAGCAAGTGACACATGTTGCCGTCGGAGTCGGACGAGGGGGATCGGTCGATGCGGATCGCGGTGCTCGGCGGCGGCCCCGGCGGCCTGTTCGCGGCCGCACTCGCCCGGACGTCGGACCCCTCCCGCGAGGTCACCGTGTTCGAGCGCAACCGGGCGGAGGACACCTTCGGCTTCGGCGTCGTCTTCTCCGACGCAACGCTCGCCGGGATCCACGCCGCCGACCCGGTGCTGCGGACCGCGCTGACCGAGCACGGCGTGCACTGGGACCCGATCGAGGTCCGGCTGCACGGCGAGCGGCTGTCGTGCGGGGGCAACGGCATGGCCGCCGTCGAGCGGCGGATCCTGCTGCGCCTGCTCCAGGAGCGGGCGATCGCGGCCGGCGTCGACGTCCGCTTCTCCGCCGAGGCCGACCCCGACGCGCTGCTCGCGGCCGGGTACGACCTGGTGGTCGCCGCGGACGGCGCCAACTCCCGGCTGCGCAACCGCTTCCCCGACGTCTTCGGCGCCACGGTGGAGACGGCGACGGCGAAGTTCGTCTGGCTCGGCACGACGTACCCGTTCGACGGGCTGACCTTCGTGCACGAGCGGGGTCCGCACGGCGTGTTCGCGGTGCACGGCTACCCGATCGGCAACGGGGTCTCGACCTTCATCGTGGAGACCGACGAGGCGTCGTGGCGGGCCGCCGGCCTCGACGCGTTCGACGTCACGCAGCCGCCCGGCCCCAGCGACGAGCGCACCCGGGACTACCTGCAGGAGCTGTTCGCCGAGGCGATCGACGGCGCCCCGCTGCTGGTGAACAACTCCCGCTGGGCCAACTTCCGCACGTTGCGGACCGCCCGCTGGACGCACCGGGTGGGCGGCACGGGCATCGCCCTGCTCGGCGACGCCGCCCACACCGCCCACTTCTCCGTCGGCTCCGGCACCAAGATGGCGATGGAGGACGCGATCGCCCTGGTCGCCGCGCTGGACGCCCACCCCGGCGGCTCCGCCGACGACGTCGACGCCGCCCTGGCCGCCTACGCCGAGACGCGCCGGCCGCAGGTGGCGAAGATCCAGGACTCCGCGCGGCCGAGCCTCTCCTGGTGGGAGCACTTCGGTCGCAGCCACGACGCGCTGCCCCCGTGGCAGTTCGCCTACCACTTCTTCACCCGGAGCCTCCCCGACGCCAAGCTGCGCCGGCGCGACGCCGGCTTCGTCGACGACGTGCACCGCGCGTGGGAGGCCGAGCACGGGGCGCCGCCGCTGGACAGCCCCGTCGAGGTCGCGGGGCACCGGCTGCCCGGCCGCGTGGTCGACGTCCGCGACGGCGCGGTGCTGCTGCCCGGCGGTGCGCTGCCGCTGCGGACCGCCGCGGGTGCCGCCGCCGGCCCGTGGGGGCTGGCGGTGACCGCCCCGGACGACGAGGCCGGGATGGCGGGCGCGCTGGCCGCCGTGGCGGAGGGGACGGCGGCCGGAGCGGCGCTGGTCGCGGTCTCCGGCGGGACGCCGCTGACCCGGCGGCTGCTGTGCGAGGCCGCCCGCCTGGAGCACCGCGTGCCCGCGCTGCTGGTGGAGGACGCCGACGACGACGCCCGGCTCACCGCCGTCCTGTCCGGCCGCACCGACCTCGTGGCCGCGCCGTGAGCCCTCCGATGCCGGGGGAGCAGGACCGGCTGGCGCCGCTGTTCGCCCCGCGCGGGATCGCCGTCGTCGGCGCCTCCCGGGACCCGGCCAAGCTCGGCGCGGTCATGACCCGCTCGCTGTCGGGGTTCCCCGGCCCGGTCGCCGGGGTCAACGCGCGCGACGTCGACCCCGCAGCCGGCCGGTACGCCTCGGTCGCCGACGCCGCAGCCGGCGCCGGTCCCATCGACCTGGCTGTGCTCTGCGTGCCCGCCGCCGTCTCCGCCCGGGCACTGGCCGACGCCGCCGCCGGCGGGGTGCGCGCCGCGCTGGTCTGCTCGGGCGGGTACGCCGAGGCGGGCGGGCCGGGCGTCGGGTTCCAGGCCGAGCTGGTCGCCGCGGCGGCCGACACCGGCGTGGCCCTGCTGGGCCCCAACACCTCCGGGTTCCTGGCGCCGGCCCGCGCGCTCACCGCCTCCTTCGTCCCCGGCGCCGCCGCGGTCGGCGCCGGGCCGGTCGCCGTCGTCGCGGCCAGCGGCGGGGTCAACCACGCGCTGGCCTTCCTGCTGGCCGAGGCCGGGCTCGGCGTCTCGCTGGCCGTCGGGCTGGGCAACGCCGTCGATGTCACCGCCGCCGACGTGCTGACCCACCTGGCCGGCGACCCCGCCACCCGCGCGGTCGCGCTGCACGTCGAGTCGGTGACCGACGGGCCGGCGCTGGTGGCGGCCGTCCGGGCGGCGACGGCCCGGGTGCCGGTGGTGGCGCTGGTCGTGGGCCGCAACGACGTCGCCGAGTTCGCCCGCTCGCACACCGGGGCGCTCGCGACGTCCTGGCGCACCACCCGTGCCGCGCTGCGCGCGGCCGGCGCCGTGCTCGTGGACGACGAGCGGCAGCTGGTCGACGCGGTCACCGCGCTCTCGGCGCTGCGCCTCGCACCCGCCCCCGACCCCGGCGTCGGCGTGGTCACTGCGCAGGCCGGGCCGGGGCTGCTGCACGTCGACGGCCTGCGCGGCCGCGGGGTCGCCGTCCCGCCGCTGGCCGGCCCCACCCGGGAGCGGCTGGCCGAGCTGCTGCCCCCGCTGACCTACCAGGCCAACCCGGTCGACACCGGCCGCCCCGGCCCGGGCTTCGCCGGCGTCCTCGCCGCGGTCGCCGAGGACCCGGCCGTCGACCTCGTCAGCGCCTACGCGCTGACCGAGCCCGACGCGCTGGACCTGCCGGCCGCGGTGCGCGCGGCCGGGGCCGGTCCGCTGGTCGTCGGCGTGGGCGGGCCGCCCGAGCAGGTGGCGCCCCAGCGCCGCGCGCTGCGGGAGCTCGGGGTGCCGGCGCTGACGAGCCCGGCCGCGCTGACCGCCGCGGTCGCCGCGCTGGTCGACGACGCCCGGGGCCGCGCCACGGCGGGCGCCCCGGTCGCGGTGCCGGGCCCGGGCGCGCCGCTCACCCGGGACCTCGACGAGGACGAGGCCAAGACGCTGCTCGGCGGCCTCGGCGTGCCCTGTCCGCCGCGGCGGGCCTGCGCCGACCGGGCCGCCGCGCACACCGCGCTGGCCGAGCTGCCGGGACCGGTCGCCGTGAAGCTGCTCGACGCCGCGGTGACGCACAAGACCGACGTCGGCGGCGTGGTGCTGGGGGTCGGGAACCCGGCGGCGCTCGACGCCGCCCTCGACGCCCTCGAGGCCGCCGGCGCGACCCGCTTCCTCGTCGAGTCGATGGCCCCGCCCGGGGTCGACCTGATCGCCGGCGCCACGCGCGACCCGGTGTTCGGCCCGACCGTGCTGCTCGGGCTGGGCGGCGTCGTGGCCGAGGCGCTGGCCGACGTCGCCGTCGCCCCGGCGCCGCTGGCCCCCGAGGCGGCCGGTGCCCTGGCCGGCGAGCTGGCCGGCCGTGCCCTGCTCGACGGCTTCCGCGGCGGCCCGGTCGCCGACCGGGCCGCGATCGGCGCCGTGCTGGCCGCGCTCGGCGACCTGCTGGCCGCCCACCCCGAGGTCGGGTCCGTCGAGGTCAACCCGCTCCGGGTCACCGCCGATGGGCTGCTGGCCCTGGACGCCGTGGTGACCCTCGGACAGGAGGCGCGCTGACGTGGAGACGACCACCGCCACCCCGGTCGCCGCGGGCACCGTCCCGTGGCCGGAGGAGCTGGCCCGCGAGTACACCGACCGCGGCTGGTGGCGCGGCCGGTCGCTGGGCGCCGACCTGTACGAGGTCGCCGACACCCGCCCGGACGAGGTCGCGCTGGTCGACGGCGACGTGCGGCTGACCTCCGCCGAGCTGACGGCCCGCGCGGACGCCCTGGCCTCCCGGCTGGTCGACGACCTCGGGCTGCGCCGGGAGGACCGGCTCGTCGTCCAGCTGCCCAACTGCTGGGAGTTCGTCGTCCTCACGCTGGCCTGCCTGCGGGCCGGGATCGTGCCCGTCATGGCCCTGCCCGCCCACCGGCAGCACGAGCTCGCGTACCTCGTCGGGCACAGCGAGGCGGCCGCGATCGCCGTCCCGACCACGCTCCGGGGGTTCGACCACCAGGCGATGGCCGGTGAGCTGGTCGCCGGGTCGCAGACCCTGCGGCACGTGCTCGTGGTGGGGGAGGGGACCGGTCCCGGCAGCGTGGACCTCACCGCGCTGTGCGCCCCGCCGGCCGACGCCGCCGCCGAGCGGGCCCGCTGGGACGCCGACCCGCCGGGCAGCCGAGCGGTGGCGGTCTTCCTGCTGTCGGGCGGGACGACGGGGCTGCCCAAGCTGATCGCCCGGACCCACGACGACTACTCCTACAACGCCCGGCAGAGCGCGGCGGTGTGCGGCTTCGGCCCCGGCACCGTCTACCTCGTCGCGCTGCCGGCCTCCCACAACTTCCCGCTGGCCTGCCCGGGGATCCTCGGCGCGCTGCTGGCCGGCGGCCGGGTGGTGATGCTGCCGTCGCCGGAGCCGGAGCGGGCCTTCGCGACCGTCGCCGCGGAGGGCGTGACCGTGACCGCGGCCGTCCCGGCGGTGGCGCAGCGCTGGCTGGCCCACGCCGCCGAGGCGGGCGCGGGGCAGGTGGCCTCGCTCGAGGTGCTGCAGGTGGGCGGTGCGCGGCTGGCCGACGAGGTCGCCCGCCGGGTGCGGCCGGTGCTCGGGGCCACGCTGCAGCAGGTCTTCGGGATGGCGGAGGGGCTGCTCAACTACACCCGCCTCGACGACCCCGAGGACGTGATCTGCTCGACCCAGGGCCGGCCGATGAGCGAGGGCGACGAGGTGCGCGTCGTCGACCCCGACGACCGGGACCTGCCCGACGACGTGCCCGGCGCGCTGCTCACCCGCGGCCCGTACACCCCGCGCGGCTACTACCGGGCGCCGGAGCAGAACGCGCGCGCCTTCACCCCCGACGGCTGGTACCGCAGCGGCGACGTCGTCCGCCGCCGGCCCGACGGCAACCTCGTCGTGGAGGGCCGCGACAAGGACATGATCAACCGGGGCGGGGAGAAGATCAGCGCCGAGGAGGTCGAGAACGTCGTCTACACGCTGCCGCAGGTCGCACAGGTGGCCGCGGTGGCGATGCCCGACCCGGAGCTGGGCGAGCGCGTCTGCGTCTACGCCGTCCCCGAGCCCGGCGCGGAGCTGACCCTGGACGCCGTCCGCGCCGCCTTCGAGCAGGCGGGGGTCGCCCGGTTCAAGTGGCCCGACCGGCTGGAGGTGGTCGACGCCCTCGCGACCACGAAGGTCGGGAAGATCGACAAGAAGGCGCTGCGGGAGGACCTCGCCGCGCGGCTGGCGGGGAGGAGTGCACCGTGACCGCCACCCGGAGGACCCCCACCGCGGCGGCCGACTTCGACGGCCCCGGGCACCGGGCCCGGCTGGCCGGGCTCCACCGCGACCTCGCCGCCGTCGGCACGACCCCGCTGCGGACCACCCGCGGCGACCTCGTGCCGCACGTGCCGGCGCCACGGGCGGTGCCGCTCGCCCCCCGGCTGGCCTTCCACGGTTCCCAGAACGGCGCCGACACCCCGATGGCCCGGCGCGACGGCCCCGACATCCCGCTCGTGGCGCAGGCCGACCGGGGCTCCTCCGAGTTCGGCCCGGACGAGGTCCGCGACCGGCGGACGCCGGACCGCTCGAACTCGCAGCGGCTGTGGGGCCGGTCGGCCGGCTGCGACCTCGACCTGCTCACCTTCTCCGACGCCCCCGTCTTCGAGAAGTCCTCCCTCCTCCGCACGGAAGCGAGCGCCTGATGCGCCTGGCCACCATCCGTACCGCGACCGGCACCCGCGCCGTCCGCGTCGACGCCGACCGCGCCGTCGAGACCGGTCACACCGACGTCGGCGAGCTGCTGGCCCGGCCCGGCTGGCGGGCGCTCGCCGAGGCCGCCGACGGCCCGGCCCACGACCTCGGCGGGCTCGACCACGCGCCGGTCGTCCCGCGGCCGGGGAAGATCGTCTGCGTCGGGATCAACTACGGGGCGCACATCGCGGAGATGGGCCGGGAGACGCCGGAGTTCCCGACGCTGTTCGCGAAGTACGCCGAGGCGCTGGTCGGCGCGTACGACGACGTGGTGCTGCCGAAGGCGTCGCAGGCCGTGGACTGGGAGGGGGAGCTGGCCGTCGTCCTGGGCGACACGGTCCGGCACGCCGACGAGGCGGCCGCCGGCGCCGCCATCGCCGGGTACTCGGTCCTCAACGACGTCACCGCCCGTGACTGGCAGTACCGGACGCTGCAGTGGCTGCAGGGCAAGACGTTCGAGGCGACGACGCCCTTCGGCCCCGAGCTGGTCACCCCGGACGAGGCCGGCGAGGGTCTGGACCTGCGCTGCGAGGTCGACGGCGAGGTCGTGCAGTCGGCCAACACCGCCGACCTCGTCTTCGGTGCCGCCGCGACGATCGCCTACGTCTCGACGATCCTGACCCTGCGGCCCGGCGACGTGATCGCGCTCGGCACCCCGGGGGGCGTCGGCCACGCCCGCAAGCCACCCCGCTACCTCACCGAGGGGGCGGTGCTGACCACCTCCATCGCCGGGCTGGGGCAGTGCCGCAACACCTGCGTGGCGGAGAAGTGAGCGGCGTCCGGACCTGGTGGGCCGACGGCGAGCGCGCCGTCGGCACCGCGATGGGCCGGCTGGTCCCCGCCGACCACGCCGGCCCGTCGCTGCTGCCCGGGTGGACCCGGGCGCACGTGCTCGGTCACCTGGCCGGCAACGCCGAGGCGCTGGTCAACCTGCTGACCTGGGCGCGCACCGGGGTCGAGTCGCCGATGTACGCCTCGCCCGGGGCCCGGGACGCCGACATCGCCCGCCGGGCGGAGCTCCCGCCGGCCGAGCTGGAGGCCGAGGTGGTCGACGCGGCGCGGCGCCTGGCCGACGCCGTGGCCGCGATGCCCGAGCAGGCCTGGGACGTGCCCGTGCGGACGGCGCAGGGCCGGACCGTGCCGGCCTCGGCGGTGCTGGGGATGCGCGCCCGCGAGGTCTGGGTGCACGCGGTGGACCTCGACGCCGGGGTCGGCTTCGCCGACGTCCCCGACGGGGTGCTGGCCGACGTGGTCGACGAGGTGTTCGCCGCCTGGCAGCGCCGCGGGGAGGTCCCGCCCCTCACACTGTTCGCCGGGGACCGGGAGTGGGGCAGCGGGGAGCCCGCCGTCGCGGGGTCCCTGCCGGCGGTCGCCGGGTGGGTCACCGGACGGACGACGGGCGAGGGCCTGCAGGCCGACGGGCCGCTGCCCGCCCTCCCGCGCTGGGTCTGAACGAGAGAAGAGGTCAGCCGAGGATGCTCGACGGTCACGTCCTCGTGGACGCCCACGTCCACGTCCCGCACCTGGACACCCTCGCGCCCGCGTGGGTCGACTGGGCGCGGCAGTTCGGCCCCAGCGGCATCCTCGAGGAGATCTGGCGGCCCGACGGCACGCCCGACCCCGCGGCGCTGGACCGGCACATGGGCGACCAGGGGGTCGATGTCGCCCTGCTGTTCTGCGAGTACAGCCCCAAGGCCACCGGCTACCAGCGCTTCGACGACCTGCTGCCGCTCGTCGAGCACAACCCGCGGCGGTTCCGGCCGGTGGCCAACGTCAACCCGCACCTGCACTTCCCGATCGCGAAGGAGCTGACGAGGCAGCTGGACCTCGGCGCCGCGGCGCTGAAGATCCACCCGGTGCACGGGGGCTTCCGCGCCGACGACGCGGCGATGTACCCCGCCTACGCGGTCCTGGTCGAGCGGGGTGTGCCGCTGGTCGTGCACTGCGGGACCAGCACCTTCCCCGGCTCGACCAACGCCTACGCCGACCCCCAGTTGCTCGACGCGGTGATCCGGGACTTCCCGGACCTGCACGTCGTGCTCGCGCACGGCGGCCGCGGCTGGTGGTACGACGCCGCGGCCTTCCTCGCGGTCTCCAGGCCGAACGTGTGGATCGAGCTCTCCGGGCTGCCGCCGAAGCGGCTGCCCGAGTACTACGCGAAGTTCGACCTGGGACGGCTGGCCCGCAAGTTCATCTACGGCACCGACTGGCCCGGCGTCCCGGGGCAGGCCGCCAACGCCCGCGCCGTGGCCTCGCTCGGCATCCCCGAGGACGTCGTCCCGCTGGTCCTCGGCGGCAACGCGCTGCGCGTCTACTCCGGCCTCGACCCGGACTGACCGCCGAGGACCGCACAGCTCGAGCTCGGTCCCGCCGCCGCGGCCGTCCCTGGGGTCAGCCCTCCGTGGCGGCGGGCTTTCTCGCACGGCTGGGCTGGACCCGCATCGGTTCGCCCGGCATCTTCGGGTAGTCCGGCGGATAGGGCATGTCGCCCAGGCCCTGGTCGGCGGCCTGCCGCTCGGCCAGCTCCAGCAGCGGCTCGATGCCGAACGCGTGGTCGGCCAGGCCGGCGTGCTTGTCACCCACGGCCTTGAACCGCTCCGGCATGGTCAGCACGGTGAAGTCGGTCGGGTGGACGTCGGGCAGCTCGTCCCAGTCCAGCGGCGCCGACACCGGGGCGTGCGGCTTGGGCCGGATGGAGTAGGCGGAGGCGATCGTGCGGTCCCGGGCCATCTGGTTGTAGTCGATGAAGATCTTCTCGCCGCGCTCCTCCTTCCACCACGACATCGTCACGCGGTCGGGCAGGCGCCGTTCCAGCTCGCGGCCGAAGGCGATGACCGCCCGGCGCACCTCGGTGAAGGTCCACCGCGGTTGGATCGGCACGTAGATGTGCACGCCGCGGCCGCCGGAGGTCTTCGGCCAGCCCTGCATGCCGAACTCGGCGAGCAGCTCCCGCACGTGCGGGGCCACCCACACGGCGTCGGAGAAGTCGGTGCCCGGCTGCGGGTCCAGGTCGATGCGGATCTGGTTCGGCGACTCGACGTCGTCCTTGCCGACCGGCCACGGGTGGAAGGTCAGCGTGCCGAGGTTGGCGCACCAGGCGACCACGGCGACCGAGTCCGGCGCGATCTCGTCCGCCGTCCGCCCGCTGGGGAAGGTGATGTGCGCCGTCGGGACCCAGTCCGGGGCGTTCTTGGGCACCCGCTTCTGGTAGAAGGCGTCGCCGGTGTTGTCCATCCGCGTCGACAGCCGTGCGCCCTCGAACACCCCGCCGGGCCAGCGCTCCAGCGTGGTCGGCCGGTCCTTGAGGGCGAACAGGATGCCCTCGCCGACGCTGACGAAGTACTCGACGACGTCGATCTTGCGGATGCCCTGCTCGGCGAAGTACGGCTTCTCCGGGTTCGAGACGCGCACCTCGCGCCCGTCCACCTGCAGGACCACGGCGTCCTTGCTGGAGGCCATGCACGCCCTTCCGTCGAGGTCAGCCCGCCGGGCTCACGCCGGGCACGTCAGGCCATCCTGCGGGACGACGAGGTCGATCAGGTAGGCGTTGACCGCGCCTGTCACACAATCGGTCTTCGGGTAGGCGGTGTGCCCCTGCCCCTGCCAGGTGACCAGGACGCCGGACGTGAGGTCCTCGGCCATGTCCACCGATCCGGACAGCGGGGTGACCGGGTCGCCGGCGTTGCCCACCACCACGATCGGCGCGCTGCCCTCGGCGTCCCGCTCCGGCAGCGGGGTCCGCGGGGCGTCCCACACGCTGCACAGGTACAGCGCCGCCGCCGAGTCGGCGCCGAACAGCGGGTAGCGGAAGCCCCAGTCCGCGGCCAGCGCCGCCACCTGGTCGCGGCTGAAGGTGACGTCCTCGGGGGTGTCCGCGCAGTTGATCGCCAGGTTGGCGTCGAACAGGTTCGAGTAGCTGCCGTCGTCCTGCCGCTGGCTGTAGCTGTCGGCCAGGGAGAAGAGGCCGGCGGCGTCCCCGGCCTGGGCCGCGCGCAGCGCCTGCGACAGCTGCGGCCACGACGCCGGGTCGTACATCGCCGCGGTCACGGCGGTCATCACGACACCCGGGGTGGCCTGCCGCGTCTCGCCGGGCGCGCTGCTGGGGATCGGCGCCGCCCCGGCCTGGCCGAGCAGGTCGTAGACGAACTGCCGCGGGTTGTCGCCGACCGGGCAGCCGGAGATCAGGCCGGTGCAGCTGGCGGCGAAGGCGTCGAACCCGGCCTCCAGGCCGGCGGCGCCCGCCTCCGCGTTGGCCTGCGCGTCCGCGTCGGGGTCGACGGCGGCGTCCAGGACGAACGCGCGCACCTGCTCGGGGAACAGCTCGGCGTAGGTGGATCCCAGGGTGGTGCCGTAGGAGTAGCCGAGGAACGTCAGCTGCTCGTCACCGAGCGCGGCCCGCAGCCGGTCCATGTCCCGCGCGGTGTCGACGGTGTTGAAGGCGCCCAGCGCGTCGCCGTACGTGTCGGCGCACGAGGCCGCGATGTCGTCGTACAGGCCGAGGACGGCGTCGAGCTGCTCCTGCTGCACCGGCCGCGGCTCGTCGGCGAAGAACTGGTCCTTCTGCTCGTCGGTGAAGCACTCGACCGGCGTGGTCAGGCCGACGCCGCGCGGGTCGAAGCCGACGACGTCGAAGCGCCGCAGCACGTCCTCGGGCAGCGTCTGCGACAGGCTCAGCGCCGCGTCGGCGCCGGAGCCGCCGGGCCCGCCGGGGTTGACCACCAGCGACCCGATCTTGTCGGTCTGGCCGGGGAAGCGGGCGCGGATGACGAACATCGGCAGCGTCTCGCTGTCGGCCTCCTCGTAGCTGATCGGCACGTCGAGGTAGCCGCACTCGTAGGCCAGGGACCGCGGGTTGGCCACGCCGACGCCGAGGAGGTCGTCGGTGCAGTCCTGCAGCTCGATCGGCTCGACGTCCGTCGCCGCGGTCGTCGGCGCCGCCGACGTCGTCTCGGCGGCGGTGGTGTCGGCGTCGTCCCCGCCGCCGTCCGACGTGCAGCCGGTGAGGGCGAGGAGCAGGCCGGACGCGGCGGCCAGCAGACCGCGGGAGGCTCGCATGATCGACAAGGGTAGTTGAAGGACCTCCCTGCCCCCCATCGCTCGCAGGCTCGCGACGGGCCCCTGCAGGAGGGCCGACGGACCTAGTCCACCGTCACATCGGTGAACGGCAGCAGGTGCTCCACCCGCGGGAAGACGACGAACAGCAGCAGCGCGCTGACCGCCAGCACGAGCAGCAGCGCCAGAAACGCCTTGCTCCCCGTGCCGCCGGGCAGGCGCCGCCAGATCCACGAGTACACGGCCTCTACCTCAGCCTTCCTGCAGCGCGGGCGGTCCGTCGGGGGCGTCGGCGCGCATGACCGGGCCCCCGTCGAGGACCGCGTGGACGATGAGCCGCTGCCGTGCCGAGTACTCCGGGTGGCAGGTCGTCAGGGTCAGGTACGCGCCCGACGGCGGGACCTCCGGGGCGGCCAGCGGGGTGGGGGAGATCACCGAGACGTCGCTCGGCGAGACGATCTGCTGGCCGGGGACCGGGCCGGCGAAGTCGCCGGTCGCCGGGTCGCCCAGCACCCGGTACACGTACCAGGCGTCGGCGGTCTCGACGACGATCGGGTCGCCGGGCCGGAGCTCGTCCAGCTCCAGGAACGGCGAGCCGCGGCCGACGCGGTGGCCGGCGACGGCGAAGTTGCCCTGCTGGCCCGGCAGCGCCGTCCCGATGTAGTGGCCGGGGCCCTGCTCGAGCTCCGCGGCGCTGGTGCCCTCGACGACCGCCCGGTTCCAGCCGGCGCCCAGCCCCGGGATGTGCAGGAAGGCGAACGGCTCGCCGACCTCCGGGGTGATCGGCGCGGGCGTGCCGCCGGAGGCGGCGCCGTCCCACTCGTCGCGCAGCTCGTCGCTGAGCTCCTCCTGCGCCTGGCCGGCGAGGATGTCGGTGACGTACAGCTCGTAGACGACGAACAGCAGCAGCACGAAGCCGATCGTCAGCAGCAGCTGCCCGACGCCCCGCAGGCCCGTGCGGACCAGGTCCCCCGCGCGGCTCACCCGGCGAACACCTCGGCGAGGTCGTAGCGGACCGGGACGTCGAGCTGGTCGTAGGTGCAGCTGCGCGGCTCGCGGTCGGGGCGCCAGCGGAGGAACTGGCCGGTGTGCCGCAGCCGCCGTCCCTCCAGCTGGTCGTACTTGATCTCCACGACCAGCTCGGGCCGCAGCGGGACCCAGGAGAGGTCCTTGCCCGCGTTCCACCGGCTCTGCGCGCCCGGCATGCGGTGCTCGCCGTTCGTGTCGGTCTGTGCGTTGGCCCAGTCCTGCCACGGGTGCCCGTCGAGCGCCCTCGCCCGGTAGGGCTCGAGCTCCTCGACCAGCTCGGCGCGCCGGGCCATCGGGAAGGAGGCGGCGACGCCGATGTGCTGGAGGTCGCCCTCGGCGTTGTAGAGCCCGAGCAGCAGCGAGCCCACGATCGGCCCGCTCTTGTGCCAGCGGAAGCCGGCCACCACGCAGTCGGCGGTGCGGACGTGCTTGACCTTCGTCATCAGCCGCTGGTCGGGGCCGTAGGGCAGGTCGGCGGCCTTGGCGACCACGCCGTCCAGGCCGGCGCCCTCGAACTGCTCGAACCAGCGCTGGGCCGTCTGCGGGTCCCGGGTGACGGCGGTGGTGTGCACCTGGTCGGTGGTGCGGACGACCTCGGTCAGCCGGGCCCGGCGCTGCTCGAACGGCAGCTCCATCAGCGACTCGTCGCCGAGCGCGAGCAGGTCGAAGGCGACGAACGTGGCCGGCGTCTGCTCGGCCAGGAGGTTGATCCGGCTGGCCGCGGGGTGGATGCGCTGCAGCAGGGCCTCGAAGTGCAGCCGGTCCCCGGCGGGGACGACGATCTCGCCGTCGACCACGCAGCGCTCGGGCAGCGCGGCCTTCACGGCCTCGACGACCTCGGGGAAGTACCGCGTCAGCGGCCGCTCGTTGCGGCTGCCGAGCTCGACCTCGTCGCCGTCCCGGAAGACGATGCAGCGGAAGCCGTCCCACTTCGGCTCGTAGAACAGGCCCTCGGCGGTGGGCAGCTTCGTGGCCGCCTTGGCCAGCATCGGCTTGACCGGCGGCAGCACGGGCAGGTCCATGCCGGTCAGTCAAGCAGCCGGACCACCGGCGGCGGCACGGGGACGCGCGGGCGCGCCGCCCCGACCAGCAGGGTCCCCGGCTCCTCGGTCACCGGCGCCATGACCACGGTCCGCGCGGAGTCCGCGTCGACGTCCCCGTCCCCGTCCCCGTTGCCCGCCGCCACCGGCGCGTCCCCGCTGCGCTTCCCCGGGTGGACGGCGAGCAGCCCGCAGACGAGGACGACGAGCACGCCGACGCCCTTGGGGGAGTGCAGGAGCGCGATCAGCCGGCCGATCTCCGGGACGTCGAACCAGAGCGCGCCCTGCACGGCGGACGCCGGGACCGGCCGGCGGTCGGGGTCCTCGTTCGCGTCGCCCTTCGTAGTGAACACCGGCGCCCCGCCCGTGGCGTCGACCGCGACCACCCTGTGGGTGACCACGGCGGTCGGGTCGGACGGGTGTTGGAACGTGATGACGTCCCCGACCTCGACCGAGGCCGGGTCGACCGGTCGGATGAAGGCCATGCCGCCGACCGGCAGGCCCGGGGTCATGCTCCCCGACAGGACAGCGAGGGCCTGACCGCCGGTGACCGTCGGGTAGAGGGCCACGCCCAGGGCGGTCGCCGTCCCCGCCAGCAGGACCAGGCCGATCGCCCATGCCACGATCCGGCGGGCCGTCTCGAGCACGGTCGGCGCTGGGGAGGGCACGCTGCGAGTCTCGCGGGCGCGGGAGCGCGCGACATCATCGATTCTGACGATGTGCCGGGCGCCGGCCGACACGACGATCGCCAGGTGCGCCGTCCCCTGTACACCGCTGCCGTCGCCCTCGCGGCGACCGCCGGCGCCCTCGCGGTGGCCGCACCGGCCGCCGCGGACAGCGGCCTGGTCCCCGGCCGCACGCAGGACGTGCGGGTCGACCTCGATCGCACGGGCTGGGAGAGGGAGGTGCCGGAACTGCTCGAGGTCGCCGTCTCCGGCGTGGGCTCGCGCGAGAACGGCTGTCTCGACCCGGAGCGGGACATGGGTGACGGGTGTGCCGCCGAGGGTGTCGACCCGGCCGCCGACCCGGGGGAGCTCGTCGGGCAGCTGCGCGCCACGGTCGCCCCGGGGACCGTCGGCACCGGCGGCGGCTGCGCCCCGCTCGGGCCCCGGGTCGGGCTGCCCCTCGTCGCGCCGTCGACCCCGGCGGAGGGGGAGGAGCCGGTCCTCGAGTACCTCGAGCTCACCCTGGACGAAGGGGAGCGCTGGGACGACGTTACCTGCCTGGTCCTCGGGCTGACCTTCGACGACCTCGACGAGAACAACCTCGCCCAGTCCGACACCCTCGACCTCGAGCTCACCGTGTATGCCGAGTCGTCGGCGCCTGATCCCGTCGACCCGGAGGACCCGGACGGCGGTGGCGCCGCCGGCACTCCCGGCGGCAGCGGCACCTCGGGCCCCCCCGGTGGCAACGGCGGCGGGACGAACGGCGGCGGCAGCGGCAACGGCGGCGGCGGCAACGGCGGCGGCAACAACGGCGTCGGCGTCGGCAACGGGGGCCCGTCCGGAGCCGGCCCGGGCGGCGGCAACGGCCAGGGCACCCCGGTCCGCGGCGGCGGCCAGGGCACCACCCCCGGCGGCGCCGGGACCGTGATCGGCGTGTCCACGGCCTCGGTCACCGTGGACGACGGCGGTATGCGGTCCTCGACGGTGCGGGAGACCCAGCCCCAGACCCAGACCGAGCCACAGGCGGAGACGCGCACGCAGTCGCGGGCCGCCGGTCAGTCGCTGGGGGCCGCCGTCGTGTGGGCGGGCGGGCTCTTCCTGGGTGTCCTCGCGCTGGGCTGGTTCCTGTTCCTCGTGGTGCGCCGTCGGCGCCGGGCGGAGAGTGCGGCATGAGGCGGCAGACGCAGTGGGCCCTGGGCGGGGTCCTCGCCGGGACCGCCCTGCTCGGCGCCGGCACGACGCTGGCCACCTTCACCGACCAGGCGCAGTCGACCGCCACCGCCGGCGCGGCCTCCCTCGCGCTGCAGGTGACCTCGCCCGAGGGCGGGGACTTGCTGCAGGTCCACGAGCAGGACGCCGACGGCGCCCCGCTGCTGGTGACTGCCAGCGGGGTCGCCGGGCGGCTGCAGATCTCCCTCCCCGGGGTCGTGTGCGACGACCTGCCCGGCCTCGTCGTCTCCATCACGGGGCTGAGCGCGGGGACGGTGACCCCGACGCTCTGCGAGCTCACCGAGGGGCCCGTGGACCTCGGGCCGGTGGCAGCGGGCGGCACGCCGGTCTCGGTGCACGTCGCACGCGACCCCGCCGCTCCGCCGTCGCGGGCGGGCGCGAGCGCGTGGGTCGACCTGCGCCTGGCCCTCGTCCAGGACCCGGCCGGCCAAGGCCTCAGCGACGAGCGGACCGTGCGGGCCCACCTCGTCGTCCGCGGTGACCCCGCCGACGTGGAGCAGACGCCGGGGCAGCCGGCGACCCCTGACAACTCGGGTAGCCCGGGCAACTCGGGCAACCAGAACGGGAACCCGGGGAACCCGGGCGGGAACAGCGGCTCCACCGGGAACAGCGGCTCGACCGGGAACAACGGCCAGAACGGGACCGACAACGGCCAGGGCGGCGGTAAGAACCGCTGAACTCAGCGGGCGGGCTCGGGCCCGTCCTGCAGCCAACCGGACTGCCGCGCGAGCGCCACGGCCTGCAGCTGCGAGGACACCTGCAGCTTGCTCAGCACGGCGCGGATCTGCGTCCGCACGGTCGCCTCGCTGACGAAGGCCGCCGCCGCGATGGCCGCGGCGGGCAGGCCGGCGGCCAGGTGCCGGAGCACCTCGTCCTCGCGCGGGCTCAGCGAGCGGAACGGCGCCAGGCGCGCCGACTCCTCGCTGCGCGCCCGTCGGGCGGCCGCGAGGAGGTCCTGCCTCCGGCCGCCGTCGAGGACGCCCTCGCCGGAACCGACGGCCTGCACCAGCGCGACGAGCTCGTCGAGCGCGGTGTCCTTGGCCACGACGGTGACCGCCCCGCGCTCGACGGCGGTGCCCCACGTGGCGTCACCGGTCTCCCCGGTGACGACGACGACCCGGCAGCCGGCCTCCGACAGGGGGGCGACCAGGTCGAGGCCGTCGATCGGTTCGCCGTCCTCGCCGGCGCCCAGCCGCAGGTCGAGGAGCACCGTCGCCGGTGCCGCTGCCCGGCAGGCGGCGATCACGGCCGCGGCGGACGTCGGGACGACCCGGGTCGCCGGGATCCCCGCGGCGGCCAGGCCCAGTTGCACCGCCTGGGCGAAGAGCGAGTGGTCGTCGACGAGCAGCGTGGCCTGCGGGCTCACGAGGCCGCCACCGACGGGGCGGGGCGGGGGGCCAGCGAGAGGTGGTCCTCGACCGGGATGCGCGGGCGCGGGAGGGCGGTCGGCACGACAGGCGGGACTGCGGGTGCCGGCCGCAGTGGCAGGGTCAGGACGAACCGGCAGCCCACGGCGGCGTCGACCGCCACCAGTTCGCCGCCGTGGCGCCGGGCCAGGTCACGGGAGATGGCCAGCCCCAGCCCCTCGCCGGGGCTCGATGTGCCCCGCTCGCCGGCCTCGAAGGCCGCGGCGCGCCGGCCGGCGCCCAAGCCCGGCCCGTCGTCGGCGACGATGACGCTGAGCGCGTCGCCCACCTCGACGGTCACCGTGCACAGCGCGCCGGGGGCGTGCACCAGTGCGTTGCCGAGCAGGTTGCCGACGACGACGGCGAGCGCGTCGCCGTCCACGGAGACCGGACCGGCGCCGGTCGGCTGCCAGCGCAGCCGCAGCCCACGCTCCCGGTGGCTGACCACGAGGGGACGCAGCAGCCCGTCGAGGTCGGTGCTGCGCACGCGCGAGGCCTGGTCGGGCAGCCGCAGCAGACGCTCGAGTCGCGCGAGCTCTGCGGCCACCGAGGACTCGAGGTCGGCCCGCAGCGCGGCCTGGGACGGAGCGGTGCAGCGCTGCACGGCGGCGCTCCCCGCGCGCACGCCGGCCACGGCGGCGCGCGCGTCGTGCAGGCAGGCGCGTGCCTGCTGAAGCTGCCGCTCATGACCGGCGAGCTGCTCCAGCAGGCCGGCCAGGTAGCGCTCCTGACCGCCGAGCGCGTCGGTGAGCCGTCGGGCGGCGGCCAGCGTGGCGGCGCCGGCGGCGGCCGCCGAACCCACGTCGCGGACGAGGGCGACCGTCGCGGCGACGCCAGGGACCAGGGTGGGGAGGGCAGCCAGCGCTGCGATCCCCGACAGGGACAGGGCGACCACCGCCAGGGCCTGGGCGGACCGCCGGTGCCCGGTGCTCAGCTGGTCGCTGCGCCAGGCCGCGACGGCGGTCGCTCCCCACAGCGCGGCGAGCGCCAAGCACGCCCCGGCCGCCGCCGGCCGGGCGATCCCGGGGACGGCGGCCCCCAGTGCGACCGCCGCCGCGGCGGTGAGGGCCACGGCCAGGAGGCCCGCCGTGACCGGTCGCCGCCGGGAGCCCGCGCCGGGAAAGGCCCGCAGGACGATGGCGGCGGCGGTCGACGCAACGGCCAGGTGAGCGGCCGCGGGCAGTGCCGGTCCGGCACCCTCGACGAGGGCCCCGGTGACCACGGCCGCGGGGCGGCTCAGGCCGACGAGCAACAGCCCGGCGCCGACGGAGCGCGTGGTGGCGTTGCCGGTGACCCGCCAGCGGAGGAGGTGGCCGCAGCCGGCGAGCAGGAAGCCGAGCGTGCCCAGGACGACCAGCACCTCGTGCCGCGCCTCCGCACGCCCGAGCGCGAGGAGGACGACGGCGGCGCCGAGCGCCGTCCCGGCCGCCGCGATCCGGACGGCGCCGAGTCGCCGGCAGGCGTCGCGCACCGCCGCCGTGGCGGTGTTCGTGCTGGTCATGGGCGGACCCCCCGTGGTCGGACGCCAGCAGACCACGGTGTGGTGGGTCCATCGGTGGAGTGCTCCCCCGGGGGCGAGGTGGCTGCGGCGCACGGGTCGCCTGTGACGAAGGAGGTCGGGTGGGACCACGATCGCCAGTTCTGACGATGTCCGGTGCGGTGGTCCGCCGCGAGGGTCGAGGTCGACAGCCGCGGCGCCGTGCCCGGTGACAGAGCCGTCGTCCGACGGGGACATCGTCAGGAGACCCACCGTGAAGAAGATCGCCATCGCCTCCGCCGCCATGGGCGGCGCCGCCCTGATCGCCTTCGGTGCGAGCGGCACCTTCGCCTCGTTCACCGACGAGGCCGTCACCACGGGCTCCGCCGGTGCTGGGACCCTGGTCATCACCGCGTCGGAGTCCATCCAGACGGATGCGCAGTCCGTCGAGCTCGCCCCTGGCGAGACGACCCGCCTCAGCTTCCCGGTGGAGAACGGCGGCTCCATCGACGGGAGCCTGTCCGCGGTCGGCTCGGTGGACGAGGCTCCCGACGGGTGTGAGTCCGCCTCCGAGCGGAATCTCCCGGGCGGCTGCGCGGGCGACGGTCAGTTCTCGACGACCGCGGATGTCGCGGTCTACCTGGTCGAGGTGGAGCGGGCAGCTGAGTGCGGCGCGGACACGTCGGTCGCGGGCCTGCAGAACCGCACAGCCGGCTGGAAGATGTCGCAGCTGAACGGGGCCGGCGTCCCGGACTACCCGCTGGCCGCCGGTGACGTCCTCTGCTACATCATCGACGTCAGCCTCGACGACGAGGTCGGCAACGTCGTCCAGGGCGACGAGGCGACCCTGAGCGTCGAGCTCACGCTGGAGCAGGGGCTGCCCGCCGTCTGATCGACCCACCCGTCGAGGGCGGTCCGGGATCTCCCGGGCCGCCCTCGCGGCGTTCCCGGGCGTCGGCGACCATGGAGTGTCGGGTCCGCCGCAGGGCGACCCGGGCAGAGGGAGAGGTGCGTGCAGCCGGGCCAGGGCAGGATCGCCGACCGCTACGAACTGCGGTCGCTGCTGGCGACCGGCGGCATGGGGCAGGTGTGGCGCGCCTCCGACACGTTGCTCGGCCGCGACGTCGCGCTCAAGGTGCTGCGCAGCGAGTTCACCGGCAACCCGGAGTTCCTGGCCCGCTTCCGGGCGGAGGCGCGGCACACCGCCGTCCTCAGCCACCCGAACATCGCCACGCTCTTCGACTACGGCGAGGTCCCCGTCGGCCCGGGCAGCCCCGAGCACCTGGCCTACCTCGTCATGGAGCTGGTCGACGGCGAGTCGCTGTCGCAGGTGCTCGCCCGAGAGGGTCGCCTCGACCCCGACCGCACCGCCGACGTGCTGCGGCAGACCGCCGCCGGGCTCGGGGCCGCCCACTCGCTCGGGGTGGTCCACCGGGACGTCAAGCCCGGCAACGTCCTCGTCGCGCGCGACGGCACGGTGAAGCTCACCGACTTCGGCATCGCCTCCTCGGCGGCCAGCGTCCCGCTCACCGGCACCGGGCAGATCATCGGCACCGCGCACTACATCTCCCCGGAGCAGGCGCAGGGCGCCCCGGCCTCGCCCGCCAGCGACGTCTACGCCCTCGGCCTGGTCGGCTACGAGATGCTCGCCGGGCGCCGCGCCTTCGACGGCGAGAACTCGGTGCAGGTCGTGATGCGGCACATCAACGAGCCGCCGCCTCCGCTGCCCGACGACGTCCCCGAGCCGCTGCGCGCGCTCGTCGGCCGGGCCCTCGCCAAGGACCCCGCCCAGCGGTTCCCCGACGGGGCGGCCTTCCGCGACGCCGTGGACGCCGCCCGCGCCGGCCGCCCGGTCGCGCCCCTGCCCGGCGCCTTCGCCGACGGCACCCCGACCGCCGTCATCCCGCCCCGCCCGGCCGGTGCCGCCCCGCCGGTCACCCGCGTGCTGCCCGTGGCCGCCCCCGCGGCTGCGACCTCGGGTCCGCCCTCCGGACCGTCGCAGCCCGCCCGGCCCGCCGCGCAGCCGCCGCGCCGGTCCCGCCGCGGACTGCTCGCGGGGATGGTCGTGCTCGCCGCCCTCTTCGCGGTCGGCGTCGTCCTCGCGCTCGCCCTCGGAGGCGGAGACGACCCGGGGACGGGGGAGGCGGGGACGACCACGAGCGCGCCCGCCGACGGCACGGCGACCAGTGCCGCGCCGGAGACCACGGTCGCCGAGCAGCCACCGACCGTCGGCGTCGCCGCCGGGGACTACGTCGGCCGGCCGGTCGGGCAGGTCCGGGCCGAGCTCACCGCGCTGGGCCTGCAGGTGCAGCTGCGCCCGGTCACCACCGCCGACGCCGCCGACGGCGAGGTGCTGGCGCTCGACCCGACGGGTGAACTGGAGCCCGGCACCGTGGTCACCGTGACCCACGCCGTCGCCCCGCCCCCACCCGCCGCCGAGGAGGGCGACGGCAACGGGGGGAACGGCAACGGCAACGGCGGCAACGGCAACGGGGGGAACGGGAACGGGAACGACGAGGAGGGCGGCGGCAACGGGGACGAGGGTGGCGGCAACGGCGACGAAGGCGGGGGCAACGGCAACGAGGGGAACCAGGGCAACGGCGGGGACGACTGACCCCGGCGGTCAGCCTCGCAGCGCGTAGCGGGTGAAGAGGACGCCGTCCTCCTCGAGCACCTGAACCAGCCGCGGCCGCACCGGCTCGTCCAGCGCGCCCGGCAGCAGCCGCGTCTCGCCGCCGACCAGCGCGGGGGCGATCGTCAGGTCCAGCTCGTCGACGACCCCGGCGGCCAGCGCCGCGGCGAACAGCGCCGGCCCGCCCTCGCACACGACCTGCTCGAGCCCGCGCCCGGCCAGCTCGTCCAGCGCCCGCGGCAGGTCGACGTCGTCGTCACCGCAGACCAGCACCGTCACCCCCGCCTCGGCCAGCGCCGCCCGCCGGTCCGGGTCCGCCGAGGAGCAGGTGACCAGGATCGTCGAGGCGTCGGCCAGCCGGTCTCCGGGCACCAGGGACGCCCGCCGGGAGACGACGGCGATCGGCGCGGTCGCCGGCCGGCCCAGCGCGGCCCGCAGCGAGCCGACCGCGGAGTCGGCGGCCACCGGCCGGTAGCCCTCCGCGGTCGCCGTCCCGGCGCCGACCAGCACCACGTCGGCCAGCGCCCGCAGCATCCGGAAGACCCGCTTGTCGCCCGGCGACCCCAGCCCGCCGCTGCGGCCCTCGATCGCGATCGCGCCGTCCAGGGAACCGACGAAGTTCACCCGCACCGACCGGCCGGCCAGCCGGTAGGCGTCGGCCAGCGCGGCGTCGTCCAGCTCGGCCGGGTCCGGCTCCGGCAGGAGGCGGCGCACCTCAGGCCGTGGTGACCACGGCCGCGCTCTCGGCGGGCAGCGTCACGGTCGGGCCGTCCAGCGTGGGCTCGTCCCCGGTGGAGAACAGCACCCGGGTGGCCGTGCGGTCCAGGTCGACCTCGCGTGCCTCGCCCGACAGGTTGGCCACGACCCGCAGGGCGCCACGGTGCACCACCAGCCAGCGGTCCTCGTCGTCCCAGCTCACCGCCACCGCCGACAGGTCGGGGTCGACCAGGTCCGGCTCGGCCTTGCGCAGCGCGAGCAGGGCCCGGTGGACGGCGAGCAGCCGGGCGTGCGGCTCTCGCTCGGGCTCGGACCAGTCGAGCTTGGACCGGGTGAACGTCTCCGGGTCCTGCGGGTCGGGGACGACGTCGGCGTCCCACCCGTGCTCGGCGAACTCGCCGATCCGGCCCTCCGCGGTGGCCCTGCCCAGCTCCGGCTCGGGGTGGCTGGTGAAGAACTGCCACGGCGTGCTCGCGCCCCACTCCTCGCCCATGAAGAGCATCGGCGTGAACGGGCCGGTCAGCACGATCGTCGCGCCGACGGCGAGCAGGCCGGGGGAGAGGGACGCCGAGATCCGGTCGCCGACCGCGCGGTTGCCGATCTGGTCGTGGTCCTGCAGGTAGCCGAGGAACTTCCAGCCCGGCAGCAGCGCCGTGTCGACCGGCCGGCCGTGGTGCCGCCGGCGGAAGCTCGACCACGCGCCGTCGTGGAAGTACGCGCCGGTCAGCGTCTTGGCCAGCCCGCCGAGCCCGGCCTCGGCGAAGTCGGCGTAGTAGCCCTGCCCCTCGCCGGTCAGCACCGAGTGCAGGGAGTGGTGGAAGTCGTCGCTCCACTGGGCGGTCAGCCCGAGGCCGCCGGCCACCCGCGGCGTCACCATCCGCGGGTCGTTGAGGTCGCTCTCGGCGATCAGCGTCAGCGGCCGGCCGACGGCGACCGACAGCTTGTCGACCTCCTGGGCCATCTCCTCGAGCACGTGCGTGGCGCGCTCGTCGACCAGCGCGTGGACGGCGTCCAGCCGCAGCCCGTCGACGTGCATGTCGCGCAGCCACATCAGCGCGTTGTCGATGATGTAGCGCCGCACCTCGTCGGAGTCCGGCCCCGACAGGTTGACCGAGTTGCCCCAGGTGTTCGCGCCGCCCTCGGAGAAGATCGGCATGAACAGCGGCAGGTAGTTCCCCGACGGCCCGAGGTGGTTGTAGACGACGTCCTGGACCACGCCCAGCCCGCGCTGGTGGCAGGCGTCGACGAACCGCTGGTAGGCGGCCGGACCGCCGTACTCCTCCTGCACCGTGTACCAGAGCACGCCGTCGTAGCCCCAGTTGTGCGTGCCGTTGAAGCCGTTGACCGGCAGCAGCTCCACGAAGTCCACGCCCAGCTCGACCAGGTGGTCGAGCCTGCCGACCGCGGCGTCGAGCGTGCCCTCGGGCGTGAACGTGCCGACGTGCATCTCGTAGACGACGCCGCCGGCCAGCGGGCGGCCGGTCCAGGCCTGGTCGGCCCACCCGTACGACGACGGGTCGTACCGCCGCGACGGCCCGTGCACGCCCTGCGGCTGCCGGCGCGAGCGCGGGTCGGGCCGCACGGTGTCGTCGTCGTCGAGCAGGAAGCCGTAGTCGGCCTCCGGCGCGGCCTCGACCTGGGCGCGCCACCAGCCGTCGTCGTCGCGCCGCATGTCGTGGACGGCGCCGTCGACCTGCAGGCGGACCCGCGACGGCACAGGAGCCCAGACGGCGAACTCGGCGGGCTCGGACATGCGGGCGCCTCCAGTGGCGGACTCGGTCTCGGAGTGGATCATGCTGTCAGTCACGGGTGAGCAGGGCGACCGGCAGCCGGGCCAGCACGGACCCGACGGGCAGGCCGCCGGCGTCGGAGACCAGCCGTTCCCCGGTGAGGACGTCGCGCCAGGCGCCGGTGGGCAGCTGCAGCGCGGTGTCGCCCCAGCCCGTGGCGGCCAGGCCGGCGGGCAGCCGGGTCGCCACGGTCACCACGCCACGGAGGACCTCGGTGCCCCCCGCCACTCGCTCGCTCGCGGCGGGACCCCGCACCGAGGCCACGGCTCCCCGGTCGAAGGCGAGCACGTGGCCGGCGGCGGGCCCGGTCGCGGTCACCGGCGTGTACCCGGCGAACAGGCCGGGGGAGTCGCGGCGCAGCCGCAGGACCCGGGAGACCACCAGCAGCTTGGCCGCCCCGGTGTCGTCGACCCCGGGCACCCAGCCCTCGTCGAGCCGCGCCAGCAGCCGGCGGCGCAGGTCGTAGTC
This sequence comes from Blastococcus sp. SYSU D00813, assembly GCF_054050735.1. NCBI lineage: Bacteria > Bacillati > Actinomycetota > Actinomycetes > Geodermatophilales > Geodermatophilaceae > Blastococcus > Blastococcus sp. SYSU D00813. The sequence continues at coordinate 55,238 of NZ_JBJGZX010000015.1, forward strand.
GACCGGCCGCCGGTTGTCCGGGTCGACCAGCGAGTGGTCCCACAGCTCGGTGCCCTGGTAGACGTCCGGGACGCCGGGCATCGTCAGCTGCACCAGCTTCTGCGTCAGCGAGTTCGACCAGCCGAGCGGGGCGATGCGGGCCACGAACGCGTCGAGCTCCGAGCGCGTCCGCTCGTCGTCGAAGGCGGCGTCCACCATCGCGCGCAGCCGCGACTCGAACTCCTCGTCCTGGTCGGTCCAGGTGGTCGACTGCCCGGCCTCGCGCGCCGCCTTCTCGGCGAAGGCCTGCGCCCGCTCGCGCGACAGCGGCCAGGCGCCGACCAGGTTCTGCCAGACGAGGTGCGCCAGGGGCCGGTCGGGGAGGGGGTGGCGGTCGAGCAGGCCGCGCACCAGCCCGGCCCACTCACCGGGCAGCTCGGCCAGGACGGCGAGCCGGGCCCGGACGTCCTCGCTGCGCTTGGTGTCGTGCGTGGACAGCGTCGTCATCGCCTGCGCCTTGCGCGCCAGCCGCCGCGCCTGCGCCTCGTGGAACTCCTCGACGCCGGTGCCGAACCGCGCCGGGTCGCCGCCCACCTCGTTGAGCGCGGCGAACCGGGCCCAGCGGTAGTAGGCGCTGTCCTCGACGCCCTTGGCCATCACCGGGCCGCTGGTCTGCTCGAACCGGGTGGCCGCCTCGGTGCCCGCCGCGGCGAGCACCGGGTGCAGCTGGTCCAGCGCGGCGGTCAGGTCCGGCCGCCGCGCCCGGACGGCGGCGACCGTCGCGTCGAGGTGCTCGCGGCCGTCGGGCAGGTAGCTGCGGTAGACGTCGAAGGAGGCCAGCAGCTCGGCCAGCGCCTCCTTCTCGCTGGCCTCGTCGACGCCCGGGAGCTCGCCGATGACCCGCACCAGACGGGCCACCTCCGAGCCGAGGATGCCGTCGGTGACCTCGCGCTTGCAGTCGTGCACGAGCTGCCCGTAGTCGACCGGCCCGCCGGACAGCTCGGTGTCCAGCGCGGTCAGCTCCGCCTCGCCGGCCGGGTCGACCAGCACCTGGTCGACCTCGGACAGCGCGTCGTAGCCGGTCGTCCCGGCGCAGGCCCAGCTCTCCGGCAGGTCCTCGCCGGGTTCGAGGATCTTCTCCACGACCGTCCACCGGCCGCCCGAGGCGTCGGCGAGCCGGTCGAGGTAGCCCTTGGGGTCGGCCAGGCCGTCGGGGTGGTCGATCCGCAGCCCGTCCACGGCCCCCTCGCGGACCAGCTGGAGCACCAGCTCGTGGGTCGCGGCGAAGACCTCCGGGTCCTCCGCGCGCAGCCCGGCGAGGGTGTTGATCGCGAAGAAGCGGCGGTAGTTGAGGTCGGAGTCCGCGCGCCGCCAGTCGACGAGCTCGTAGTGCTGGCGGTCGTGCACCTCCTGCGGGGAGCCCTCGCCGGTGCCGGGCGCGATGGGGAAGCGGTTGTCGTAGTAGCGCAGCTCGCCGTCCACCACCTCCAGCTTCGCGACGTCGTCCGCGGACCCCAGGACGGGGATCCGCACCCGCCCGCCGAAGTCCCAGTCGATGTCGAACGCGGCGGCGTGCGTGCTGTCGCGGCCGTGCTGGAGCACGTCCCACCACCACGGCGCCTCGGTGGGGTCGGCGACGCCCATGTGGTTGGGCACCAGGTCGAGCACGAGCCCGAGGTCGTGCTCGTGCAGCGCCGCGACGAACCGGTCGAACGCCTCGCGGCCGCCGCGCGCCTCGTCGACGTGCGCGTGGTCGACCGTGTCGTAGCCGTGCGTGCTCCCCGCCGCTGACCGCAGCAGCGGCGAGGAGTACGCGTGGCTCACCCCCAGCGCCGCCAGGTGGTCGGCGACGGCGGCGGCGTCGTCCAGCGTGAAGTCGGCGTGCACCTGCAGCCGGTACGTCGCCGTCGGGACGGCGCGGCGGTCCTCCGTCGACGTCATGCGGCTGCCTGGAGGACGACGCTGGCCCGGGCCTGCACCGTCAGCTTCTCGCCGGCCTTGACCACGACCGGCTCGACCTGGTGCAGCTCGGCGGTGTCGACGACGACCGTCCAGCCCTCGGCGTACTCGTCCGTCGGCAGGGTGAACTCGATCGGCTCGTGGTGGGCGTTGAAGAGCAGGTAGAAGCAGTCGTCCACCACGTCCTCGCCGCGCTCGTCGGTCTCGCGGATGCCGTGGCCGTTGAGGTACATGGCCAGCGACTTGGCGAAGCCGACGTCCCAGTCCTCGTCGGACATGAGGTCACCGCCGGGCGTGAACCAGGCGACGTCCTGAACCGGGTCGCCCTCCTCGCGGCGCACCGGGCGGCCGTGGAAGAACCGGCGCCGGCGGAAGGTCGGGTGCTCGGTGCGCAGCCGGGTGACCAGCTTGGTGAACTCGAGCAGCCCCTCGTCGACGGACTCCCAGTCGATCCAGGTCAGCGGCGAGTCCTGGCAGTAGCCGTTGTTGTTGCCGTTCTGCGTGCGGCCCAGCTCGTCGCCGTGCAGCAGCATCGGCACGCCCTGGCTCAGCATCAGCGTCAGCAGGAAGTTGCGCTGCTGGCGGGCGCGCAGGGCGAGCACCTCGGGGTCGTCGGTCGGGCCCTCCACGCCGCAGTTCCAGCTGCGGTTGTGGCTCTCGCCGTCGTTGTTGCCCTCGCCGTTGGCCTCGTTGTGCTTCTCGTTGTAGGAGACGAGGTCGCGCATGGTGAAGCCGTCGTGCGCGGTGACGAAGTTGATGCTCGCCACCGGCCGGCGCCCGGAGTGCTTGTAGAGGTCGGCCGAGCCGGAGATGCGGCTGGCGAACTCGCCGATCGTCGCGTCCTCGCCGCGCCAGAAGTCGCGCACGGTGTCGCGGTACTTGCCGTTCCACTCGGTCCACAGGGCCGGGAAGTTGCCGACCTGGTAGCCGCCGTCGCCCACGTCCCACGGCTCGGCGATCAGCTTGACCTGGCTGACGACCGGGTCCTGGTGCACCAGGTCGAAGAACGCCGACAGCCGGTCGACCTCGTGGAACTGCCGGGCGAGGGTCGAGGCCAGGTCGAAGCGGAACCCGTCGACGTGCATCTCGGTCACCCAGTAGCGCAGCGAGTCCATGATCAGCTGCAGCGACTGCGGGACGCGGACGTTGAGCGAGTTCCCGGTGCCTGTCGTGTCCATGTAGTACTGCTCGTCGCCCTCGACCAGCCGGTAGTAGGTCCGGTTGTCGATGCCCTTGAACGACAGCGTCGGGCCGTTGTGGTTGCCCTCGGCGGTGTGGTTGTAGACGACGTCGAGGATGACCTCGATGCCGGCCTCGTGCAGGGCCCGGACCATGCCCTTGAACTCCTGCACCTGCTGGCCGTCGCTGTTCTGGGCGTACTCGTTGTGCGGCGCGAAGAAGCCGATCGTGTTGTAGCCCCAGTAGTTGCGCAGGCCCTTCTGCAGCAGGGTGTCGTCCTGCACGAACTGGTGCACCGGCATGAGCTCGATGGCGGTGACGCCCAGGTCCTGCAGGTGCTCGATCACCGCCGGGTGGGCGATGCCGGCGTACGTGCCGCGCAGCTCCTCGGGGACCCGCGGGTGGGTCATCGTCAGGCCCTTCACGTGGGCCTCGTAGATGACCGTCTTGTTGTAGGGGATCCGCGGCGGGCGGTCCACGCCCCAGTCGAAGTACGGGTTGACGACGACGGACTTCGGCATGTGCGGGGCGGAGTCGTCGTCGTTGCGCTCGCCGCTGCCGAAGCGGTAGCCGAAGCACGCCTCGTCCCAGTCGATCGAGCCGTCGATCGCCTTCGCGTAGGGGTCCAGCAGCAGCTTGTTCGGGTTGCAGCGGTGGCCGTTCTCGGGGTCGTACGGGCCGTACACGCGGAAGCCGTAGCGCTGCCCGGGCTGGATGCCGGGCAGGAAGGCGTGCCACACGTACCCGTCCATCTCGGGGAGACGGATGCGCTCCTCGTTGCCCGCCTCGTCGAACAGGCACAGCTCGATCTTCTCGGCGACCTCGCTGAAGATGGCGAAGTTGGTGCCGGTGCCGTCGTACGTGGCGCCCAACGGGTAGGCGCTACCGGGCCAGACCTGGGTCATGCGGGTCCTCCTGCGATGTGCCCCCGTCGTCTCCGGGGGCCGGTGGCCTCCCGCCGCGGCCGTCGGCGGGAGGTCGGTGCGTGCTGCTCCGGGCACCCGGGTGCCCCCGCGCGGGGCCCGGCACACCTGACCGAGGTGTCGGAACGGACACGTCACCGAGCGTCATCGTCGGGGGATCGTCGGGCGGACGTCGGGGGAGACGACGACGCCCCCCGCGGCCGGACCGCGGGGGGCGTCGTGCGCAGAAGGGGCGGTCCCGCCGGGGTCCGACCTCGCCCGGCGTCCCGGGTGGCGCTGGTCCCCGGCCGGGACCGCTCCTGCGCGCGGGACACTATCGGGCCGCGACGCCGCTGACGAGCACCCCGGACCCGATCGGTCAACCGAGGGGTCCCACCCGGCACGGACGTCGCTCGGACGCCGTCCTGTCACACCCGCCGTTCTGTCGCATCCCCGTCGTACCGTCGACGCGTGCGAGCGAAGACCGACCTGAAGCGGCCCACGCGGGGGCGGTTCCGCGTCGTCAGCGAGTTCGAGCCCTCGGGCGACCAGCCGGCCGCGATCAAGGCGCTCGCCGAGCGGGTGAACGGCGGCGAGGAGCACGTCGTCCTGCTCGGCGCGACCGGCACCGGCAAGTCGGCGACCACCGCCTGGCTGGTCGAGCAGGTCCAGCGCCCCACTCTGGTGATGGCGCCCAACAAGACCCTCGCCGCACAGCTGGCCAACGAGTTCCGCGAGCTGTTCCCCGACAACGCCGTCGAGTACTTCGTCAGCTACTACGACTACTACCAGCCCGAGGCCTACGTCCCGCAGACGGACACCTACATCGAGAAGGACTCCTCGATCAACGAGGAGGTCGAGCGGCTGCGTCACTCGGCCACCAACAGCCTGTTCACCCGGCGCGACGTGATCGTGGTGGCCACCGTCTCCTGCATCTACGGCCTGGGCACGCCGGAGGAGTACGTCGAGCGGGCGCTGAAGATCAAGGTGGGGGAGGAGCGCGACCGCGACGAGCTGCTGCGCACCCTGGTCACCGAGCAGTACACCCGCAACGACCTCTCCTTCACCCGCGGCACGTTCCGCGTCCGGGGCGACACCATCGAGGTGTTCCCGGTCTACGAGGAGCTCGCCGTCCGGATCGAGATGTTCGGCGACGAGGTCGAGCGGCTGTACTACCTGCACCCGCTGACCGGCGAGGTGGTGCGGGAGGTCGACGAGCTGTTCGTCTTCCCCGCCACCCACTACGCCGCCGGCCCGGAGCGGATGGAGCGGGCGATCGCCTCGATCGAGGCCGAGCTCGAGCAGCGGCTGGCCGAGCTGGAGCGGCAGGGCAAGCTGCTCGAGGCGCAGCGGCTGCGCATGCGCACCACCTACGACATCGAGATGATGCGCCAGGTCGGCTTCTGCTCCGGCATCGAGAACTACTCGCGGCACATCGACGGGCGCGCCCCCGGCTCGGCCGGTTCCTGCCTCCTCGACTACTTCCCCGACGACTTCCTGCTCGTCATCGACGAGTCGCACGTCACCGTGCCGCAGATCGGCGGCATGTACGAGGGCGACATGAGCCGCAAGCGCACGCTGGTGGAGCACGGCTTCCGGCTGCCCTCGGCGATGGACAACCGCCCGCTGAAGTGGGAGGAGTTCACCGACCGGATCGGGCAGGTGGTCTACCTGTCGGCGACCCCGGGCCCGTACGAGCTGGGCCGCACCGGCGGCGAGTTCGTCGAGCAGGTCATCCGCCCCACCGGCCTGGTCGACCCCGAGGTCGTCGTCAAGCCGACCAAGGGCCAGATCGACGACCTCGTGCACGAGATCCGGGTCCGGGTCGAGAAGGACGAGCGCACCCTCGTCACCACGCTGACCAAGAAGATGGCCGAGGACCTCACCGACTACCTGCTCGAGATGGGCATCAAGGTCCGGTACCTGCACTCCGAGGTCGACACGCTGCGCCGGGTCGAGCTGCTGCGCGAGCTGCGGCAGGGGGAGTACGACGTCCTGGTCGGCATCAACCTGCTGCGCGAGGGCCTCGACCTGCCCGAGGTCTCGCTGGTGGCGATCCTCGACGCCGACAAGGAGGGGTTCCTCCGGTCGGGCACCTCGCTGATCCAGACCATCGGCCGCGCGGCGCGCAACGTGTCCGGGCAGGTGCACATGTACGCCGACAAGATCACCCCGTCCATGGCGCAGGCCATCGAGGAGACCAACCGCCGGCGCGAGAAGCAGATCGCCTACAACACCGAGCACGGCATCGACCCGCAGCCGCTGCGCAAGAAGATCGTCGACATCCTCGACGGCATCTACCGCGAGGCCGAGGACGGCACGGCCGCCGAGCTGCTCGGCGGCTCGGGCCGGCAGCAGTCCCGCGGGAAGTCGCCGGTGCCCGGGCTGTCGTCGAAGGCCAAGGCCGGCAAGGCCGGCGCCATCGACGTGCAGGGGCTGCCGCGCAACGAGCTGGCCGACCTCATCACGCAGATGAACGACCAGATGCTCGCCGCCGCGCGGGAGCTGCAGTTCGAGGTCGCCGCCCGGCTGCGCGACGAACTGGCCGAGCTGAAGAAGGAGCTCCGCCAGCTCGACGCCGCCCACGCCTGACCGGAGGCCGGCCGTGCAGCGGGAGGAGCTCGCCGCGTACTGCCTGGCCAAGCCCGGGGCCGAGGAGACCCACCCGTGGGGCGACGTCGACCTGGTCGCCAAGGTCGGCGGCAAGGCTTTCGCCTTCCTCGGCCCGGGCACGGTCGGCGTCAAGTGCGGGCGGGACGCCGCCGAGGCCGCCGAGTGGCGGGACCGGTACCCCGGGGCGGTCACCGTGAGCTCCTACATCGGCCGGTACGGGTGGAACGCCGTGGACTTCACCGGACCGGTGCCCGACGACGAGGTCCGCGAGCTGGTCGACGCGTCCTACGACGCGGTCGTCGCCGCCCTGCCGAAGGGCCGGCGTCCGGCGCAGGCGTGACCATCGTCACCGCCGCCCCGGGAACTCGGTGACGCGCGGCCCGTTGTCTCCTGCGAGACCGCCAGACGCGACGGCCCGCTGTCGCGCGCCCTGACGGCCTCACCGTGGAGGGGAGTATCCCCAGCGGCAGTGTCGTCAGTACGAGGCCCCGGCCTCCGGCGCTGCCGGTCGCGAGGCCCTGGGCTCGCGGCGGGAGAGACCTCCGGACCTGACGCAACGCCAGTCTCCGGAGGAGTTCCCGCATGGACGTCCCCACCTGGGTGTGGGCCCTGACCATCGCCGCGATCGTGGCGATGCTGGCCTTCGACTTCATCGGCCACGTGCGCACCCCGCACGCGCCCTCGCTGCGCGAGGCCGCCATCTGGTCGGCCGTCTACGTCGGCATCGCCGTCCTGTTCGGGCTCGGCGTGTTCTGGTTCTCCGGCGCCCAGTACGGCGGTGAGTACTTCGCCGGCTACATCACCGAGAAGAGCCTCTCGGTCGACAACCTCTTCGTGTTCGTCCTGATCATGGCGAGTTTCGGGGTGCCGAGGGAGCTGCAGCAGAAGGTGCTGCTCTTCGGCATCGCGTTCGCCCTGGTGCTGCGGACCGTCTTCATCCTCGTCGGCGCCGCCGCCATCGAGAACTTCAGCTGGGTCTTCTACCTCTTCGGCGCCATCCTCATCTACACCGCCTACGCGCAGGCCAGGAGCGGCGGGCACAGCAACGAGGACCACTACGAGGAGAACAGCATCCTGCGGCTGGTCCGCCGGGTGGTCCCGACCACGGAGGAGTACCACTCCGACCGGCTGGTGACGAAGGTCGACGGCAAGCGCTTCATCACCCCGCTGATGATCGCGCTGATCGCCATCGGCAGCGCCGACATCCTGTTCGCCGTCGACTCCATCCCGGCGATCTTCGGCCTCACCCAGGAGACGTTCCTCGTCTTCACCGCCAACGCGTTCTCGCTGCTGGGCCTGCGGCAGCTGTTCTTCCTCATCGACGGCCTGCTCGACCGGCTGGTCTACCTGGCCTACGGCCTCGCCGTCATCCTCGGCTTCATCGGCGCCAAGCTGGTCATCCACGCCCTGCACACCAACGAGCTGCCGTTCGTCAACGGCGGTGAGCACGTGACCGTGATCCCCGAGGTCCCGACCTGGCTGTCGCTGACGGTCATCCTCGTCACCCTGCTGGTCACCACCGTCGCCAGCCTCGCCAAGGACCGCCGCACCCGCGCCCAGGCCGCGCGCACGGGCGCCGCGCCGGCCCCCGTCGCCGCCGACACGGCCGCGGCGGCCGTCGAGGACGGTCCCACGACGGCTGCGGGCGATGACCGGGCCGCCGACGCCGTCCCCGCGGGCGAGGGCGGGCCGGGCTCCCGGTGACCGCGCCGTCGCCGACCCGCCCGTCCCCGCTCGAGGCCCCCGGCGACCGGCTGGTCACGGTCCTGCAGCTCGCCGACGAGCTCGCCGACGTCGCCCGCGGCGCCGCTCGGGTCGTCGCCCGGGTGGAACAGGCCACCGGCCTGCGTCGCGGGGAGCTGGCGGCGCTGGTGGCCGTCGACGAGGGGGCCCAGCATCCCCGGGCCGTCGCCCGGCGCAGCGGCCAGGTGGACGACGCGGGTGACGTCACGACCGAGGCGCTGCTGCGCCGGGGCCTGCTCCGGCGCAGCGCGCACCCGGACGCGCCGTCCGGCGCGGCGGGTGCGACCGCGCTGGAGGTCACCGAGACCGGACGGGTCGTCCTGCAGCAGGCCGAGGGCCTGCGGATCCGGCTGCTCGACGCCGTCGTCGGGGCGCTCGGCCCGCGGGACACCGCCGTCCTGCGGGCCGCCGTCCGGGCTCTCGCGGGCGCGCTGGACGACGCCGCCGCGGCCGGCGACGCGGGCTGTCGCGAAATCGACTCCCGGCAGGTCGCCGCCCGCCTCGGGCCGTAGAGTTCGCAGACGTGCACGAGCTCCCCGTCTGGTTCGAGGTCGCGACCTTCGTGGGGCTCTCCGTCCTGCTGCTCGCCGACCTGCTCTACGTCGTCCGCCGCCCCCACGAGCCCTCCTTCAAGGAATCGGGCCTGTGGGTCAGCTTCTACGTGTCGCTGGCGGTCATCTTCGGCGCGATCTTCTGGGCGATCACGGACGCGCAGTTCGCCACGGAGTTCTACGCGGGCTGGCTGACCGAGTACTCGCTCTCGGTCGACAACCTCTTCGTCTTCGTGATCATCATGGCGCGGTTCCGCGTGCCCCGGCACCTCCAGCAGGAGGTGCTGATGGTCGGGATCATCATCGCGCTGGTCCTGCGCGGCATCTTCATCCTGCTCGGCGCGGCCTTGATCACCCGGTTCACCTGGGTCTTCTACATCTTCGGCGCGTTCCTCGTGTACACGGCGATCAACCTCGTCCGGCACCGCGGCGAGGACGAGGACTACGAGGAGAACGCCTTCATCCGGTCGATGCGCCGGGTGCTGCCCATCACGTCGGAGTTCCAGGGCGCCAAGCTCCGGGTCACCGAGGCGGGCAAGAAGATGTGGACGCCGATGATCATCGTCTTCCTGGCGCTCGGCACCACCGACCTGGTGTTCGCCCTCGACAGCATCCCGGCGATCTTCGGCCTCACCCGCGAGCCGTTCATCGTCTTCACCGCGAACGTGTTCGCCCTGATGGGGCTGCGGCAGCTGTACTTCCTGCTCGGCGGCCTGCTGCAGCGGCTGGTCTACCTGTCGCTGGGCCTCGCGGTGATCCTCGCGTTCATCGGCGTCAAGCTGGTGATGGAGGCCCTGCACGAGAACACGCTGCCGTTCATCAACGGCGGCGAGCACATCGACGCGGTGCCCACCATCCCCATCTGGCTGTCGCTGACGATCATCCTCGGCGTCATCCTCATCGCCACGGTCGCCAGCCTCATCAAGACCCGCGGGCAGTTCGTCGCGCCGGAGCAGACGGCCGAGGCCGCCGACAGCACCACCGCCGTCGGCCCGGCCGCGTCGGCCGAGGCCGAGAGCCGGCTGGCCGAGGCGGCCGCGGACGGCGACGAGGGGCGGCGCCGGCCCTGACCGCCGCACCCGGGGAGCGGCGGGCGGGGGCATCGCGGCGGCTCGGCTAGCGTCGGCGGCGATGCGCCCCGACGACCTCGCCCAGCTGCGCACGCCGGGCACGCCGGCCGTCGCGCCGGACGGGCGGATCGCCGTCGTCGCCGTCACCCGGCTCGACCTGGACGCCGACCGGTACCGCAGCCAGCTGTGGGCGGTCCCCACCGACGCGTCGGCACCCGCCCGGCCGCTCACCTCGGGCGGGCGGGACACCGATCCCGCCTTCTCGCCCGACGGCCGGTGGCTGGCCTACCTGGCCACGGCCGGCGACGAGCCGCCGCAGGTCCACGTCCTGCCCACCGCGGGAGGTGCGGCCCGCCGGCTCACCGGCGCCCCGCTCGGGGCCGGCGCGCCCGTGTGGTCCCCCGACTCCCGCCGGCTGGCGTGGACGGCCAGGACCGGCGGACCGGAGGACCCGGGCGCGCCCCGGCTCGTGGCGTCGCTGCGGTCCCTCGGCAGCGGCTCACCCGGGGACCGGCCGCGCCAGGTGCACGTCCTCGACCTGCCCGACGACCTCGCCGACGACGACCTCGCCGTCCCCGACCCGGTCGTCGTCACCCGCGGGACCGCCGACTGCGCCGACGTCTGCTGGAGCCCGGACGGCGCCGAGCTCGCCTTCGTCTCCGCCCGCCACGCCACGGCCGACCGCGACCTGCGCACCGACGTCTTCGCCGTCCGCCCCGACGGGTCGGGGCTGCGCCGCGTCACCGACGGCGGCGGCCGGTCCAGCCGTCCGGTCTGGTCCGCCGACGGCCTGGTGCTGACGGCGGCGCGGGACGGCGGGAGGCCCGCCCTGTGCCGGGTCCCGGCCGCGGGCGGGACACCGGAGCCGCTGCTCGCGCCGGCCGAGGGCGACGTCCTGCCCGGTGCGGTGACCACCGGCCGGGGGGTCGTGGTGCCGGTCCGGCGGGGCGGCGCGGTGGAGTTGCTGCGGGTGCCCCCGTCCACCAGCACCGCGGGCGGGCCGCCGGAGGTGCTGGTCGACGGGCCGTTCACGGTGACCGGGGTGGGAGCGGGCGGCGGCGTCGTCGTCGCGACCGTCGGGCACGACGGCTCGGCGGGGGAGCTGATCGCGATCACCCCCGGGCGCCGGCGGCTGCTCACCGCCTTCGGGAGCGCGCTCGCCGCCACCGGCCGCGTGCACCGGGCCGTCGCCGTGGAGGCGCGCGGTGAGGGCGTCCCGGCGCGGGGATGGGTGACCGTGCCGCCCGGGGCGGGACCGCACCCGGTGGTCCTGCACGCGCACGCGGAGCGGTCGGGCTGGTCGCTGCAGGACGACGTGCAGGTCGCGGTCTCGGCCGGCTGCGCCGTCGTCCAGGCCGCGGGAGGGGACCCCGAGGCCGCGCTCGCCGTCCTGGACGCCGCGCTCGCCGACCCGGCGCTGCGGCTGGACGGCGACCGGGCGGGGATCGCCGGCGGTCCACCGGTCGCCGCGCTCCCGGCGCGCACCGGGCGCTTCGCCGCCGTCGTCGTCGAGGGCGGCCCGCCCACGGCGGCGGACGGCCCCGACGAGGGCGGGGGGACACCGGCCCTGTTCCTGCACGGGGAGCGGGACCTCCTCGGCCCCGCCCGGCAGGCCGTGGCCCTCCTGGAGGCCGCCCGGAGCGTGCCCGTGGAGCTGCTGGTCTTCCCCGGGGAGGGCCGCGACCTGGCCCGCGCGGGCCGGCCGGGCAGCCGCGTCGCGCGCCTGGAGCACCTGGTCCGCTGGTGGCGGCGGTGGCTGGGGCCCGCCGGGGACCGAGCGGCGGGGGACGGGGACCACTAGCGTTCCGGCATGGCGCTCATCTACCCCGTCGCGGCCGACCTGCCCGAGCCCGAGGACGGCACCGAGCCCGACTTCGCCGAGCTCGCCGCGGACCTCTCCGACACCTGGCTGGTGGAGGTCGCGCTGGAGGAGGACGGCGACGACGCCTGCTTCGGCCCGCTCACCGCCCGGGCCGCCTGGGACCTCGCCGTCGACGTCGACCAGCGGCGCCCCGAGTGGCTGGTGTCGGTCGTGCCGCTGCACGTGGCCTGCACCGCCGACGAGCTCGTGTCGCTGTTCGACGACGAGGAGGAGTAGCCCGGGCGGCGAGGTGCGGCGCGCCGCGCGCAGAGGGGTCCCGGCGGACTGAGCAGGCACGATACGGTCGGCTCGTCCCACCGACCCCTCGAGGAGCCGACCCTTGACCGAGGCACTGCTGGTGCTGCTCGGGATCGCCGTCGTCGTGGCCGTGGTCATCCTGGTGCTGCGGCAGCGCAACCTGAGCCGCCGGTCCGCCCCGCGCCGTCGCGTCGACCCGCTCGCGAACGAGCCGGATCTCTACGACCCGCACGCCATCGGCGTCGGTGACGTGATCACCTACGCCGGCATCGACCACGTCGTGCGCGGCACCATCCGCCTCGAGGAGGGCGGCGCGACCTGGGCCGAGCACCTGCTCGACGGGTCCACCGGCCGCCGCTGGCTCAGCGTCGAGGACGACGAGGGCGACCTCGAGATGACGCTGTGGATGCGCCGCGAGGGCACCGGGCTGACCCCCGACGGCGACGTGGTCCTGGACGACCGGGTGCACCGCCAGATCGAGCGCGGCCGCGCGAACTACACCGCCGAGGGGACGACGGGGACGCCGCCGTCCGGCACCGTCGACTACGCGGACTACGCCACCGCCGACGGCACCGGCCTCATCGCGTTCGAGCGGTGGGCGGCGACCCAGTCGTGGGAGGTCTCGACCGGCCGCGCGGTCAGCCGGGGCGAGCTGATCGTCTACCACCGGACGCCCGACGCGTGAGTCTCCACCTCCTCGACGTGACGCCGCGCGACGTCACGGCGGAGGCGCTCGGCCTCCTGCTGGACGCCCCCTGCCCGCCCGCGCTGGCCGAGCTCACCGTCGACGACGGCCGCGGCGGCCAGATCACCCTCGGGGTGCTGGGCGCGTCCCACGTCGTCGCCGCCCGGGTGCCCGGCCGCCTGCTGACCGAGCAGGTCTCGTGCGACGCCGTCGCCGCGGGCGGCCGCCGGCTGCCCGACCGGGCGCGGGTGGGGGAGTACGAGATCGCCTCGACGACGACGTCCGTGCCGCGCGCCGACCTCGAGGCCACCGCCGCCCACCTGCGGTCGCAGGCCGCCACGCGGGACGGCTGGATCTGCGGCTCGTTCCCCGGGGCCGACTCCGCGGTGACCGCGCTGACCGCGCACGCGCTGCCGGACGGCGGCTGGTCGTGGCGGACGTGGCACCTGTACCCCGGCGACCAGGAGGGCGTGATCGTGACGACGGAGAGCAGGTGGCAGCCGTGAGGGCAGGCAGGACCGCAGCAGCGCTGGTGACCGTCGCCGTCCTGGCGTCGGGCTGCAGCGGCAGCGACGACGACGTCCGCGACCACCTGGCCGACACCTACAGGCGGCAGAGCAGCCAGGGCGACACCGCGACCTACACGTCGAACGACCCGGTCGGCACCACGACCGCGGCGATCGCCGACGCGGTGCGGCCGGCGGCCCGCCAGGCCGACGGCGGCTCGGAGTACCTGCGCTACGACGACGACATCGTCGTCGTCAGCGCCGCCGCCGGTGGCGGCAGCAGCATCCTCGTCGAGGACCTCGACCGCCGTTACCGCAGCGGCCACTACGCCTACCTCGGCTCCGGCTTCCGTCCCGGTTCGCCCGCCTCCTCCGGCGACGGCGGCCCCGGGGACGGCAAGTGACGCCGACCGCCGACCCCCACCGCGAGAGGAAGACGTGCAGATGACACCGCAGGCCCTGGACTTCGGGTCCGTCGACGGGAGTGCGCTGGGGGACGGCGTCCTCGCCACCCTGCTGTACTTCGCCATCGGGGCCGGCATCCTGGCCCTGGGGTTCCTGGTCCTCGACCTGCTGACCCCCGGCAACCTGCGGCGGCAGGTCTACACCGACCGCAAGCCGAACGCGGCGATCCTGCTGGGCGCCAACCACCTCGCGCTGGCGGTCATCGTGGTGACGGCGATCATGACCAGCAGCGACGAGCTGGGGCAGGGCCTGGTCGACTCGGCGGTCTACGGCGTGGTCGGGGTCGCGCTGCAGGGGCTCGCGCTGCGGCTGCTGGACGCCTTCGTCCCCGGCCACCTGCGCGCGCTGGTCGACGAGCCGCGGATGAGCGGCGCGGCCTGGGCGGTGGGCATCAGCCTGGTCGCGATCGGGGCGGTCAACGCAGCCGCCCTGTCGTGACCGGATGAGCACCACCACGCCGAGCACTCCCGGGGCGGCCGCGCCGGTCGTCGGGATCCCGGGAGGCCGCCGGGCGCGGCCGCTGCTGCTGGCCGCCGTCGCGGTCTGCGCGGCGTGCGGGCTGGTCTACGAGCTGGTCCTGCTGACCCTGTCGGTCAGCCTGGCCGGCGGCGGCATCACCCAGACCTCGCTCATCGTCGCCGGCTTCGTCGCCGCGCTCGGCGTGGGCGCGCTGCTGGTCAAGCCGCTGCTCGGGCGCGCGGCGGTCACCTTCGTGGCCGTCGAGATCCTGCTCGGCATCGCCGGCGGCCTGAGCGCGGTGACCCTCTACGTCACCTTCTCGTACTACGGCACCAGCGGCTCGGTGCTCGTCGCGGCCACCGCGGTGCTCGGCATCCTGGTCGGCGCCGAGGTGCCCCTGCTCATGACGCTGCTGCAGGCCGGCCGCGAGGTGGACGCCCGGGGCAGCGGGCGGGTCCTCGCCGACCTCAACGCCGCCGACTACGCCGGCGCGCTCGTCGGCGGGCTGGCCTGGCCGTTCCTGCTGCTGCCGTGGGCCGGGCAGGTGCGCGGCGCCGCGCTCACCGGGATGGTCAACCTCGCCGCCGCGGCGGTCGTGGCCGCGTTCGTCCTGCGCCACCACCTCAGCCGGCGCGCGCGCCGGGCGGCGACCGCCGCCCTGCTCGCCGCCGCGGCCCTGCTCGGGGTGCTGCTGCTGCGGGCCGAGGACATCGAGGTGACGGCGCGCCAGCGGCTGTACGACGACCCGATCGTGTCGGCCACGCGCTCGGACTACCAGGAGGTCGTGCTCACGGAGCGCGACGGTGACCTGCGCCTGTACCTGGACGGCGACCTGCAGTTCTCCAGCCGCGACGAGTACCGGTACACCGAGGCGCTCGTGCACCCGGTCCTGGCCCGCGACCCCGAGCGGGTGCTCGTCCTGGGCGGCGGCGACGGGCTGGCCGCGCGCGAGGTCCTGCGGCACCCCTCCGTCGCGGAGGTCGTCCAGGTCGAGCTCGACCCCGCCGTCATCGAGCTGGCCACCACGCGCCTGGCGTCGCTCAACGACGCGGCGTTGCGCGACCCGCGGGTCGAGGTGGTGGTCGACGACGCGTTCCGCTGGCTGCGCGGGCCGGACGCCGAGGGGTTCGACGCCGTCGTCGTCGACATGCCCGACCCCGACACCCCGGCGCTGGGCCGGCTGTACTCCACCGAGTTCTACGGGCTGGTGGCCGCGGCGCTGGCCCCCGGCGGGATGGTGGTCGTCCAGGCCGGCAGCCCGTACTCGACGCCGACGGCGTTCTGGCGCACGGTGTCGACCCTGGCCAGCCCCGGGATGGCCGTGACCCCGTACCACGTGCACGTGCCGAGCTTCGGCGACTGGGGCTTCGCCCTGGCCCAGCCGGGGACGGTCGCGCCCCCGCTCGAGCTGGCGGCGGACGCGCCCGACCTGCGGTTCCTCGACGACGCGACCCTCGCCGCCGCCGCGGTGTTCCCGCGGGACCGCCGTCCGCAGGACCTCGCGCCCAGCACCCTGGACCACCCGCGGATCGTGGAGGACATGCGCGGCGGCTACGTGGACTGAGCCCGCCGCTGCGGGTCACCAGCCCCGGGCGCGCCACTCCGCGAGGTGCGGGCGCTCGGCGCCGAGCGTCGTGTCCTTGCCGTGGCCCGGGTAGACCCAGGTCTCGTCGGGCAGCGGCGCGAACAGCCGCTCCTCGACGTCGGTCAGCAGGCTGGTGAAGCGCGCCGGGTCCTTCTGCGTGTTGCCGACCCCGCCGGGGAACAGGCAGTCGCCGGTGAACAGGTGCGGGCCGGCGTCGTCGGGGCCGCGCCACAGCAGCGCGATGCTGCCCGGCGTGTGGCCGCGCAGGTGGATCACCTCGAGGGTGTGCTCGCCGACGCGGAGCGTGTCGCCGTGCTCGACCAGCCGCTCGACCGGCACGGGGAGGTCGCCGGCGTCGGCGGGGTGGGCGACGGTCGTCGCGCCGGTGGCCTCGACCACCTCGGGCAGGGCCCGGTGGTGGTCCCAGTGCCCGTGCGAGGTGACGACGGTGCGCAGGTCGGCGTCCCCGACCAGCCGCAGCAGCGCCTCGGCGTCGGTGGCCGCGTCGATGAGCAGCGCCTCGCCGCTGGCGGTGTCGCGCAGCAGGTAGGCGTTGTTGTCCATCTCGCCGACCGCGAGCTTCGCCACCACCAGCCCCGGCAGCTCCCGGACGCCGGCGGGGCCGCCCACCTGCACGTCCCCGGTGTACGGACCGCTCATCGAAGGCTCCCTCCGGAAAGTGTCGGCGACCGCGGCTACGGTCCTGGGCATGGACGCTAGCGGAGGTCTGCCCGGCTCTCAGGACCGTCGGCTGGTGGGCCTCCCCGCCACCGAGCTCGCCGCGCGCGTCCGCTCCGGCGAGGTCTCCGCGGTCGAGGTCGTGCGCGCCCACCTGGCCCACCTCGACGAGGTCGAGCCGCGGGTCGGGGCGTTCCGCGTGGTGCGCCGCGAGGCCGCGCTGGCCGAGGCCGCGGCGGTCGACGCCGCCCCGCGGCGGGCCTCCCTGCCGCTGGCCGGGGTGCCGGTGGCGGTCAAGGACAACGTGGCCGTCGCCGGCGAGGTGGCCACCGACGGGTCGGCCGCCTGCCCGCGTGTGCCGGCCACGGCGGACCACCCGGTCGTGGCCCGCCTGCGCGCGGCCGGCGCGGTCGTCGTCGGGATCACCCGCGTCCCGGAGCTGTGCCTCTACGCCTCGACCGACTCGGCGGGCTCGGTGACCCGCAACCCGTGGGACACGGCACGCTCGCCGGCCGGCAGCTCCGGGGGCAGCGCGGCCGCGGTGGCCTCCGGCGCCGTCCCGATCGCCCACGGCAACGACGGCATGGGCTCGCTGCGGCTGCCCGCGGCCGCGTGCGGCCTGGTCACCGTCAAGCCCGGCCGCGGCGTGTGCCCGGGCGGGATCGGGGCCGACGACTGGTCGGGGATGGCGGTGAACGGCGCGCTCACCACCACCGTGGCCGACCAGGCCCTCGCGCTCGCCGTGCTGGCGGGGGAGGAGCCGGCCCCGCCGCCCGAGCCGGGGCGCCCGCTGCGGATCGCGGTGAGCCTGCGCTCCCCGGTCCCGGGCGTGCGCGCCGACCGGACCACCCGGCAGGCGGTCGAGGAGACGGCGCGGCTGCTGCAGGAGGCGGGCCACACCGTGGTCCGGCGCGACCCGGTGATCCCGCCCGACGCGGCGGCCGCGGCGCTCGCCCGGTGGTTCGCCGGCGCGGAGGACGACGCGGCGGCCCTCGGCATGGACCGGGCAGCGCTGGAGCCGCGCAGCCGCACCCACGCCCGGCTGGGCCGCTGGGTGCGCCGGCTGGGCCTGGTCCGGCCCGGCCCGGCCGAGCGGTTCCGGGCCCGGACCGAGCGGTTCTTCGAGGACGTCGACGTGCTGCTGACCCCGGTGGTCAGCGGTCCGCCGCTGTCGGCCCGGCCGTGGCACGAGCGGGGCTTCCTGGCCAACGTGACCGCCAACGCCCGGTGGGCGCCGTTCGCCTCGCCGTGGAACCTGGCTGGGGTCCCGGCGGCCGTCGTGCCCACCGGCACACGCCCCGAGGGGTGGCCCCTGGCGGTCCAGCTGGTCGGCCCCCCGGGGGCCGAAGGGCGACTACTCTGGCTGGCCGGAGAGCTGGAACGCCGGCGGCCCTGGCGCCGTCACGCGCCGGTCTTCGACCCCCTCTCGTCGCCGGCCGCGGCAGCCGTCTGAGCAGCGCCGCGCAGAGCTCCCGACCGGCACGCCGGCCGACCGACCACGCACGCACACCGACCGACAGGACACCCATGGACCGCCTCGTCGTCCGCGGCGCCCGCGAGCACAACCTCAAGGACGTCGACCTCGACCTGCCGCGCGACGCGCTGATCGTCTTCACCGGCCTGTCCGGGTCGGGCAAGTCGAGCCTCGCCTTCGACACGATCTTCGCCGAGGGGCAGCGGCGCTACGTCGAGTCGCTGTCGGCCTACGCCCGGCAGTTCCTCGGGCAGATGGACAAGCCCGACGTCGACTTCATCGAGGGCCTGTCGCCCGCGGTCTCGATCGACCAGAAGTCGACCAACCGCAACCCGCGGTCGACCGTCGGCACGATCACCGAGGTCTACGACTACCTGCGGTTGCTCTACGCCCGCGCGGGCCAGCCGCACTGCCCGAACTGCGGCAAGCCGATCTCCCGGCAGACGCCGCAGCAGATCGTCGACCAGGTGCTCGCCATGGAGGAGGGCACCCGCTTCCAGGTGCTCGCCCCCGTCGTGCGCGCGCGCAAGGGCGAGTACGTCGACCTGTTCAGCTCCCTGCAGACCCAGGGCTTCTCCCGGGTCCGGGTCGACGGCGTGGTGCACCCGCTGACCGAGCCGCCGAAGCTCAAGAAGCAGGAGAAGCACTCGATCGAGGTCATCGTCGACCGGCTCACCGTCAAGGAGAGCGCGAAGCGGCGGCTGACCGACTCGGTGGAGACGGCGCTCGGCCTGGCCGGCGGCCTCGTCGTCCTCGACTTCGTCGACGTCCCCGAGGGCGACCCGCAGCGCGAGCGCACCTTCTCCGAGCACCTCGCGTGCGTGGACGACGGGCTGTCGTTCGAGGCGCTGGAGCCGCGCAGCTTCTCGTTCAACTCGCCGTTCGGCGCCTGCCCGGAGTGCACCGGCATCGGCACCCGCAAGGAGGTCGACCCCGACCTCGTCGTGCCCGACCCGACGAAGAGCCTGGCGCAGGGCGCCATCGCGCCGTGGGCCGGGTCGATGAGCAACGAGTACTTCACCCGCCTGCTCACCGGCCTCTCTCAGCAGCTGGGCTTCTCCATGGACGACCCGTGGGAGCGGCTGCCGGCCAAGGTGCAGAAGGCGGTCCTGCACGGCTCGCCCGACCAGGTGCACGTCCGCTACAAGAACCGCTACGGCCGCGAGCGCAGCTACTACGCCGCGTTCGAAGGCGTGCTGCCGTTCCTCGAGCGCCGGCACGAGGACACCGACAGCGACTACATGCGGGACAAGTACGAGGGCTACATGCGCGACGTGCCCTGTCCCGTGTGCCACGGCACCCGGCTCAAGCCGGAGATCCTCGCCGTCAAGCTCAACGGCCGCTCGATCGCCGAGGTCACCGGCCTGTCGATCGGCGAGGCCTCGGAGTGGCTGAACGCGCTGGAGCTGGGCGAGCGCGAGCGGGCCATCGCCGACCGCGTGCTCAGGGAGATCCAGGCGCGGCTGTCGTTCCTGGTGGACGTCGGCCTGGACTACCTCTCGCTCGACCGGCCCGCGGCCACCCTCGCCGGCGGCGAGGCGCAGCGGATCCGGCTGGCCACGCAGATCGGGTCGGGCCTGGTCGGGGTGCTGTACGTGCTCGACGAGCCCTCGATCGGGCTGCACCAGCGCGACAACACCCGGCTGATCGAGACCCTCGTCCGGCTGCGCGACATGGGCAACACGCTCATCGTCGTCGAGCACGACGAGGACACCATCAAGGTCGCCGACTGGGTGGTCGACATCGGCCCGGGTGCCGGCGAGCACGGCGGCGAGGTCGTGGTGAGCGGCACCGTCGCCGACCTGCTGGCCAGCGAGCGGTCGCTCACCGGCCAGTACCTGTCCGGCCGCAAGGAGATCACCGTGCCGGAGGTGCGGCGCAAGCCCACCCCCGGGCGGGAGCTGGTGGTCAAGGGCGCCCGCGAGAACAACCTCAAGGGCGTCGACGTGACCTTCCCGCTCGGGATGCTCGTCGGGGTCACCGGCGTCTCCGGGTCGGGCAAGTCCAGCCTGGTGAACGACATCCTCTACACGGTCCTGGCCAACGAGCTGAACCGCGCCCGGCAGGTGCCCGGCCGGCACCGCACGGTCACCGGCCTGGAGCACCTGGACAAGGTCGTGCACGTCGACCAGTCGCCGATCGGCCGCACGCCGCGGTCCAACCCCGCCACCTACACCGGGGTGTGGGACCAGGTGCGCAAGCTGTTCGCCCAGACCACCGAGGCGAAGATGCGCGGGTACCAGCCCGGCCGCTTCTCCTTCAACGTCAAGGGCGGCCGCTGCGAGGCCTGCTCCGGCGACGGCACGCTGAAGATCGAGATGAACTTCCTGCCGGACGTCTACGTGCCGTGCGAGGTGTGCAAGGGCGCCCGGTTCAACCGGGAGACCCTCGAGGTGCACTACAAGGGCCGGACGGTCGCCGAGGTCCTCGACATGCCCATCGAGGAGGCGGCGGAGTTCTTCGCGGCCATCCCGTCGATCGCCCGGTACCTGCGCACCCTCACCGACGTCGGGCTGGGCTACGTGCGGCTCGGCCAGCCGGCCACCACCCTCTCCGGCGGCGAGGCGCAGCGGGTCAAGCTCGCCAGCGAGCTGCAGAAGCGCAGCAACGGCCGCAGCATCTACGTGCTCGACGAGCCCACCACGGGTCTGCACTTCGAGGACATCCGCAAGCTGCTGCTGGTGCTGCAGGGCCTGGTCGACAAGGGCAACTCGGTGATCGTCATCGAGCACAACCTCGACGTGATCAAGAGCTGCGACTGGCTGGTCGACATGGGCCCGGAGGGCGGCTTCCGCGGCGGCACGGTCGTGGCCGAGGGGCCGCCGGAGCTCGTCGCCTCGGTGCCGGAGAGCCACACCGGCCGGTACCTGGTGCCGCTGCTCGACGCCGGGGCGATCGAGGCGGCCGCCGCGCCGAAGAAGCGGGCCCGCCGCAAGGCCAGCTGACCGGTCGCGGCGGCCAGGAGGTCAGCCGCGGCGCCGGCGGAGCAGCAGCACGAGGGCCGCTCCGACGGCGACCGCGGCGGCGGCCAGCACCGGCAGCACCCAGCCGGCGGTGCCGGTGTCGTCGTCCTCGGACGCCCGCTCGATGACGTCGTCGGCCGTGGGGTCGACGGTCGGCGAGGTCTCCGGAGCCGGGGACGCCGCCGTCGACGGGGCGGTCGTCGGGGCCGCCGTCGGCTCCGGCGCGGCCGGCGGGGCGTGCTCGAAGCCGAACGTGCCCTGCAGCGGGTGGCCGTCGGAGCCGGTGACGTACCAGGTGACCTCGTAGCGGCCGGCCGCCGTCAGGGAGACCGGCACGCGCACCACCGCGCCCTCCACGGTCGCCGGGCCGGTGCTCGCCGGCCCGTCCGGCCCGGTCACCGTGACGTCGGCGCCCAGCACCGTCCCGGCGAAGGTCAGGGTCACCGCGGCCGGCGCCGCCGTGACGGTGCTGTCGGCGGCGGGGTCGGTGCTCTCCAGCTCCGTGTGCGCGGACGCCGGGGCCGGCGCCACCAGCAGCGCGGTGGCGACGGTGAGCAGGACGACGAGCAGCCGGGCGGACACGGCCGACATCCTGCACCGGCGCGACCGGTCACGGGGTGAAGCGGTACCCCATGCCGGGCTCGGTGCGCAGGTACCGAGGATGGGCCGGGTCCGGCTCGAGCTTGCGGCGCAGCTGGTTCAGGTAGACCCGCAGGTAGTGGGTCTCCTTCTCGTAGGCCGGTCCCCACACGGCCTGCAGCAGGTGCCGCTGGCCGACCAGCCGGCCCGGCGTGCGGACGAGCTCGGCCAGCAGCGCCCACTCCGTCGGGGTCAGCCGCACCGCTCCGCCGTCGACGGTGACCTGCTTGGCGGCCAGGTCGACGGTGAAGTGAGCGGTCGTGACCACCGGCTCCCCGGGTCCGGTGGCGTTGCGCCGCAGCAGGGCGCGCAGCCGGGCCAGCAGCTCGCCCATGTCGAAGGGCTTCGTGACGTAGTCGTCGGCGCCGGCGTCCAGCGCCTCGACCTTGTCGGTGCTGTCGGTGCGGGCGGACAGCACGAGCACCGGGCCGCCGAACCAGGGCCGCAGCCCGGCCAGCACCTCGGTGCCGTCGAGGTCCGGCAGGCCGAGGTCCAGGACGACGACGTCGGGGTGCCCGGCGGCCGCCTCGGACAGCGCCGTCCGCCCGTCGGCGGCGGTCACCACCTCGTACCCGGCCGCGCGCAGGGTGATCCGCAGGGCACGGAGCAGCTGCGGGTCGTCGTCGACGACCAGGACCCGGCTCACCGCGCGGGGACGACGGCCGGCACGGGCGCCGGGCGCAGGGCGAGCACCATCGTCAGGCCACCGCCCGGGGTGTCCTCGGCGGTCAGCGCGCCGCCCATCGCCTCGGCGAGCCCGCGGGCCACCGCCAGGCCCAGGCCGACCCCCTGCCCGGCGGGGGCGTCGCCCAGCCGCTGGAACGGCGCGAACACCCGCTCCCGGTCGGCCTCGGGCACCCCGGGCCCGCGGTCGGCGACCCGCAGCTCGACCCGGTCGCCGATCGCGCCGGCGCGCACGGTCACCGGTCCGGTGGGGGCGTGCCGCACGGCGTTGCCGACGAGGTTGGCGACGACGCGCTCGGCCAGGGCGGGGTCGGCCAGGGCCGGCGGCAGGTCCTCGGGCCATGCGCAGCCGACCCGCGCCCGGCCGGTCGCGTCCAGCTCGTCCAGGGCCCGGTGGACGACGTCGGGGAGGTCGGTCGGCGCCAGGACCGGGCTCACCGCGCCGGCCTGCAGCCTGCTCATGTCCAGCAGGTCGTCGACGAGCGCGGTGAGCCGGTCGGCGGACTCGTCCACCGTGGCCACGAGCTCCTCGCGGTCGGCAGCGGTGAGCTGCAGGCCGCCGGTGCGCAGCGCCGACGACGCGGCCTTGATCCCGGCCAGCGGGGTGCGCAGGTCGTGGCTGACGGCGGCCAGCAGCGCCGTCCGCATGCTGTTCCCGGCCGCGAGCCGGTCGGCCTCGGCGGCCTGCGCGGCCAGCCGGCCCTGCTGCAGCGCCACCGCCGCCTGCTCGGCGAACGCCACCAGCACCCGCCGCTCGCCGGCCGCCAGCCCGCGGCCACACCAGCGCAGCAGCAGCGTCCCGGTGAGTGCCACCTCGTCCACGGCCGGCCCGGTCCGCTCGCCGCAGGTGCCCACGACCGTCTCGGCGCCGTCCTCGCGCTCCACCAGGGTCACCGACTGCAGGCCGAAGGCCTCGCGGACCTGCTCCAGGAGGCCGGGCAGCGTCCGGTCGCCGGCGAGCACCGACCGGGACAGCGACGCGAGCACCGCCGTCTCCGCGCGCGAGCGCGCCGCCGCGGTCGCCCGGCGGGCGGAGCGGTCGACGACCGACGCCACGGTGACCGCGACGACGAGCCCACCGAGGAGCGCCACGACGTCGTCGAGCCGGGTGACGGTGAAGCCGCCGGTCGGCGGGACGAAGAACCAGTTCTCGGCCAGGCCGCCGAGCACGGCGGCGGCGAGCGCCGGCCACAGCCCGCCGACCAGCGCCACCGCCAGCACCACGAGCAGGAAGGCGAGCAGCGCGACCGGCAGGGAGGCTCCGGCGGTCAGGCACAGCGCCGTCACCGCGGGCACGCCGGCCAGCGCCAGGGCCAGTCCCCACCAGCGGCGCCGGGCGGTCAGCGCGCCGCGCAGCGGCGGCAGCCGCCAGCCGCGGGACCCGGCCGCCGCGTGGGTGACGATGTGGACGTCGATCTCCCCGGCGTCGGCCACGACCTGACCGCCGATCCCGCGGCGCACGGCGCGCGCCCACCGGGAGCGCCGGCTGGTGCCGACCACGAGCTGGGTGGCGTCGGCGCCGCGGGCGAACTCCAGCAGCGCCGCGGCGACGTCGTCCGCGACGACCTGGTGGTAGGTGCCGCCCAGGCTCTCGGTCAGCTCGCGCTGGGCGCGCAGCGCCTCGGGCGAGGCGCCGGTCAGCCCGTCGGGGGAGACGACGTGCACGGCGAGCAGCACGCCGTTGCCCGCCCGTCGCGCCACCCGCGCGGCGCGGCGGATCAGCGTCTCGCCCTCCGGCCCGCCGGTCAGCGCGACGACGACCCGCTCGCGGGCCTCCCACACGGAGTCGATGTCGTGCTCGGCCTTGTACCGGCGCAGCCCCTCGTCCACCCGGTCGGCCAGCCACAGCAGCGCGAGCTCCCGCAGCGCGGTCAGGTTGCCGACGCGGAAGTAGTTGGCCAGCGCGGCGTCGACCCGTTCGGCGGGGTAGACGTTGCCGTGCGCCATCCGCCGGCGCAGCGCCTCGGGGGACATGTCCACCAGCTCGACCTGGTCGGCGCGGCGCACCACGTCGTCCGGCACGGTCTCCTGCTGCGCGATGCCGGTGATCGACTCGACGACGTCGGTCAGGCTCTCCAGGTGCTGCACGTTGACGGTGCTGATCACGTCGAGGCCGGCGTCGAGCAGCTCCTCGACGTCCTCCCAGCGCTTGGCGTGCCGCGAGCCCGGGGCGTTGGTGTGCGCCAGCTCGTCGACGACGACCCAGTCCGGCCGGCGGGCCAGCACCGCGTCGACGTCCAGCTCCTCGAGGACGACCCCGCGGTGGGCGACGCGGCGCCGCGGCAGCACCTCCAGCCCGGCGAGCTGCTCGGCGGTGCGCGGCCGGCCGTGCGTCTCGACCAGGCCGACGACGACGTCCGCGCCGCGGGAGGCCCGGCGGTGGGCCTCCCCGAGCGCGGCGAAGGTCTTGCCCACGCCGGGTGCGGCGCCCAGGTAGACGCGCAGCGTGCCGCGGGCACCGCTCCCAACCGGGGTCATGGCGACCATGATCGCCCCGCCCGGGGCCGGTGCGGCGGCGGCCGGCGTCAGGATCGCGTCAAGGGGTGACCCGGCCGCGTCAGGGACCCGTCAAGACCGCCCACCCGGCCTGCCGGCGCTCCTAGCGTCCCGCCCCGGTGCGGTCGGCGTCAGAGCCGGCCGCCGGGACGGATCGAGGGTGCGACGTCGTGGGTGACGTGGTGTTCGTGCTGCTGACGCCGGCCGTCTTCGGACTGCTGGCGCTCGTCGCGCGGGGGGTGGGGCGGCTGTGAGCGACGTCGCCCAGTGGGTCGGGCTCGCCGTCGCGGTCGGGCTGGTGCTCTACCTGCTCGCCGCGCTGCTGTTCCCGGAGCGGTTCTGATGAGCAGCACGGCCGCCGGGTGGCTGCAGGCCGGGCTGCTCGTGGCGGCGCTGGTCGCGGTGCACCGGCCGCTCGGGGACCGGATGGCCCGGGTGTTCACCGACGCCCGGCACCGGCGGGTCGAGCGGGCGGTGTACCGGCTGGTCGGCGTCGACGCGGGTGCCGAGCAGCGCTGGCCGGTGTACCTGCGCGGGGTCCTGGCGTTCTCGCTGGCCGGGGTGCTGCTGGTCTACCTGCTGCAGCGGGTCCAGGGTCACCTGCCGGGGAGCAACGGGATGTCCGCCGTGGAGCCCTCCTCGGCCTGGAACACCGCGGTCAGCTTCGTGACCAACACGAACTGGCAGGGCTACGCCGGCGAGTCGACCATGGGGCACCTCGTCCAGATGGCCGGCCTGGCGGTGCAGAACTTCGTGTCGGCGGCGGTGGGCCTCGCGGTCGCCGTGGCACTCGTCCGCGGCTTCGCCCGCACCCGCACCGAGCAGCTGGGCAACGTCTGGGTCGACGTCACCCGCGCGGTCACCCGGCTGCTCCTCCCGCTGGCGACCGTCGCCGCCCTGGTGCTCGTGCTCGGCGGCGTCGTCCAGAACCTGTCGTCGGGCACCGACGCGGCCACCCTGGCCGGCGGGACGCAGCACGTGCCCGGCGGGCCGGTCGCCTCGCAGGAGGCGATCAAGCAGCTGGGCACCAACGGCGGTGGCTTCTTCAACGCCAACTCCGCGCACCCCTTCGAGGGCCCGAGCGCCTGGGTCTCGCTGTTCCAGGTCTTCCTGATGCTGGTCATCCCCTTCTCGCTGCCCCGCACCTTCGGCCGCATGGTCGGTGACCGGCGGCAGGGGCTGGCGATCGCCGGCGTGATGGCCGGGCTCGCCGCCACGTCGCTGGCGCTGACCACCTGGGCGCAGGCCCGGGCCGGCGGCGCGGCGCTGCAGCTGGCCGGCGCCGCCGCGGAGGGGCAGGAGGTCCGCTTCGGCGGGCCGCTGTCGGCGCTGTTCGGCGCCGCCACCACGCTCACCTCGACCGGCGCGGTCAACTCCATGCACGACAGCTACACGCCGGCCGGCGGGCTGCTGACGATGGCGAACATGATGCTGGGCGAGGTCGCGCCCGGCGGCGTGGGCTCCGGCCTCTACGGGCTGCTCGTCCTCGCGGTCGTCACGGTCTTCGTCGCCGGCCTGATGGTCGGGCGGACGCCGGAGTACCTGGGCAAGAAGCTGGGCCGGCGCGAGATGACGCTGGCCTCGCTGTACGTGCTGGTCACGCCCGCGGTGGTGCTCACCGGGACCGCGGTGGCGCTCGCGACCGACACCGGCCGCGGGTCGCTGCTGAACGAGGGCCCGCACGGCCTCTCGGAGGTCCTGTACGCCTTCACCTCGGCCGGCAACAACAACGGCTCGGCCTTCGCCGGGCTGTCGGCGGACACGACCTTCTACGACGTCGCGCTCGGCCTCGCGATGGCGCTGGGCCGGTTCCTGCCGATCGTGTTCGTCCTCGCCATGGCCGGGCGGCTCGCCGCCCAGGGGCGGGCGCCGGTCACCGCCGGGACGCTGCCCACCCACCGCCCGCTGTTCGCGGGCCTGCTCGGCGCCGTCGTCCTCGTCGTCGTCGGCCTCACCTACCTGCCCGCGCTCTCGCTCGGGCCCATCGCGGAAGGACTGTCATGACCGCCGCACTGGACCGCAGGCCCGTGCAGACCCCGGGGTCGCGCACGCCGCGGGGGACGACCGTGCCGTGGGGACCGGCGCTGGCCGGCGCCGTGCGCAAGCTGGACCCCCGCGGGCTGGTGCGCCAGCCGGTCGTGTTCGTCGTCTGGGTCGGCTCGGTCTCCACCACCGTGCTGGCGGTCGCCGACCCGTCGGTGTTCGGCTGGCTCGTGGCGGCGTGGCTGTGGCTGACCGTGCTGTTCGCCAACGGCGCCGAAGCGGTGGCGGAGGGCCGCGGCCGGGCCCAGGCGGCGACGCTGCGCCGGGCCCGGACGACGACCGTCGCCGTCCGCGTCGACGGCACCGAGGTCCCCGCTGCCGACCTGCGCCCCGGGGACCGCGTCGTGGTGGCCGCGGGTCAGGTGGTGCCGGGGGACGGCGACGTCGTCGAGGGCATCGCCAGCGTCGACGAGTCGGCCATCACCGGGGAGTCCGCGCCGGTCATCCGCGAGTCCGGCGGCGACCGGTCGGCGGTCACGGGCGGCACGACGGTGCTGTCGGACCGGATCGTCGTGCAGATCACCAGCCGGCCGGGGGAGACGTTCGTCGACCGGATGATCGCCCTGGTCGAGGGCGCGCAGCGGCAGCGCACGCCGAACGAGGTCGCGCTCAACATCCTGCTGGCCTCGCTCACCATCGTGTTCCTGCTGGTCGTGGTCACCCTGCAGCCGCTGGCCCTGTACTCCGGCGCCGGTCAGTCGGTGACCGTCCTCGTCGCGCTGGTCGTCTGCCTCATCCCGACCACGATCGGCGCGCTGCTCTCGGCGATCGGCATCGCCGGGATGGACCGGCTGGTGCAGCGCAACGTGCTGGCGACGAGCGGCCGTGCGGTCGAGGCCGCCGGCGACGTGAACACCCTCCTGCTCGACAAGACCGGCACCATCACGCTCGGCAACCGGCAGGCGGCGGAGTTCGTGCCGGCCGCGGGGGTGACCGAGGCCGAGGTGGCCGACGCCGCCCAGCTCGCGTCGCTGGCCGACGAGACGCCCGAGGGCCGCAGCGTCGTCGTGCTCGCCAAGGAGCGGTACGGCCTGCGTGCGCGCGACGACCTGCCCGGCGCCCGGTTCGTGCCGTTCACCGCGCAGACCCGGATGAGCGGCGTCGACCTGCCCGACGGCCGGCAGCTGCGCAAGGGCGCCGCCGGCGCGGTCACCGGCTGGGTCCGGTCGCTCGGCGGCACGGTGCCGGCCGAGGTCGGCGAGGTCGTCGACGGCGTCTCCGCCTCGGGCGGGACGCCGCTGGTGCTCGCCGAGGACGGTCCGGCCGGCGCCCGGGTGCTCGGCGTCGTCCACCTCAAGGACGTCGTCAAAGCGGGCATGGCCGGGCGCTTCGCCGAGCTGCGCCGGATGGGCATCCGCACCGTGATGGTCACCGGCGACAACGAGCGCACCGCCCGCGCCATCGCCGCCGAGGCCGGCATCGACGACGTCCTGGCCGAGGCGACCCCCGAGGACAAGCTGGCGCTGATCCGCCGCGAGCAGGAGGGCGGCCGGCTGGTGGCCATGACCGGCGACGGCACCAACGACGCCCCCGCGCTCGCGCAGGCCGACGTCGGGGTGGCGATGAACACCGGGACGTCGGCGGCCAAGGAGGCCGGCAACATGGTGGACCTCGACTCCGACCCGACGAAGCTCATCGAGGTCGTCGAGATCGGCAAGCAGCTGCTCATCACCCGCGGCGCGCTGACCACCTTCTCCCTCGCCAACGACCTGGCGAAGTACTTCGCGATCCTGCCGGCCATGTTCGCCGGCTCGGTCCCCGGGCTCGCGGCGCTGGACGTCATGCGGCTGGCCTCGCCCGAGTCGGCGATCCTGTCCGCGGTCGTCTTCAACGCGCTGGTCATCGTCGCGCTGGTGCCGCTGGCCCTGCGCGGCGTGCGCTACCGGCCGGCCTCGGCGTCGGCGATGTTGCGCCGCAACCTCCTGGTCTACGGCCTCGGTGGCGTGCTCGCCCCCTTCGCCGGGATCAAGCTCATCGACCTGCTCGTCTCCCTCGTCCCCGGGATCGCGTGATGCCTGCCCTGCGCTCGGGCCGCCAGCTGGTGGCCGCCGTCCGCCTCCTGCTCGTCGCCACCGTCGTCCTCGGCCTGGGCTACCCGCTCGCGGTCACCGGTCTCGCCCAGCTCCTCGTGCCCGGCCGGGCCGACGGCTCGCTCGTCCAGGTGGACGGCGAGGTGGTGGGCGCCGCGCTGGTCGGCCAGGCCTTCACCGACGCCGACGGCGCGCCGCTGCCGCAGTACTTCCAGTCCCGCCCGTCGGCGTCGGACCACGACGGGGCGGCGTCCGGGGGCTCGAACCTCGGGCCGAACGCGCCGGAGCTGGTGGAGCTCGTCGAGCAGCGCCGGGCGGAGGTGGCGGCGTTCAACGGGGTGGCTCGGGCGGACGTGCCGGCGGACGCGGTCACCGCGTCGGCCTCGGGCCTGGACCCCGACATCTCCCCGGAGTACGCCGAGATCCAGGTCGAACGCGTCGCCGAGGCCCGCGGGGCCGACCCGGCCGCCGTCCGCGACCTCGTCGACGACGCCACCTCCGGCCGGGACCTCGGCTTCATCGGCGCACCGCACGTCCGGGTGCTCGAGCTCAACCTGGCGCTGGACCGGGAGCTCGGCCTGTGACGCACGTCGGCGCACCGGGGCCGGCGGGCGGCGTGGTCCGTGGTCCGTGGTCCCCGACCCGCTGCCGGAGGGCCGGTGACGACGCGCGCGCGGCAGCCGCCGGGCCTACGGTGACCTCGGCACCACTCCCGAACCCGCTGGAGGTGCTCGTGGCGCTGAGCCGCAGGTCCTTCCTCGCCGGCGCCCTCGCAGTGCCGGCGCTGGGCGCGCTGGCTTCCTGCGCCGGCACGGTGGTCCGGCCCGGTGATCTCTCCCGGCTGCGGGTGATGGCGCCGGCCAGCCCCGGCGGCGGCTGGGACACGACGGCCCGCGTGCTGCAGCGCGTCATCCAGACCAGCGGCATCGCCCGCAACGTCCAGGTCTTCAACGTCGAGGGCGCCGGCGGCACGATCGGCCTGGGCCAGCTCGCCCGCGAGGACGACGACGCCCTGCTCATGATGATGGGCCTGGTCATGGTGGGCGCCGTCGACACCAACGACTCGAGCACCCGCCTCACCGACGTCACGCCGATCGCGCGGTTGATCGGCGAGCCCGAGCTCATCGTCGCGCCGGCCGACGCCCCCTACGACGACATCGGCGGCTTCGTCGAGGCCTGGGCCGCCGACCCCCGGGGCACCCCCATCGCCGGAGGCTCGGCCGGCGGCACCGACCAGATCCTGGCCGGCCTGCTCGCCCAGGCCGCCGGCATCGACCCCGCCGAGATCAACTACATCGCCTACTCCGGTGGCGGTGAGTCCCTCGCCGCCCTGCTGGGGAACCAGGTCGCGGCCGGCATCTCCGGCACCGCGGACTACGGCCCCCAGGTGCAGTCCGGCGACCTCGTCGGGCTGGCCGTCTCGACGCCCGAGCGCTCGGACCAGGTGCCCGAGGTCCCCACGCTCGTCGAGTCGGGGTTCGAGGTCGAGGTCTCGAACTGGCGCGGTCTCATGGCCCGGCCCGGCATGAGCGACCAGGCCCGGGAGGACCTGATCCAGCTCGTCGTCGACGCCCACGACACCGACGAGTGGGCCGACGCACTGGAGAACAACGGCTGGGACGACCAGTTGCTGACCGGCGACGACTACGGCGAGTTCCTCGCCGCGGAGGAGGAGCGGGTGCGCGGGGTGCTGCAGCAGATCGGCCTCGTCCGGTGAGCACAGCGGCCGGCCCGGACACCGGGACCGGGGGCGCCCCGCCCCAGGGCCGCAGCAACGGCGAGCTCGCGCTCACCGCGCTGCTCCTGGCGCTGGGGCTCTACCTGGTCCTCGACGCGGCCAACATCGCCGTCCCGGGCTCGGCGAACACCATCGGACCGCGGTTCTTCCCCTACCTGATCGGTGGGGTGGTCATCGCGACGGCGCTGGCGCTCGGCTTCCGCGTGCTGCGGGGCGACCGCGGCCCGGCCGACGAGAGCGAGGACGTCGACCCGACCGCCGGCACCGACTGGCGCGCCGTGGCGGTGGTGGTGGTCGCGTTCCTCGCCCACGCACTGCTGATCAACGTCATCGGCTGGCCGCTCGCGGTCACGCTGATGTTCGCCGCCGTCGCCTGGGCCCTCGGCGCCCGCGGCGTCGTGCGGCCGCTGCTGGCCGGAGGGATCTCCTCGGTCGTCGTGTGGATCGTCTTCGTCAAGGCGCTGAACGTGGCGCTGCCGGGCGGGACGCTCCTCGAGCTGGCCACCGACTGGCTCTGATGGCGCTCTCCGACCTCCTCGGCGGCCTCGCCGACGCGCTGACCCCGGTCAACCTGGTCTTCGCCCTCATCGGCGTCGTCCTGGGGACCGCGGTCGGCGTCCTGCCCGGCATCGGCCCGGCGATGACCGTCGCGCTGCTGCTGCCGGTCACCTACGCCCTCGAGCCGACCAGCGCCTTCATCATGTTCGCCGGCATCTACTACGGCGGCATGTACGGCGGGTCGACGACGTCGATCCTGCTGAACACCCCGGGCGAGTCGAGCTCGATCATGACCGCGCTCGAGGGCAACAAGATGGCCAAGGCGGGACGCGGGGCGGCCGCGCTGGCCACCGCGGCCATCGGCTCGTTCGTCGCCGGCACCATCGCCACGCTGCTGCTCGCGCTGGTCGCCCCGACCGTCGTCGACCTCGCCATCGGCATCACGCCGGCCGACTACTTCGCCCTCGCCGTGCTGGCCTTCGTCGCGGTGGCCACCGTCCTGGGCTCCTCGCCGCTGCGCGGGCTGGCCTCGCTGGGCGTCGGTCTCTACCTCGGGCTGGTCGGCACCGACGTCCTCACCGGGCAGGAGCGGTTCACCCTCGGCGTCCCCCAGCTGGCCGACGGCATCGACGTCGTGGTCGTGGCCGTCGCCCTGTTCGCCGTGGGCGAGGCGCTCTACGTCGCCTCCCGGCTGCGCCGCGGGCCCGTCCAGGTCATGCAGGCCTCCGGGCGCTACCTGACCCGGTCGGACCTGCGCCGCTCGGTGGGCCCCTGGCTGCGGGGGACGGCGTACGGGTTCCCGCTGGGTGCCCTGCCCGCCGGCGGCGCCGAGATCCCGACGTTCCTGTCATACGCGACCGAGCGGAAGCTCAGCAAGCACCCCGAGGAGTTCGGCAAGGGCGCGATCGAGGGCGTCGCCGGCCCGGAGGCGGCCAACAACGCCGCGGCCGCCGGAGTCCTCGTGCCGCTGCTGACCCTCGGTCTGCCCACCTCGGCGACGGCGGCGATCATCCTCGCGGCCTTCCAGGGCTACGGCATCCAGCCCGGGCCGACGCTGCTCACCACCGAGTCGAGCCTGGTGTGGACGCTGATCGCCTCCCTGCTGATCGGCAACCTCATGCTGCTGGTGCTCAACCTGCCGCTGGCCGGCGTGTGGGTGAAGCTGCTGCGCATCCCGCGGCCCTACCTGTACGCGGGCATCCTGATGTTCGCCTCGCTCGGCTCCTACGCGGTGAACGCCGACCCGCTGGACCTGGTGCTCCTGCTGGTACTCGGCCTGCTCGGATTCGTCATGCGCCGCTACGGCTGGCCGGTCGCCCCGGCCGTCATCGGGCTGATCCTCGGGCCGGTCGCGGAGACCAACCTCCGCCGTGCGCTGGCGATCAGCAGCGGGGACCTCGGCGTCCTGGTCGACACGTGGTTCAGCCGGGTGGTGCTGGTCCTGGCGCTGCTGGCGCTGGTCGTCCCGATCGTGCTGCGGGTGGTCCGCGGCCGCCGGGCCACCCCGGAGGAGCTGCAGGAGGGCTCGGGGTTGCGGCACCGGGAGCCCGCGGCGGCACGGCACGACGGCGGGCAGGACCGGTGACCGGCGCGGAGCGGGTGGTGGTCGTCGGGTACGTGCCCACGCCGCGGGGGCAGGCGGCGCTGGCGCACGGGATCGACGAGGCCCGGCGGCGGGGCGCCCGGCTCGTCGTCGTCAACAGCACGCTGGGCGACGCGCTCGTCGACGAGGATTACGTGCAGGGCGACGCGCTGCGCCGCCTGCAGGACGAGCTGACCGTCAGCGGCATGCCGGCCGAGCTGCGGCAGCCGATCGGCCGGGACGTCGCCGAGGAGCTGACCGCGACCGCGGCCGAGACGGGCGCCGAGCTCGTGGTCATCGGGCTGCGGAGACGCAGCGCGGTCGGGAAGCTGCTCACCGGCAGCGCGGCGCAGCGGGTGCTGCTGCAGGTGGACTGCCCGGTGCTGGCCGTCAAGGGAGCCCCGGACGACACCCGCGGGTGACGCCGGACGACTTGTGAGAGACATCACGCGCGGCGTACAGTCCCTGTGACTGACGTCACCGGGACACCCCTGTGCCGGAAACGAGGAGGCCGCGATGAGCGCACTCACGCCCGACTGCGACCCGGACATGAGCCACTGCGGGCAGCCGTGGCAGGGCAAGGGCCGGCCGGGCTCCGGGCTCCTCTCCGCGATGGTGCTCGTCGCCGTCCTCGGCCTGTCGATCCTCGTCGTCACGAAGGACGTCGTCGCAGACGCGTTCGACTTCGTCGCCGTCCCGGTGGGCCTGCTCGCGGCCGTGGCGCTCACCCGCCGCGGCGTCCGCCTCGCCGCCCGCGGGGCCTCGGCCGTCGCCGCGCGTGTGCCCACCGCGGTCGCGGTGCGGCGGTCCCAGCCGGTCGGCTGACCGCCTGACCTCCGACACGGGAGCGGGGCCCACGGGTCCCGCTCCCGTCGTGCGCGCCCTCATCCGGCAACTGCTGTGACACGCGGGGCGGACGGGTCCCTCACGGCTCCGGCGTGTCGTCCCCGCGACCTAGTGTGGGAGGCATGCCCGACCCGTCCTCGTACCGCCCAGCGGTCGGCAGCATCCCCGAGTCCCCGGGGGTCTACAAGTTCCGCGACCCGAACGGCCGGGTCATCTACGTGGGCAAGGCCAAGAGCCTCCGCCAGCGCCTGAACAGCTACTTCGCCGACGTCGCCGGCCTGCACCCGCGCACCCGCCAGATGGTCACCACCGCGGCCAGCGTGGAGTGGACCGTGGTCGGCACCGAGGTCGAGGCGCTGCAGCTCGAGTACAACTGGATCAAGGAGTTCGACCCCCGCTTCAACGTCCGCTACCGCGACGACAAGAGCTACCCGTCGCTGGCCGTGACGCTGAACGAGGAGTACCCGCGGCTGCAGGTCATGCGCGGCCCCAAGCGGAAGGGTGTCCGGTACTTCGGTCCCTACGCCCACGCCTGGGCCATCCGCGAGACCCTCGACACGCTGACCCGCGTCTTCCCCGCCCGCACCTGCTCCACC
Organism: Blastococcus sp. SYSU D00813; assembly: GCF_054050735.1. NCBI lineage: Bacteria > Bacillati > Actinomycetota > Actinomycetes > Geodermatophilales > Geodermatophilaceae > Blastococcus > Blastococcus sp. SYSU D00813. The sequence continues at coordinate 89,320 of NZ_JBJGZX010000015.1, forward strand.
GGCGTCTTCAAGCGCGCCGGCCAGATCGGCCGGCCGTGCCTGCTGGGCTACATCGGCAAGTGCGCCGCCCCCTGCGTGGGCCGGGTGAGCGCCGAGGAGCACCGGCGGATCGTCGACGACTTCTGCGACTTCATGGCCGGCCGCACCGACCTCATGGTCAAGCGCCTCGAGCGCGAGATGGCCGAGGCGGCCGAGGCGATGGAGTACGAGAAGGCCGCCCGGCTGCGCGACGACCTGGGCGCCTTGAACCGGGCGATGGAGAAGCAGGCCGTCGTCCTCGGCGACGGCACCGACGCCGACGTGGTCGCCTTCGCGCAGGACGACCTCGAGGCCGCCGTCCAGGTCTTCCACGTCCGCGGCGGACGGGTGCGCGGCCAGCGCGGCTGGATCATCGACAAGGTCGAGGAGATCGGCACCGGCGAGCTGGTGGAGCAGTTCCTGCTGCAGGTCTACGGCGGCGTCGACGAGCAGACCGGGGCGTCCGAGCCGGGGGAGGCCGTGCCCAAGGAGGTCCTCGTCCCCGAGCTGCCGGCCGACGCCGACGTCTACGAGGACCTGCTCAGCGAGCTGCGCGGCAGCCGGGTGAGCCTGCGGGTGCCCCAGCGCGGGGACAAGCGTTCGCTGCTGGAGACCGTCGAGCGCAACGCCAAGGAGGCCTTCGCCCGGCACCGGGTGAAGCGCTCCAGCGACCTCACCGCGCGCTCGCTGGCGCTGTCGGAGCTGCAGGAGGCGCTCGAGCTGCCCGAGGCACCGCTGCGGATCGAGTGCATCGACGTCTCGCACGTGCAGGGCACCAACGTGGTGGCCTCGATGGTGGTGTTCGAGGACGGCCTGGCGAAGAAGTCGGACTACCGGCGCTTCTCCGTCACACACGGAACCGACGACACCGCGGCGATGGCCGAGGTCGTGCGGCGCCGCTTCGCCCGGCACCTCAAGGAGGAGGCCGACCGGCGGGACGAGCAGGGGGTCGCCGCGGAGGAGGGCCGGCCGCGCCGCTTCGCCTACCCGCCGAACCTGCTCGTGGTCGACGGCGGCGCCCCGCAGGTGGCAGCGGCGGCCCGGTCCCTCGACGAGCTGGGCGTGGTCGACGTCGCCGTCTGCGGGCTGGCAAAGCGGATGGAGGAGGTGTGGCTGCCGGGGGAGTCCGACCCGGTGATCCTGCCGCGCACCTCCGAGGCGCTGTACCTGCTGCAGCGGGTGCGTGACGAGGCCCACCGCTTCGCGATCACCTACCACCGGCAGAAGCGCTCGGCCAGCATGCTGGTCTCCCTGTTGGACGACGTCCCCGGCCTGGGCGACACCCGGCGCAAGGCGCTGATGAAGCGCTTCGGATCACTCAAGCGGCTGCGCGCCGCGACCCTGGAGGAGCTCGTGGAGGTGCCCGGCATCGGCCGGCGGACGGCGGAGGCGGTCATGGCCGCCGTGGCCGAGCCCGGGGAGGCGGTCGACGCGGCCGAGGCGGCGGAGGCGGCCGAGCCGGTCGAGTCCACGCTCGCGCCGGAGGGTCCCGCCGAGCGCGGCACCCCGCAGCCGGGCGCGGGCGGCACCGCCGAGGTGGGCCGCGTCGTGGCCGTGGGCGAGGTCGCCTCGTGACGTACCCGCCCGAGGGGGGCAGCAGCCAACAGGCCGGGCCGCAGCGGGACGTCGCGCCCCCGGCCGACCCCACGAGCACCGAGACCGCGCCGCTCGACGTCGTGGTCGTCACCGGCCTGTCCGGCGCCGGCAAGAACACCGCCGGCCGCGTCCTGGAGGACCTCGGCTTCTACGTCGTCGACAACCTGCCGCCGGCGCTGCTGCAGCCGATGGTCGAGCTCGGGGCCCGCGGCGACCTGCGGCGCTTCGCCGCGATCGTCGACGTGCGCAGCCGGGCGTTCTCCAGCGACCTGCAGGAGTCGATCCGGTCGCTGGCCACCGCCGGCCACCGGCCCCGGGTGCTGTACGTGCACGCCCGCGACGAGGTGCTCGTCCGCCGGTACGAGTCCAACCGCCGGGAGCACCCCCTGCAGGGCAGCGGCCGGCTGATCGACGGCATCGCCGCCGAGCGGGCGCTGCTCACCGGCATCGCCGGCGACGCCGACCTGTGGGTCGACACGAGCGACCTCAACGTCCACCAGCTGCGCGCCACCCTGGAGAACGCGTTCGCGCGGGAGGGGCAGGCGCCGCCGCTGACGGCGACCGTGCTCAGCTTCGGGTTCAAGTACGGGCTGCCGCTGGACGCCGACCTCGTCGTCGACGCCCGGTTCCTTCCCAACCCGCACTGGGTGCCGGCGCTGCGGTCGCACACCGGCCAGGACGCCGACGTGCGCGACTACGTGCTCGGCCAGGAGGACGCCGAGCCGTTCATCGACCGCTACCTCGACGTGCTGCGGCTGCTCATCCCCGGCTACCGCCGCGAGGGCAAGCGCTACCTGACCCTCGCCGTCGGCTGCACCGGCGGCAAGCACCGCAGCGTCGCCATCGCCGAGGAGTTCGCCCGCCGGCTGGCCGCCGACGGCGTGCAGGCCGTGGCGCAGCACCGCGACCTGGGGCGGGAGTAGTGGGGGCCGCTCCCCGCGTCGTCGCCTTCGGTGGCGGGCACGGGCTGGCCGCGGCCCTCGGCGCCTGGCGGCGGATCACGCCGGAGCTGACGGCCGTGGTGACGGTGGCCGACGACGGCGGCTCCTCGGGCCGGATCCGCCGCGAGATGCCCGTCCTGCCGCCCGGGGACCTGCGGATGGCGCTGGCCGCGCTCGCCGGTGACGACGGGCGCCGCAACGAGATGACGGCGCTGCTGCAGCACCGGCTCGGCGGCACCGGCGTGCTCGCCGGGCACCCGGTCGGCAACCTCGTCCTGACCGGCCTGGCGGAGCTGCACGGCGGCGACACCGTGCGGGCGCTGGACAGCCTGTGCGAGCTGCTGGGGGCCTGCGGGCGGGTGCTGCCGATGGCCGACGTCCCGCTGGACCTCGTCGCGCGCGTCGAGACCGTCGACCCCGACGACCCCGCCCGCACCCGGACGATCCGCGGTCAGGTCGCCATCGCCTCCACGCCCGGCCGGGTGCGCGACATCCTCGTCTCGCCGGCCGACCCGCCGGTGCACCCCGACGTGCTGGAGGCGATCGCCTCGGCCGACGTCGTCTCGCTGGGGCCGGGGTCCTGGTACACCTCGGTGCTCCCGCACCTGCTGGTGCCGCGGCTGCGGCGGGCGCTGGCCGAGAGCCCGGCCCGGGTGGTCGTCGTCCTCAACCTCGAGCCGCAGCCGGGGGAGACGGACGGGTTCTCCCCGGAGGAGCACCTGCGGGTCCTGCAGGCGCATCTGGGCGGAGTGGCGCTGCACACCGTGATCGCCGATGTCGACTCGGTGGTTGACCGCTGTGGTCTCCTGTCAGCGGTGCGCGAGTGCGGCGCCGACCTCGTGCTGGCCCCGGTGGCCGAGCCCGGGGGCGCGCCGCGGCACGACCCCGAGCGCCTCGCGGCGGCGCTCGCCGGCGTGGTCGCGGAGGCATGACGCATGGCGGGCACGGCCGGGGTTCCGAGAGGATCGGGTTCTGGGACGGACCGCTCCGTGCGCGGACGGACGGACGAGGGGGAGGGGACGCCGTACATGGCGCCTGAGGAGGCAGCGACCCGGGGGACGGGCACGGCGTCCCCCGCACTGCTGGGGGAGGACGAGGTGGGGATGACCCCTGGGGGAACGGACGGTCGAGCGGTGACCGGTCGGGGGTGGACGACGTGGCGATGACGGCGATGGTGAAGGACGAGCTCTCCCGCGTGGAGTGCTCGCGGACCTCCGAGCGCAAGGCGGAGGTCACGGCCCTGCTGCGCTTCTCCGGAGGTCTGCACATCGTGGGCGGCCGGGTCGTGATCGAGGCGGAGCTGGACACGGGGTCGGTGGCCCGCCGCCTGCGCCGCGACATCAGCGAGGTCTACGGCTACACCAGCGGGGTGAGCGTGCTGGCCGGCGGCAACATCCGCCGCGGCGTCCGCTACCTGGTGCGCATCGCCAAGCACGGGGAGGGGCTGGCCCGGCAGACGGGCCTGGTCGACCAGCGCGGGCGCCCGGTGCGCGGCCTGCCGCCGTCGGTCGTCTCGGGGGGCATCGGCGACGCCGAGGCGGCCTGGCGCGGCGCCTTCCTCGCCCACGGGTCGCTGACCGAGCCCGGCCGGTCGTCCTCGCTCGAGGTGACCTGCCCCGGACCCGAGGCCGCCATGGCCCTCGTCGGCGCCGCCCGCCGGCTCGGGATCGCCGCCAAGGCCCGCGAGGTCCGCGGTGCCGACCGCGTGGTGGTGCGCGACGGCGACGCGATCAGCGCGCTGCTCACCCGCATGGGCGCCCACGACGCCGTCCTCCAGTGGGAGGAGCGGCGGATGCGCCGCGAGGTCCGGGCCACCGCCAACCGGCTGGCCAACTTCGACGACGCCAACCTGCGCCGGTCGGCGCGGGCGGCGGTGGCGGCCAGCGCGCGCGTCGAGCGGGCGCTGGAGATCCTCGGCCAGGACGCCCCGGAGCACCTGCTCGTGGCCGGCCGGCTGCGCCTCGAGCACGGCCAGGCCTCGCTGGAGGAGCTCGGGCAGCGGGCCGACCCGCCGATGACCAAGGACGCCGTCGCCGGCCGGATCCGCCGGCTGCTCGCGATGGCCGACAAGCGGGCCAAGGACCTCGGCATCCCCGACACCGAGTCCGTGGTGACCGACGACATGCTCGCCCAGTGAGCGGCGAGGTGCCGGGCGCGTAGCGCCGGCCCGCCTCCCCCGTGCGGGGGAGGCGGGTCCAGCCGGCGGGCGTCCGCGCCGATCTCGGTCGGGAGCGGGCCGCCCGGGCCCGCCGGCCGGGAGGACCAGGATGTCGCTGCAGCCGTGGTGGCCGGCGTTCGCCTGCGCGGCGGTGGTCGCCGTGGTCACCGCGGTGCTGGCCTGGCAGCGCCGCTCCCGCACCCCGGCCGCGACCGCGCTGACGGTCACGATGGCCGGCGTCGCGCTCTGGTCGACGGCCGACGCCCTCGTCTACGGGATCGACGCCGAACCGGTCCGCGTGGCCTACCCGCCGGTCCTGATCGCCGCCGTCGGGGTGGTCGTGGTCGGCTACCACGTGCTGGCGCGGACCGTCGCCGACCCCTCCTGGCGGTTGAGCCGCCGGCTGACCGCCCTCTTCGCCGTCGAGCCCCTGCTGGTCGCGCTGACCGCCGCGCTCCCGGCCACCCACGCGCTGGTGATCTCCCGCCCGGGGTCCGGGGCGGTGACCGAGGTGCTCTTCGGGCCCGTGTTCCTGGCCCACACCGCGTACTCCTACCTGCTGCTCGGGGCCGCCTACCTGCACCTGGTCCGCCGGTGGCGCACCGCGGCGGGCGTCTTCCGCCGGCAGATCGGCGTCCTGCTCTGCACCGGCGCGCTGTCCACCGTGGGCAACGTCCTGGCGGTCACGGCGCAGAACGACGGGCACGGCGTCGACTTCACGCCGCTGTTCTTCCTGGTCACCGGCCTGCTCAGCTGCTGGGCGCTGTTCCGGCTCGGGCTGCTGCGGGTCGTCCCCGTCGCCCGGGACCAGGTCGTCGACACCGTCCCCGACGCCGTCCTCGTCATGGACCCCGAGGGCCGGGTCATCGACGTCAACCCGGCGGCGGTCCGGATGCTGGAGCGGCTGCGCCCCGGCATGGACACCGACGTCGTCGGCCGGGACCTGCACGAGGTCGCCGGGCCGCACGCCGTCGAGGTGCTCGGCCGGACGGCGTCCGCGGACGGGCGCCGGCTCGCCGAGCTGGCGCCGGGCGTCTGGCTCGACGTGCGCGACTCCGCGGTCAGCGACCCGCGCGGCCGCCCGCTGGGCCGGATCGTCGTGGTGCGGGACGTGACCGAGGAGCAGGACCGCCGGCTGGCCGTCGAGCAGCTGAACCGGCAGCTGGCCGAGCAGGTGGCGGAGGTCGAGCGGCTGCGCGCCGTGCTCGCCGAGGAGGCCGTGCGCGACCCGCTGACCGGGCTGCACAACCGCCGGCACCTGGACCGGGTCCTCCCGTCCAGCCTGGCCGGGGCATCGGCGCAGCTGCCGGTCAGCGTGCTCGTCGTCGACGTCGACCACTTCAAGGCGGTCAACGACCGGCACGGCCACGCCACGGGCGACCGGGTGCTGCAGTCGGTCGCCCGGGTGCTCGCCGCGGCCGCGCGCGCCGACGACACGGTCGCGCGCCTCGGCGGTGAGGAGTTCGTCCTGGTCCTGCCGGGCGCGGGGCGCCGGGAGGCGGCCGAGCGGGCCGAGCTCGTCCGCCGCCGCTGCGCCGCGCTGACCCAAGAGGGCCCTGCCGGCCCGTGCGCCGTGACGGTCAGCGTGGGCGTCGCCGAGGCGCCGGCCGACGGCGCCGACCCGGCCGCGCTGCTGGCCGCGGCCGACGCGGCCCTCTACGCCGCGAAGGCCGCCGGGCGGGACCGCGTCGTCGTGGCGCCGCTGCTCGACGCCCTGCCCGTGGGCTGAGCCGGGCACCGCGGACGCCGCACCCGGGCCCGGCCGCTAGGGTTCTCGCCGACGCGCGGTCGTGCGCCCCGCACGGTCCGCCGCCGCAGTCGACGGATCTCGGGAGGTCCAGCAGTGACGGTACGGGTCGGCATCAACGGGTTCGGGCGCATCGGCCGCAACTTCTGGCGGGCCGCGGCCGCCAGCGGCAAGGACGTCGAGATCGTGGCGGTGAACGACCTCACCAGCCCGGCGACGCTCGCCCACCTGCTCAAGTACGACAGCATCCTGGGCGTCCTGCCCGAGGACGTCGAGGCCACCGACGACGGCATCAAGGCCGGCGGGGCCACCATCAAGGTGCTCTCCGAGCGCGACCCCGCCGCCCTGCCGTGGGGCGACCTCGGCGTCGACGTCGTCGTCGAGTCCACCGGCTTCTTCACCAAGGCCGACGACGCGCGCAAGCACGTCGACGCCGGCGGCGCGAAGAAGGTCATCATCTCGGCGCCGGCCACCGGTGACGACCTGACCATCGTCATGGGCGTCAACCACGAGAAGTACGACGGCAGCCAGACGATCATCAGCAACGCGTCCTGCACCACCAACTGCCTGGCCCCGCTGGCCAAGGTGCTCAACGACGCGTTCGGCATCGAGCGCGGCCTGATGACCACCATCCACGCCTACACCGCCGACCAGAACCTGCAGGACGGCCCGCACAAGGACCTGCGCCGCGCCCGCGCCGCCGCGCTCAACATGGTCCCGACCTCGACCGGTGCCGCGAAGGCCATCGGCCTCGTCCTGCCGGAGCTGCAGGGCAAGCTCGACGGGTACGCCGTCCGCGTCCCGGTGCCCACCGGCTCGGCGACCGACCTGACCGTCCAGCTGACCCGCGAGGCCTCGGCCGACGAGATCGACGCCGCCTACCGCGAGGCCGCCGACGGCCCGCTCAAGGGCTTCCTCAAGTACACGAACGCGCCGATCGTCTCCAGCGACATCGTCACCGACCCCTCGTCCTGCATCTACGACGCCGGGCTGACCAAGGTCTTCGGCCCGATGGCGAAGGTGCTCGGCTGGTACGACAACGAGTGGGGCTACTCGAACCGGCTCGTGGACTCGGTCGAGCTCGTCGGCGCCTCGCTCTGACGCGGACGATGCGCTCCCTCGACGACCTCCTGGCCGAGGGCGTCTCGGGTCGGCGCGTGCTCGTGCGCGCCGACCTGAACGTCCCGCTGGACAAGCAGACCCGGGCGATCACCGACGACGGGCGGATCCGCGCCAGCCTGCCGACCCTGCAGGCGCTGCGGGACGGCGGCGCGCGCGTCGTCGTGGCCGCCCACCTCGGCCGGCCCAAGGGCGCCGCGGACCCGCAGTTCTCCCTCGCCCCGGTGGCCGCGCGGCTCGGTGAGCTGCTCGGCGCCGAGGTGCCGCTGGCCGCCGACGTGGCCGGGGACGACGCCCGCGCGAAGGCCGCCGCCCTCGCCGACGGCGACGTCCTCCTGCTGGAGAACGTCCGCTTCGAGGCGGCCGAGACGTCGAAGGACGACGCCGAGCGCGGGGAGCTGGCCGACCGGCTGGCCGCCCTGGCCGACGTCTACGTCGACGACGCGTTCGGCGCGGTGCACCGCAGGCACGCGTCGGTCTACGACGTCGCGCTGCGGCTGCCGCACGTGGCCGGGCGGCTGGTGGCCACCGAGCTCGACGTCCTGACCCGGCTCACCACCGACCCGGACCGGCCCTACGTGGTCGTGCTCGGCGGCTCCAAGGTCAGCGACAAGCTGGCGGTCATCGAGGCGCTGCTGCCCAAGGTCGACCGGCTGCTGGTCGGCGGCGGGATGTGCTTCACCTTCCTCGCCGCGCAGGGCCACGGCGTGGGCAGCTCGCTGCTCGAGGCCGACCAGGTCGACACCTGCCGGCGGCTGCTGGCCGAGGCCGGCGACCGCATCGTGCTGCCGGTCGACGTCGTCGCCGCCTCCGCCTTCAGCGCCGACGCGGAGACCTCCGTGGTCGACGTCCACGCCATCCCCGACGACCGGATGGGCCTGGACGTCGGACCGCGGACCGTCGAGGCGTTCGGCCGCGAGCTCGGCGACGCCCGCACGGTCTTCTGGAACGGCCCGATGGGCGTGTTCGAGCTGGCGCCGTTCCAGGCCGGCACCCGCGGCGTCGCCGAGGCGGTCGCGGCCGTGGCGGGCCTGTCGGTCGTCGGCGGCGGCGACTCGGCCGCGGCGGTGCGCGTGCTCGGGCTGGACGAGTCGGCCTACGGGCACATCAGCACCGGCGGCGGCGCGTCGCTGGAGTACCTCGAGGGCCGGGAGCTGCCGGGCCTCGCGGTGCTGGCCGGGGACGGGGCCGCCTGATGGCGCGCACCCCGGCCCCGGCGCCGCGCGAGGGGCGCCGTCCCCTCATCGCCGGCAACTGGAAGATGCACATGACGCACCTGGAGGCCATCGGCCTGGTGCAGAAGCTCGTCTTCTCCCTCAAGGAGCCCCAGCTGCGGGCCGCCGAGGTCGTCGTGCTGCCGCCGTTCACCGCGCTGCGCAGCGTCCAGACGCTGGTCGCCGGCGACAAGCTGGAGGTCGGCTACGGCGCCCAGGACCTGTCGCTGCACGACTCCGGCGCCTACACCGGTGAGGTCAGCGGCGCGATGCTCGCCGCCCTGGCCTGCACGTACGTCGTCGTCGGGCACTCCGAGCGGCGCGTGCTGCACGGCGAGGACGACGCGGTCGTCGCCGGCAAGGTGCAGGCGGCGCAGCGGCACGGCCTGGTGCCGATCCTGTGCGTGGGGGAGGGGCTGGAGGTCCGCCGCGCCGGCACGCACGTCGGGCACTGCACCGGCCAGCTCGACGCCGCGCTGGAGGGGCTGACCGCCGAGCAGGTGCAGCAGGCGGGCCCCGGCGGGGGTGCCGGGTCCGGCGGCGGGATCGTGCTCGCCTACGAGCCGGTGTGGGCCATCGGCACCGGCGAGGTGGCCACCCCGGAGGACGCGCAGGAGGTGTGCGGCGCACTCCGATCCCGGCTCGCCGAGCGTTTCGGCCCGGAGACGGCCTCCACCGTCCGTATCCTCTACGGAGGGTCGGTGAAGGCCGCCAACACGGCCGGGATCCTGGCCGGGCCGGACGTCGACGGTGCGCTCGTCGGAGGCGCCAGCCTGGACGCCGACGAGTTCGCGCAGATCTGTCGGATCGCCGCCGACGGCAGCTGACCGCTGCCCGCGGTGGCGGGGAGCGGGGGACGTGGTCAGCACGCTGGAGCGGGTGGCGCAGCGGCGCCCGTCGTGGCTGCGCGGCACCCGCGGCCGGGTCCTCGGCCTCGCCGTCGTCGCCGTCCTGGTCGTCGCCGTGGTGGTCAGCTGCGGCGGCGGCCGGGACGCCGGCGCGTCGGTGCCGGTCCTCGGGGACGGCGCCGACGCCGCCGTCGACGGCGTCCGGTCCCCGTCGGACGCCGAGGGCGGCACCCTGCGCGTCGTGGCCGGCGAGATCGACAGCCTCGACCCGCAGCGCTCCTACTCGCCCGGCGTGTGGAACCTCATGCGGCTCTACACCCGGACGCTGGTCACGTACTCGTCGGTGCCCGGTCAGACCGACGCGCTGGTGCCGGACCTGGCCACCGACCTCGGGACCACCCCGGACAACGGCCTGACCTGGACCTTCACCCTCCGCGAGGGCGTCCGGTTCGAGACCGGGCAGCCGATCACCTCCCGCGACGTCAAGTACGGCATCGAGCGGTCGTTCGCCTCCGACGTGATCGTCGGTGGGCCCACCACCGTCGTGGACCTGCTCGACGACCCGGCCAACCCGTATCCGGGGCCCTACCAGGACGAGACCCCGGACAAGCTCGGGCTGGCCTCGATCGAGACCCCCGACGACCGCACCATCACCTTCCGGCTGCGGACGGCGGCCCCCGACTTCAACGTCGTCCTCGCGCTGCCCTCGAGCAGCCCGGTGCCGATCGCCTCCGACACCCTCGACGCCTACGGCGCCGACCCGGTGAGCTCCGGCCCGTACGCGATCACCTCCGTGGACCCGCAGGCCGGCATCGTCCTCGACCGCAACCCGGAGTGGGACCCCGCCACCGATGACGTGCGCACCGCCCTGCCCGACCAGGTCGTCGTCCGCACCGGGCTGAGCGGGCTCGAGCGCGACCAGGCGCTGCTCGCCGGCTCCGCCGACGTCGACGTCTCCGCCACCGGCGTCACCATGCCCACCCAGGCGCGGCTCGCCGACGGCACCGCGGGCGACGTGCCGCTGGCCGACCGGGTGGACGAGGTGACCACCGGCGCGGTGCGGCTGCTGGCCCTGCCCACCGACGTCGCCCCGATGGACGACGCGGACTGCCGGGCGGCCGTCGGCGCCGCGATCGACCGCGGCGCCGTCCGGGAGGTCCTCGGCGGGGAGGACGACGCCCTGGCCACCTCCCGGCTGTGGCCGGCCGGTCTCGGCGGCGGCCCGGAGGAGACCCACCCCGGCGCCGACCCGGCCGCAGCGCGCGAGGCCCTCGCGGCGTGCGGCCTGCCCGACGGCTTCTCGACCGTGCTGGCCGTGGCCGACGCCTCGGCGAGCGTCGCCGTGGCCGAGGAGCTGGCCCGCCAGCTCGCCGAGGTGGGGATCGAGGTCGAGGTCCGGCCCCTCCCGGCGGCGAGCTTCTACGCGACCGACGTCGGCGACCCCGACAACGTGCGGGCCCAGGGCTTCGGCATGGTGCTGGCCACCTGGAACGCGGTGGTGCCCACGCCCGGGGCGTTCCTGGTGCCGCTGGTCGACGGCCGGCAGGTGAGCCGGGTGGGCAACACCAACTACGCCCGCCTCGTCGACGAGGGCGTCAACGGGCTGGTGGACGCCGCCGTCGCGGTCGGCCCCGACGCCGACGCGGCCCGCCCGGCCTGGGGGGAGGTCGCCGCCGCGGCCACCGCGACGGGCGCCTACGTGCCGCTGGCCGAGACCCGCGTGCAGCTGCTCGCCGGGCAGCGGCTGCGCAACGCCGTCGTCATGGAGCCCTTCAGCGGCTACGACCTGGTTACCGCCGGCGTCCGCTGAGCCGGCGTCGCGGCCCGCCGGGTGGCTCCCCGGGGGAGCCGGCCGGCTCGGTTACCCTGGTCCCATGGTCGAGCTCGTCCTCAACGTGCTGCTGGTCCTCACCAGCGTGCTCCTCGTGGTGCTGATCCTCCTGCACCGCGGGAAGGGCGGCGGCCTGTCCTCGATGTTCGGCGGTGCGGCCTCCGCGTCGCTGTCCGGCTCGTCGGTGGTGGAGAAGAACCTCAACCGGCTGACCGTGTTCACCGGCCTCATCTGGGCCGTCTGCGTCGTGGCGCTGGGCATCCTGGTCAAGGCCTGACGCCCGCCCCACCCCGCGTACCGGGCCGGATACGGCGCGAAAACGTGACCTGGAACCCCCTGCCCAGGCCCTAGACTCCCGTCGGCGGCGCGACCGCGCCGAGTCGGGCTGGAGTCCAGCAGGGGGCACTCGTGGCTGGTGGGAACGCGATCCGGGGCACGCGGGTCGGTGCGGGACCGATGGGTGAGGCCGAGCGCGGTGAGGCGGCGCCCCGCCGGCGCGTGGCCTTCTGGTGCGCCCAGGCCCACGAGACGCGGGTGGCCTTCGCCTCCGACGCCGAGGTCCCCGAGCTCTGGGACTGCCCGCGCTGCGGCCTGCCGGCCGGCCAGGACCAGGCGGCCCCGCCGCCGGCCCCGCGGACCGAGCCGTACAAGACCCACCTGGCCTACGTGCGCGAGCGCCGCACCGACGCCGACGGCGACGCCCTCCTCGAGGAGGCCCTCGCCAAGCTCCGGGCCCGCCGCGGCGCCTGAGCCGCCGGCCGGTGCCCCGCGGTCGCGGGCACCCGCCGGGACCGGTGACCGGGTCAGCAGCCGTCGAGGACCGGGCACGGCCGCCAGGCGGCGGCCTCGTGGTCCCAGTACCGCGGCCAGCGGCCGGCCGGCTCCGTCGGGACGGGCCGGCTCGCCGGCGCGGCGGGGACGACGGACTCCAGCGGCGCCGGGGCCGCGGTGGGGCGGTCGGCGGGCAGGACGGCGGTCATGGCGTTCCTCCGGGGTGTGGGGTGGAGCGGGCGGGGCGGGCGCGGCTCAGTCGAGGGCTCGGTCCAGGTCGGCGCGGTCCAGGTCGGCGCGGTCCAGGTCGACGCGGTCCAGGTCGACGCGGGCCAGGTGGTCGGTCGCCAGGAAGGCCCGCTGCAGGTCGGCGCTGAGCCCGTCGAACGGTGAGGTCTGCGACCGGTGCTCGGCGATCGCCGCGGTACGCCGGTCCAGCACGGCGGTCCCGTCGAGCACGTCGGTGACCTCGGCGTCCGGCCGGCCGAGGGTCGCCGGGTCGAGCTGGAGGTAGACGGTGTCCGGGCGCAGTGCCCGCACCTCGGTGAGCCACCGGCGCATGAGCGCGTTCGGCAGGCAGTGCTCGAACAGCAGCGGGCGCGGCTCCGGCAGCGCCCGCAGCGCCGTCCGGACCGCCGCGCGGACGTGCAGGTGGTCGCGGTGCCCGTCGCTGCCGTCGAGCACGACCACGACGTCGGGGACCAGCTCGCGGACCAGGCGGCCCAGGACGGCGGCCACCTCGTCGACGTCCGCGGCGCACAGCGTGCCCGGCTCCGGGTCGCCGTCGAAGCCGGAGTCGCGCCAGCCCAGGAGTTCGACGCGGGCGGCGCCCAGCCGCTCGGCGGCGGCCCGCAGCTCGGCCTCGCGGACGGCGCCCAGGTCGCCGGAGGGGTCGCCGCCGGGCCGGACCTCGCCGGCCTCGCCGCGGGTGGCGCACGCGATCGTCACGTCGGCGCCGAGCAGCGCGGCCCGGGCGAGGACCGAGCCGCAGCCGAACGCCTCGTCGTCCGGGTGCGCGACGGCGGCCAGCCAGCGGTCGCCCGGGCGGACGTCGCGCAGCAGGTCGCGGGTACGGGAGCCGGTCGGAGTGCCCTGAGCGGTCATGCGGCGAGCCTCGGGCCGAGGCCTTGCCGCGGTCTTGCAGCGGACTAGACGCGCTGGTCGGCCGCGCCGTCCTCCGCCCCGGGCAGCCGGCTCGCGGCCGCCGCGTCGAGCAGCCAGCGGGTCGCCCGCCGCCCGTGCACCCCGGCGGCCGGGACCTCCTCGCGCGGGGCGCCGCCCAGCGCGCGGGCCACCGCCTCGGCCTTGCCCTCGCCGGACACGAGCAGCCAGACCTCTTCCGCGGAGGCGATCGCCGGGAAGCCGAGGCTCACCCGCGTCGGCGGTGGCTTGGGGCAGTCGCGCACGGCGACCACCGGCCGCTCGTCCCGGACGGCGGGGGAGTCGGGGAAGATCGACGCGACGTGCCCCTCCGGGCCCATGCCGAGCAGCAGCACGTCGAAGCGCGGCAGCGACCCGCCCTCGCCCGCGGCGGCGGCCAGCTCACCGGCGTACCACTCGGCCGCCGCCTCGGGGGTGTCGAAGCCGGCGTCGGCGGCCGGCATGGCGTGCACCCGCTCGGCGGGCACCCCGACCGGGTCGAGCAGCGCCTGCCGGGCGCCGCCCTCGTTGCGCTCGGCGTCGCCTGCGGGCACGAAGCGCTCGTCGCCCCACCACACGTCGACGGCGGTCCAGTCGACCCGCTCGCGGACCGGCTCGGCCGCCAGCTCGGCGACGTGCCGCAGCACCGCGGTGCCGATGCCGCCGCCGGTGAGGACGACGGAGGCGGTGCCGTGCACGGCCTGCGCCGCGGCCAGCCGGGCGACGAGGGCCGCGGCCACGGCGCGGGCCAGCGTGTCGGCGTCGGGCTGGACGACGACGTCGGGCACGGGCCGGTCGGCGTCCTGGCCCAGCTCGGCGGCGATCCGGTCGCCGGGGGACAGGCTCATGCCACGGGCGCCGACGGGTCGGAGGGCTCCTCGGCGTTGCGCTCGCCGTCGAGCGCCACCTCGTCGGTGCCCTCGGAGTCGCCGGGCACGGTCGGCGCACCGGCACCCGCGCCGTCCCCGCTCCCGCTGCCGTTGCCGTTGCCGTTCCGCTCGACGGTGTCGTCGGGCCGGGCCGGGTCGAACCACACGTGCTCGCGCACCGGCGACCGGGCCGACAGGCCGGTGATGCCGGTGGCGGCCTCCAGGGCCTCGGCGTAGGGCTCGTCGGGGTCGAGGCGGCGCAGTTCCTCGCCCAGCAGGTCGCCCAGCGGCCGGTCCGGGAGGGCCACCGTGGCGTCGGGCCGGTAGGGCTGGGTCAGCACGGCGCCGCCGCGCCGGTCGGAGCGGACGGCGACCTCCTCCTCCTGGTCGAGCTGGAGCACGACCGAGTCGACGCCGCTGGGGCCCGGCCGGCGCCCGCCCTCGACGACCTCGAGCGTGCTGCCGCTGCGCGAGGACAGCCAGCCGGCGAGCAGCCGGGCCGAGGCGTTGCCCGGGTCGCCCTCGACGCGGCCGCCCAGCACCCGTACGGCGTCGCCGCGCCGGCCGGAGACCGCGTCTAGCGTCGACGTGAGCGCCGCCCGCCACGGGGTGGCGCGGGTCCAGGCGAGGTCGGTGTCACCGGGCGCGTAGTCGCTGGCCCGGGTGCGCAGCGCCGCCAGGTGGTCCTCGGCGAGGGAGCTGTCGGTGATCCGGCGGTCGGCGATGACCGCGAGCGCGTCGGTCTGCATCCGCTCGGGCGCGGGGGCGTGCCACCAGGCGACGACCGGGGCGTCCGCGGCGAGCAACGGCAGGACGACCGACTCGGCGTGCAGGGCCAGCCTGCCGTACATGCGCATCACCACGGCCTCGCCGGGGCCGAGCCGCCCGCCGATGAGCACCTCGGCGTCCAGCCGCGGCACCGGCGCCTCGATCTGGCGGCGGACCACCACGAGGATGCGGCAGGGGTGCTGCTCGGCGGCCGCGGTGGCCGCCTCCTCGGCCTCGGCGACGCGGTCCTCGTCAGCGACGACGACCAGGGTCAGGGCGACGCCGGAGAGCACCGCCCCGCCGGTCCGCCGCTGCGCGGCCAGCTCCTTGACGACGGCGGAGCCGGTGGTGTCCCAGAGGGTCGTCATCGGGTCTCCCTGTCTCGGGTGGGGTGGGGCGGGGTCACGGACGACGCCACCGGCGGCCCTCGGCGGCCAGCATCTCGTCGGCGGCGCGCGGCCCCCACTCCCCGGCGCGGTAGGGGTGCGGCGTGGTGCCCTCCCAGAACTCCTCGAGCGGGTCGATCACCGCCCACGACGCCTCGACCTCGGCGTTGCGCGGGAACAGCGTCGCGTCGCCGAGCAGGACGTCGAGGAGCAGGCGCTCGTAGGCCTCGGGGCTGGCCTCGGTGAACTGCTCGCCGTAGA
The DNA here is from genome assembly GCF_054050735.1 of Blastococcus sp. SYSU D00813. Taxonomy (NCBI): domain Bacteria; kingdom Bacillati; phylum Actinomycetota; class Actinomycetes; order Geodermatophilales; family Geodermatophilaceae; genus Blastococcus; species Blastococcus sp. SYSU D00813. Next base: position 104,987 of record NZ_JBJGZX010000015.1, read on the forward strand.
GGAAGTCCATCGAGACGTCGCGGACCTCCATCACGCTGCCCGGCACCTTCGACCCGAACTTGAGGGTGACCCCTTCGTCGGGCTGCACGCGGACGACGAGCTGGTTGTTGCCCAGCTCCTCGGTGTCGGTGTCGGCGAAGGGCAGGTGCGGGGCGCGCTTGAACACCAGCGCGATCTCGGTGACCCGGCGGGGGAGTCGCTTGCCGGTGCGCAGGTAGAACGGCACGCCGGCCCACCGGCGGGTCTCCACCCCCAGCCGCACCGCGGCGTAGGTCTCGGTCGTCGACCCCGGGTCGACGCCCTCCTCCTCCCGGTAGCTCTGCGCCCGCTGCCCGGCCAGCCAGCCCTGCTCGTACTGGCCGCGGATGGCGGCGGTCCGCATGTCCTCGGGCAGGGAGATCGCCCGCAGCACCTTGAGCTTCTCGGTGCGGATCTCCTCGGCGGAGAACTCGACCGGCTCCTCCATCGCCGTCAGCGCCAGCAGCTGCAGCAGGTGGTTCTGCAGCACGTCGCGGGCCGCGCCGGTCTTCTCGTAGAAGCCCGCCCGCCCGCCGATGCCGACGTCCTCGGCCATGGTGATCTGCACCGAGTCGACGTGGTGGCCGTTCCAGATCGGCTCGAACAGGGTGTTGGCGAACCGCAGCGCCATCAGGTTCTGGACGGTCTCCTTGCCCAGGTAGTGGTCGATGCGGAAGACGTCGTCGGCGCTGAAGACCGAGTCGACCAGCTCGTTGAGCTCGCGGCTGGACTCCAGGTCGGTGCCGAAGGGCTTCTCCACCACGACCCGCCGCCAGCGGTCGGGCGTGCTCTCGGCCATCCCGGTGCGCTGCATCTGCTTGAGCACCACCGGGAACATCGCCGGGGGGATGGAGAGGTAGAACGCGGCGTTGCCGCCGATGCCGTGGCTGCTCTCGAGGTCGTTGAGGGCGTTGGCCAGCTCGTCGAAGGCGTTGTCGTCGTCGAACGAGCCCTGCACGAACCGGACGCTGCCGGCCAGCCGCTCCCACACCTCCTCCCGCCACGGCGTGCGGGCGGCCTTGCGCGCGGCGTCGCGGGCCAGCTCGGCGAAGTCCTGGTCGCCCCAGTCGCGGCGGGCGAAGCCCAGCAGCGCGAAGTTCGTCGGCAGCAGGCCGCGGTTGGCCAGGTCGTAGACGGCCGGCAGCAGCTTCTTGCGGGCCAGGTCGCCGGTGATGCCGAAGACCACCAGGGCGCACGGGTCGGGGACCCGGGGCAGCCGCCGGTCCCGGGGGTCACGCAGCGGGTTGACGATCATCGGTCCGTCCTCGGGTCGCAGGGCCGCCGTCCGGTGCTGCGGGAGACCGGACGGCGGCCGGGGCGGCTGCTGTGGTGCTGGTGCTGCTACTCCTCGTCCCGGGGGGACGGGCTCACTTCTTGTCCTCGAGCTCGCTCTTCACCGAGGCGGTGAGCTCGTCCCAGGAGTCGACGAACTTCTTCACGCCCTCGTCCTCGAGCACCCGGAAGACGTCGTCGAGGTCGACGCCGGCGTCCCGGACGGACTGCATGACCGCGGCGGCGTCCTCGTAGGCCTTCTGCACCGGGGTGCCGGGCGTGCCGTGGTCGGCGTAGGCCTTGAGCGTCTTCTCCGGCATCGTGTTGACGGTGCCGGGGGCGATCAGCTCGCTGACGTAGAGGGTGTCGGGCAGCTCGGGGTTCTTGACCCCGGTGGAGGCCCACAGCGGCCGCTGCGGGCGCGCCCCCTTGGCCTCCAGCGCCTTCCAGCGGTCGGAGGAGAAGACCTCCTCGTAGGCCTGGTAGGCCAGCTGCGCGTTGGCGACGCCGGCCCGGCTCTTCAGGGAGGCGTCGGCGCCGGCCTTCTCGAGCCGCTTGTCGATCTCGGTGTCCACGCGGGAGACGAAGAACGAGGCGACCGACGCGATGCCCGACAGGTCGGCGTCGGGGTCCTCGGCCAGCCGGTCCTCCAGGCCGCCGAGGTAGGCGTCCATGACGTCGCGGTAGCGCTCGGGGCTGAAGATGAGGGTGACGTTGACGCTGATGCCCCGGGAGATCGACGTGCGGATGGCCGGGAGGCCCTCCACCGTCGCGGGGATCTTGATGTAGAGGTTCGGGCGGTCGACCAGCCACCACAGGTGCGCGGCCTCGGCCGCGGTGGCGTCGATGTCGTGCGCGAGGCCCGGCGCGACCTCCAGCGAGACCCGGCCGTCGCCGGGCTGCCGCTGCGCCACCGGGGCGAGCAGGTCGCAGGCGTCGCGGACGTCGGCGGCGGTGATCGTGCGCAGCGCCTCCTCGACGCTCACCTGCCGCACCGCCAGCGCGTGCAGCTGGTCGTCGTAGGACTCCGACCCGCTGATCGCCGCGGCGAAGATCGTCGGGTTGGTCGTGACGCCGACGACGCTGTGCTCGTCGACCAGCGACTGCAGGTTGCCGCTGCGGATCCGGTCGCGGGACAGGTCGTCGAGCCACACGGCGACCCCGGCCGAGGAGAGCTCGGCGAGGTTCTCGTTCTGTGCCATGGCGGATGCCTTCCAGTGTGTCGGTGGGGCGGCCGCTCAGCGGTCGCCGGTGGGGTGGGGGAGCCCGCCGGTCGCTGCAACCGGCCCGGCGGGGACGGCGTTCCCCGAGGCGGCGGCCTCGATGCTCTCGCGCGCGGCCGCGACGACCGCCTCGTGCGTGAGGCCGAACTCCTCGTAGAGGACCGCGTACGCGGCGCTGGCCCCGTAGTGGGTCAGCCCGACGATCCGGCCGGCGTCGCCGACGAACTCGCGCCAGCCCATCGGCACCCCGGCCTCGACGCTGACGCGGGCGCGCACGGTGGGCGGCAGGACCTCGTCCTTGTAGGCCTGGTCCTGGTCGGCGAACCACTCGACGCAGGGCACCGACACCACGCGGGTCGGGACGCCGTCGGCCTCGAGCCGCTCGCGCGCGGCGACCGCGATCTGCACCTCGGACCCCGTGCCGAGCAGGATGACCTCGGGGTTCCCGTTCGACGCGTCGGCCAGCACGTAGGCGCCGCGCGCGGTGCCCTCGGCGGACCCGAACTGCTCCCGGTCGAACACCGGCAGGTTCTGCCGGGACAGCAGCAGGCCCGCGGGCCGGTCGTTGTTCTCGAGGATCGTGCGCCACGCGACCGAGACCTCGTTGGCGTCCGCCGGGCGGACGACGTCCAGGCCCGGGATCGCCCGCAGCGCCGCGAAGTGCTCGATGGGCTGGTGGGTCGGGCCGTCCTCGCCCAGGCCGATGGAGTCGTGGGTCCACACGTAGACCACCGGCAGCTGCATGAGCGCCGCCAGCCGCACCGCGCCGCGCATGTAGTCGGAGAAGGTGAGGAAGGTGCCGCCGTAGACGCGCGTGCCACCGTGCAGCGCGATGCCGTTCATGATCGCGCCCATGGCGTGCTCGCGGACGCCGAAGTGCAGGGTGCGCCCGTAGGGGCCGCCGGACCACATCTTCGTCTGGCGGTTGGCCGGCAGGAACGACGGCTCGCCCTCGACGGCGGTGTTGTTGCTCTCGGCCAGGTCGGCCGAGCCGCCCCACAGCTCGGGCAGCTCCGGGTACAGCGCGGCCAGGGCCTTGCCGCTGGCCTTGCGGGTGGCCACGCCCTTCTCGTCGGCCGGGTAGGTCGGCAGGTCGGCGCCGAAGCCCTCGGGCAGCCGGCGCTCGCGCATGCGGGCCAGCAGCTCGGCGCGCTCGGGGTTCGCCTGCTCCCAGGCGTCGAAGCGCTCCTGCCACTCGGCGTGCGCCTGCTTGCCGGCGTCCACCACGGAGCGGGCGTGGGCGAGGACCTCGTCGTCGACCTGGAAGGTGCGCTCGGGGTCGAAGCCGAGCACCTCCTTGGTGGCGCGGACCTCGTCGTCCCCGAGGGCGGAGCCGTGCGCGGCGCCGGTGTTCTGCTTGTTCGGCGCGGGCCAGGCGATGATCGTCCGCAGCACGATGATCGACGGCCGGGAGGTCTCGGCCTTCGCGGCGGCGAACGCGGCGTCGACCGCCGCCAGGTCCTCGCCGTCGTCGACGTGCTGCACGTGCCAGCCGTAGGCCTCGTAGCGCTTGCCGACGTCCTCGGTGAAGGCGACGGTCGTGTCGTCCTCGATGGAGATCCTGTTGTCGTCGTAGACGAGGACCAGGTTGCCCAGCTGCTGCGTGCCGGCCAGCGACGACGCCTCGGCGCTGACGCCCTCCTCGAGGTCGCCGTCGGAGCAGAAGGCCCAGATGGTGTGGTCGAACAGGCTCTCGCCCTCGGGGGCGTCGGGGTCGAGCAGGCCGCGCTCGCGGCGGGCGGCCATCGCCATGCCGACCGCGTTGCCGACGCCCTGCCCCAGCGGGCCGGTGGTCGTCTCGACGCCGGGGGTGTGGTTGACCTCGGGGTGCCCAGGGGTCTTGGAGCCCCAGGTCCGCAGCGCCTGCAGGTCCTCGACCTCCAGGCCGTAGCCGGAGAGGAACAGCTGCACGTACAGCGTCAGGCTGGAGTGGCCCATCGACAGGACGAAGCGGTCGCGCGCCACCCAGTTCGGGTCGGACGGGTCGTGGCGCAGCCACTTGTGGAACAGCAGGTAGGCCGTCGGCGCCATGCTCATCGCCGTGCCGGGGTGGCCGTTGCCCACCTTCTGGACGGCGTCCATGGCCAGGACGCGGGCGGTGTCGATCGCCCGGCGGTCCAGGTCGCCGAAGTCCTCGGGGAGGGTCGGCCGCGGCTGGCGCGGGTCCCCGGTGGGGCTGTCGGTCGCGGCCTCGGCCGGGGCCTCGGCCGCTGTGCTCTTGGTCTCGCCTGTCATCGTGGCGCTGCTCCCTCGGTCGGCCGGGTCGGTCGCTCCGGGTCGGGGACCGAGCCCGGGCGGCGGACGGTGTGCGGTGCGGCGACCGGCGGACTCGGGGACCCGGTGGCCCCCGGCCCCGACGCCGGACCGACGACCGCGCCGTCGCCGACCTCGTCGTCGCGACCCCGCCCTACCCGCTGCACCCGCAGCACCAACCTGCACGACCCTAGTCATCCGCGCCCGTCGCGGGGGTGGCAGCGGGCTACAGTTGGTGCGTTCGACACCCGGCCGGAAGGGACCCCGTGCTGTCTCCGTCGCCGGTGGAGCCCCGCACCCCGTGCCCTCGGGAGGCCCTCCGGTGACCGCGGTCTCCGAGCGCCCGGCGGTCTCCACCCGCAGCGTCACCTCGGTGGTGGGCGCCTACGTCGCGCTGACCAAGCCCAAGCTCGTCGAGCTGCTGCTGGTCACCACGCTGCCGGCGATGATGCTCGCCGCCGACGGCTGGCCCTCCTGGCGGCTCGTCGCCGCCACCATGGTCGGCGGCATGCTCGCCGCCGGCGCCGCGAACACCTTCAACTGCTGGTACGACCGCGACATCGACCGGCTGATGTCGCGCACCCGCACCCGGCCCATCCCCTCCGGGGCGGTCACCCCGCGGGCCGCGCTCGTCTTCGGCCTGGTCCTGGCCGCCGCGTCGTTGGCCATCCTGTGGTTCGAGACGACGCCGCTGGCCACCGCGCTCGCCGCGGTCGCGATCCTGGCCTACTCGATCGTCTACACGATGGTCCTCAAGCGCCGGACCCGGCACAACACCGTCTTCGGCGCCTTCCCGGGGGCCGCGCCGGTGCTCATCGGCTGGGCCGCGGTGACCGGCTCGCTGGCGTGGCCGGCCGTCGTGTTCTTCGCCATCGTCTTCTGCTGGCAGATGCCGCACTTCTGGGCGCTGGCCAGCCGGTTCCGCGACGACTACGCCCGCGCCGGCGTGCCGATGCTGTCGGTCGTGGCCGGTCCGGAGAGCGTCGGCCGGCAGTCCGTGGCCTGGGCGTGGGCCACGCTGGGCGCGACCCTGCTCATGGGGTCGATCACCCCGGTGCTGGGCTGGGCCTTCGCGATCGGCGGCGGGCTGCTCGGCGCCTGGTACGTGATCGAGTCCCACCAGTGGCTCGGTCGGATCCGCGCCGGCGTCCCGGACCGGCCGATGCGGCTGTTCTCGGTGTCCATCACGCAGATGACGCTGATCTCGATCGCCATCGCGATCGACGTGCTCTTCTGATTGCGGTCCTCCGGACCGCACCGCGGCCAACGGCCGTCCCCGACGGCCGTTGAGCCGCTGCCCGTGTCCCGATCGGGGGACCCTCCGGGCCCCCGCGATCGGTCCACCCCAGCTGCCCGCCGTGCCCGGCTCACCCGGACCCTCGGCTCGACGTGCCGTACCCGGCTCCGGGGGAGGGTCCCGGCTCTCGACGTTTCTCTGCACGGGCACTGTGCGGGGGCTGACCACTCGATCGCTCGAGCGGGTCGTCAGTGCACGGTGCTCGCGGGGGTCGGCTCCTGCTGCGCCTCGAGGGGGTGCTCGGAGGCCGGGCCGCGGACCGACCAGACCAGGCGGGCGGTGTAGGCGGTGACCAGCACGGCGCCCAGCATGTGCAGCAGCACCAGCGCCGCGGGCAGGTGCAGGAAGTACTGCACGTAGCCGACGACGCCCTGCAGCACCTGCACCACGAGCAGGTCCCGGGCGGCCCGGCGGGTGCGCCCGGCGGTGTCGGTCGCGTACAGGGCGACCAGCAGGGCGACGGTCAGCCCGACGAGCAGGAAGACGACGTCGGCGTGCAGCTGGCTGACCAGCTCGGGGTCGAAGCCCATCCGGCCGACCCGGAGGTCCCCGTCGGCGTCCTCGGTCAGGTCGCCGCTGTGCGGCCCGCTGCCGGTCACGACGGTGCCGAGCACCAGGACGGCGGCGGTGGCCGCGGCGATGCCGTTGACCAGCAGCGCGAACGGGCGGCGGACCAGCAGCTGGCCCACCCCGGGCTCCCGGCTGCGCAGGTACAGCACCGTCATGAACGCGACGAGGACGGCCGACAGCAGGAAGTGCGCCGCCACCGTCCACGGGTTGAGGCCGGTCAGCACCGTGATCCCGCCCAGCGCGGCCTGCACCGGGATGCCCAGGAAGCCGAGGACGGCGAGCCGGCGCAGGTCGCGCCGCGGGGAGCGCCACACCACCACCACGGTCGCGACGGCGACGGCGGCCAGCACGAACGTCAGCAGCCGGTTGCCGAACTCGATCGCCCCGTGCCCGGCGAGCTCGGAGGTCGCCACGAAGCTCTCGTCGGTGCAGCGCGGCCACGTCGGGCAGCCGAGCCCCGAGCCGGTCAGGCGCACCGCCCCGCCGGTGACGACGATCAGCCCGTTGGCGACCGCGTTGGCCAGGGCCACCCGGGAGACCGTGCGGGACGAGAACGAGGCGGGCAGGACCGGCACGACCCGATGCTAGGCGGTCGCCGGGCCGGGGTAGGGCAGGACGACGGACCGCCCAGCGACGGCGGCGAGACCTCCCTCACGGATCGAGTGGCATGACGAGCGCGTACTTCTCCGGTGGCCCCTTCGACGAGTTCCTCGCCCGGTACCTGGGCGGCGGTGGCCCGCGGCGGATCGACCTCCTCCAGCTGCTCACCCAGCACGGCAGGCAGCTGCTCACCGCGGCCGCCCGGCACGCCGCGGAGACCGGGCACGCCGACCTCGACACCCAGCACCTGCTCTGGGCGATGACCGGGGACGAGCCGACTCGCACCCTGCTGTCCCGGGCGGGCGCCGACCCCGACGAGCTGCGCCGCCAGCTGGACGGCGAGCCGCCCCGCGGGGAGCCGCGCGCCGAGCCGCCCGCCCTGACCCCGGCCGCCAAGCGCACGCTGCTCGACGCCCACCAGGTGTCCCGCGCGCTCGGGTCCACCTACATCGGCCCGGAGCACCTGCTGTTCGCCATGGCGGTCAACCCGGAGTCCCCGGGCGGGCAGGCGCTGCGCGCCCGCGGCATCACGCCCGAGGCGCTCCAGCAGGCCGCCACCGGCGGGGGCGGCGGCGGGAGCGGCGCCCCGGGCCAGGGCGGCGGCCGCCCGCCGTCGGGCACCCCGACGCTCGACGAGTTCGGCCGCGACCTCACCGAGATGGCGCGCGACGGGCGGCTCGACCCGGTCATCGGCCGGGACGACGAGATCGAGCAGACGCTCGAGGTGCTCTCCCGCCGGCGGAAGAACAACCCCGTGCTCATCGGCGAGGCCGGCGTCGGCAAGACCGCGATCGTCGAGGGCATCGCCGCGCAGGTCGCCGCCGACGACGTCCCCGACACCCTGCGCGGCCGCCGCGTGGTCGAGCTCGACCTGACCGGGCTGGTCGCCGGCACCCGCTACCGCGGCGACTTCGAGGAGCGGCTGAAGAAGATCATCGACGAGATCCGCGAGCACTCCGACGAGGTCGTCGTCTTCATCGACGAGCTGCACACCGTCGTCGGCGCCGGGGCCTCGGAGGGGTCGGGCGGCGCGGGCAACATGCTCAAGCCGGCGCTGGCCCGCGGCGAGCTGCACGTCATCGGCGCCACGACCCTCGAGGAGTACCGCCGCAACATCGAGAAGGACGCCGCCCTCGAGCGGCGCTTCCAGCCGATCCTCGTGCCCGAGCCGTCGGTGGAGGACGCCGTGGAGATCCTCCGCGGGCTGCGCGACCGCTACGAGGCCCACCACCAGGTGCGGTTCACCGACGAGGCGCTGGTGGCGGCCGTCGAGCTGGCCGACCGGTACGTCCCCGACCGGCACCTGCCGGACAAGGCGATCGACCTCATCGACCAGGCCGGCGCCCGCGTGCGCCGCCGGGTGAAGACCCCGCCGACCGACCTGCAGGGCCTGGAGCAGGAGGTCGCCCGCCTGGAGCGGGAGAAGGACCAGGCGGTCGCCGCGGAGCAGTACGAGCGCGCCTCCGAGCTGCGCGACGAGCTCGCCGCGGCCCGGCAGCGGCTGGAGCAGGCCCGCGCCGGCGGCGACGCCGGGGTGCCCTGCGTGGAGGTCGAGGACATCGCCGAGGTGGTCTCCCGCTCCACCGGCATCCCGGTCAGCCAGCTGACCCAGGAGGAGATGCAGCGGCTGCTCGGCCTGGAGGAGCACCTGCACCAGCGGGTGGTCGGCCAGGACGAGGCCGTGGCGGTCGTCGCCGAGGCGGTCCGCCGCTCGCGCGTGGGGCTGGCCGACCCCGACCGCCCGATCGGCAGCTTCCTGTTCCTCGGCCCCACCGGCGTCGGCAAGACCGAGCTGGCCCGGGCGCTGGCCGAGGCGCTGTTCGGCGACTCCGACCGGATGATCCGGCTGGACATGAGCGAGTTCCAGGAGCGGCACACGGTCAGCCGGCTGGTCGGCTCGCCGCCCGGGTACGTCGGCTACGAGGACGCCGGCCAGCTCACCGAGGCCGTGCGGCGCCGGCCCTACTCGGTGGTGCTGCTCGACGAGGTCGAGAAGGCCCACCCCGACGTCTTCAACACCCTGCTCCAGGTCCTGGACGACGGGCGGCTGACCGACTCCCAGGGCCGGACCGTCGACTTCAAGAACACCGTGCTGATCATGACGAGCAACCTGGGCTCCGAGCTGATCCAGGGCCGCAACACCCCGCTCGGCTTCGGCACCGGGGACGCCGCGGCCGCCGACGCCGGGCTGCGCGAACGGCTCATGCGCCGGCTGCGCGAGTCGTTCCGGCCCGAGTTCCTCAACCGGATCGACGAGATCGTCGTCTTCCAGCAGCTGGAGACCGAGCAGCTGCGCCGGATCACCGACCTGCTGCTGGAGGAGACCCGTCGCCGGATGGCCGCCCAGGACATCACGCTGGAGTTCGACCCGGAGGCCGTCGACTGGCTGGCCGAGCGCGGGCACCAGCCCGAGTTCGGCGCCCGGCCGCTGCGGCGCGTCATCCAGCGCGAGGTCGACAACCCGATGTCCCGCCTGCTGCTCGACGGGCGGGTCCGGCGCGGTCAGCGGGTGCGCGTCTCGGTGGGGGAGGGGCACCTGGAGTTCTCCCCGGCCGAGGAGTCGGCCGAGGAGCCGGTCGAGGCCGGCCGGGCCTGACGACGGCACCCCGGCGGGGGGGGGGGGGGGGGGGGGGGGGGGGGGGGGGGGGGGGGGGGGGGGGGGGGGGGGGGGGGGGGGGGCGGGCGGGGGGGGTGCTTCCCCGTAGGTTGTTACTACACAC
>NZ_JBJGZX010000016.1:0-97693 GCF_054050735.1 Blastococcus sp. SYSU D00813
GGGGGGCCGGTGGGGGGGCGGGGGGGCGGGGGGGGGGGGGGCGGGGGGGCGGGGGGGGGGGCCCGCGCGGGGGGGGGGGGGGGGGGGGGGGCGCCCCCCCCCCCCCCCCGGCTCAGGCGGGGGTGCCGGGGCGGGCGCCGCCGGGGCCGCCCGGGTCGCTGGTGCCGCCGGAGACCGCGCCGGCCGGGCTGCCCTGGACGACGGCCCCACCGGAGGCGCCGCCCTCTCCTGGTCGGCGGAAGGTGAAGCTGCCGGTCGCCAGCCGCTGCTGGAGCAGGACGGCGGCGACGATGATCACGCCGCGGGCCACCGCCTGCGCGGAGCTGGACAGGTCGTTGAGCGTGAAGACGTTGCCCAGCGTGAAGAAGATGATCACGCCGAGGACGGTGCCGACGATGGTGCCCCGGCCGCCGATCAGCAGCGTGCCGCCGATGACCACGGCGGCGATCGCCTCCAGCTCCCACAGCGTGCCGTGGGTCGAGCTGCCGGTCGTCGTCCGGCCGATGATCATCACGGCCGCGATGCCGCAGGTGATGCCCGAGAGCACGTAGAGCTTCACCGTGTGCAGCTGCACCCGGATCCCGGCGAGCCGGGCGGCCTCGGCGTTCCCGCCGACGGCGAAGGTGCGCCGGCCGAACGTGGTCCGGTTGAGCAGGACCCAGCCGGCCACGGCGACCAGCGCGAAGATGATGACCAGGGTGGGGACGCCCAGCACGTCGCCGGAGAAGAAGTCGAGGAAGCCGTCGTCCCGGACGATCTGCGTCCGCCGGTTGGCGATGATCTCGGCGAGCCCCCGGGCCGCCGTGAGCATGGCGAGGGTGGCGATGAAGGCGGCGAGCTTGCCGTAGGCGATCACCACGCCGTTGACCAGGCCCGCGACCGCGCCGACCACCAGGGCCGTGAAGACGATGACGATCCAGTGGACGTCCTCGGCGAGCTGCTGCGTGGCCAGGGTGGTGGCCCACACCGACGACAGCGCCGCGATGGCGCCCACCGACAGGTCGATCCCGCCGCCGATGATCACGAAGGTCATGCCGATGCTGACGACGCCGACGATCGAGGCGCCGCGCAGGATCGTCAGCACGTTGTCGACGTCGGCGAAGCGGTCCCCGGCGGTGATCAGGCCGACGACGCAGAGGATGACCAGCGCGACGACGAGGCCGAGGTTGCGGCCCACCGGCCCGGACATCAGGCCCGGTCCCCTGCCGGTCTCCCGGCCGTTCCCGGTCGGCGCCGCGGACACGTCCGCCGACCCTCCGGTCGTCGCCGTGGTGCTGCTGCTCATGCCACGTCCCCTTCGTGCTGCATCGTCGCGGACACCGGGGCGCCCTGGTGGGCGGTCCCCTCCATCACCAGGTCGAGCACGCGGTGCTCGTCGAGCGCGTCGGCGCGCTCCTCGGCCACGACCGCGCCGTCGGCGACGACCAGCACACGATCGGCCAGCCCGAGGACCTCGGGGATCTCGCTGGAGACCACGACGACGGCGACGCCCCGGTCGGCCAGGTCGCGGACCAGCGCGTAGATCTCCGACCGCGCGCCCACGTCGACACCGCGGGTCGGCTCGTCGAGGAGCAGGACGCGGCACTCGCGCAGCAGCCAGCGGGCGAGGACGACCTTCTGCTGGTTGCCGCCGGACAGCGTGCGGACCTCGCGGTCGACGTCGGCGGGGCGCACCTCGAGGGAGCGCACCTGCTCGGTCGCCGCGGCGCGCTCCGCCCCGCGCGCGAGGAAACCGCCGCGGGCGAACCGGGCCAGGCTGGAGATGCTGATGTTGCGGTAGACCGAGTCACCGAGCAGGAGCGCCTGGCTCTTGCGCTCCTCCGGCGCCAGCCCCACCCCGGCGGCCACCGCGCCCCCGACGTCGCCGTTGCGCAGCCGCTTGCCGGCGACGCGGACGGTGCCGGCGGTCGCGCGCCGGGCGCCGTAGACGGTCTCGAGGATCTCCGAACGCCCCGCGCCCACCAGCCCGGCGAGCCCGAGGATCTCGCCGGGGCGCACGGTGAAGGAGACGCCGGAGAAGGAGCCGCGGAGGGACAGGTTCTCGACCTCCAGCAGCGGCGCCTGGTCGGCGGCGACCCGGGCCCGGCGCTCCGGGAAGACGTACTCGATGGTGCGGCCGGTCATCAGCGTGATGACCTCCCGCGTCGGGGTCTCCCGGGCCGGCAGGCCGGTGGCCACCGTGGCGCCGTCCTTCAGGACGGTGATCCGGTCGCCGATCTGGCGGATCTCCTCCAGCCGGTGGGAGATGTAGACGACGGCCACGTCGTGGGCCGTGAGGTCGCGGACGACGGCGAACAGCCGCTCGACCTCCTCGTTGTCCAGGACGGCGGACGGCTCGTCCATCACGATCAGGCGGGCGTCCTGGGACAGCGCCCGGGCGATGCTGACCATCTGCTGCGCGGCGGCCGAGAGGGAGCCGACCTCGGCGGTCGGACGGATCTCGGGGTGACCGAGCCGGGTGAGCAGCCGGGAAGCCGCCGTGTTGGCCGCCGCCGGCCGGGTGAGCCCGAACCGCGACTGCTCGCGGCCGAGGAAGATGTTGTCGGCCACCGTGAGGCCGGAGACCAGGTCGAGCTCCTGGTAGATCGTGGCGATGCCCAGGCTCATCGCGGCCTGCGGGCTGGCGAGGGTCACCTCCTCGCCGCGCCAGGTGATCCGGCCGGCGTCGGGCTGGTGCGCCCCGGCGAGGACCTTGATGAGGGTGGACTTGCCGGCGCCGTTCTGGCCGAGCAGGCAGTGCACCTCGCCGGCGCGCACGTCCAGGTCCACACCCCCGAGGGCGCGCACGCCGGGGAACGTCTTGACGATGCCGTGCATCTCCAGCAGCGGCGTCTGCGCCTGGGACGAGGTCACCGGGCCTCCAGCGGGTCGGGCGCCAGCGCGGCGGAGGTCCGACGGGGAACACCCCGCGGCACTTCTGCTCAACGCTGACCATTAGTGCGTGCAGGCGTGAACATATGGGCGGCGTCACACCGGGTCAAGCAACGCGACGGGAGTTACCGAACCGCAACGTGCCGGGACCGGGCCGGTCCGGTGGCGGGGAGGGGGTTCGCGGCCGCGGACCCCGCAGGTCAGCGCGCCAGCGCCTGGTGGACCGAGTCCTCGTCGAGGAAGCCCTCGATGGCCATGAGGGCGGCGCCGACGCGGCCGGAGAGGTCCGGGGCGGCGCTGACGGTGATCTCCAGGGACCGGGCGGCGAGCGGCATCGAGCGCCGGTAGACCGCCTCGCGGATGCCTGCGAGCAGCGGGATGCCCGCCTGGGCGACCCCACCGGTCATGACGATCCGGTGTGGGTTGAAGAAGTTGACCAACGCGGCGAGCACCGTGCCGATCGTGCGCCCGGCCGCCCGGACGAGCTCCAGGGCCCGGCCGTCCCCCTGGGCGGCGAGCTCGATGACGTCGCGCGTCGTCCGCACGGGCAGGCCGGCGGCGAGGGCGTCCCGCAGCAACGCGCCGCCCCCGGCGATGGCCTCGAGGCAGTTGACGTTGCCGCAGCGGCACACCACCTCGCGCCCGTCGGGCTGGGCGACGTGGATGTGCCCGATGTCGCCGGCGCTGCCCTGGGCGCCCCGGTAGACGCTGCCCTCGACGATGACGCCGCAGCCGATGCCGGTGCCGACCTTGACCACGAGCACGTCCTGGTCCGAGCCCGCCACGCCCATCTCGCCGAGGGCCATCACGTTCACGTCGTTGTCGACGAACACCGGGCACTCGAACCGGCGGAAGGCCTGCGGGATGGGGTGGTCGTGCCAGCCCGGCATGATCGGCGGGTGGGACGGCCGCCCGGTGGAGAACTCCACGGGGCCGGGCACGCCGACGCCCACGGCGCGGACGTCGGCGACCGACAGGCCCGCCTCCGCGAGCACCTCCTGGGCCAGGCGGTCGGCCTCGGCCAGCACCGGTCCGGGCCCCTCGGCGATGTCGATCTCGTGCCCCGCCGAGGCCATGACCTGCGCGGACAGGTCGGTGACGGCCACGTCGACGCTGGTCACCCCGAGGTCGACGGCGAGCACGCACCCCGCCCGGCTGTTGAACCGCAGCAGCGTCGGCGGCCGCCCGCCGGTGCTCCAGCCGCGCCCGCCCTCCTCGAGGAAGCCGGCGGCGATCAGCTGGTCCACCCGGGCGCTGACGGTGTTGCGCGCGGCACCCGTCAGGGCCACCAGCTCGGCCCGGCTCCGCGCGCGGCCGGTGCGCACGTGGTGCAGCAGCGCGCCGGCGGAGGCGGAGGTGGCGGCCATGGCGTCATCGTGACACGTCCGCCGTCCCGTCCCGGCCGTCCGCGGCCGGGACCCCCGCCGACACCGCACGGAGCAGGCCGGCGACGGCGTCGGGGTGCGTCTGCACCGTCATGTGCGCCGCGCCGGGCAGCTCCTCGTAGCGCCCGCGCGGCGCGGCCGCGGCCACGGCGACGGCGAACGGGCGGGAGCACAGCCGGTCCCGGCTGCCGCGGACGACGGTGACCGGGACGGCCACCGCCCGCAGCCGCGCGGCCACGGGGTCGGGCGCCGCGCGCCGCCACAGCGCCGCCATCGCGCGGGGCCCGGTGGTCAGCCACTGCGCCAGCACGAGCGGCACCTGCCACCACGGCTCGGCCCACGCCGTGGCGAGCCAGCGGCCGGCCAGGCCGCGGGCCGAGCGCAGCCGCGGGTCCGTGGTCGGGCCGAGCAGGACCACGGCGGCGACCCGCGGGTCGGTCCCGGCCGCCGCGACGACCTGGCAGCTCTGCGAGTGGCCGACCAGCACCACCGGCCCGTCGCCCAGGTGCGCGCGCAGCCGGGCGGCGAGCGCGTCCAGCGGGGGCACCGGGCCGCGCCGTCCCATGCCGGGCAGCAGGACGACGTCCGCGTCGACCCGCCTCCGCAGCCGCGCGGAGGACCGCCGGTCCAGGCCCAGCCCGGGCACCAGGACGATGCGGGGCAGTGGCATCCCCCCGGTCTACCGGGCGGCCCGGGCCGCCGCGATCCGGCAGTGATCGGGGGCCGCCCGCGTGATCGGCGGACGGGCGGGTAGAGCACGGGACTGTGTCCCGAGTCGCCCCGTCCGGTGGCGGGCGGCACCCGAGTCCAAGTGGGAGGATGGAGTCATCATGACGACATCACGAGCGGCCACCGAGACGTCCGACAGCACTGCAGCGACCCCCACGTCCGGGCGACCGCGCGTCGTCGTCATCGGAACCGGCTTCGGCGGCCTGTTCGCCGCCAAGGCACTGCGGCGCGCCGACGTGGACGTCACGATCATCGGCAAGACCAGCCACCACCTGTTCCAGCCGCTGCTGTACCAGGTGGCCACCGGGATCCTGTCCGAGGGCGAGATCGCCCCGGCCACCCGCGAGATCCTGCGGCACCAGCAGAACGCCCGGGTGGTGCTGGGCGAGGTCACCGACGTCGACCTCACCGCCCGCACGGTCACCTCGACCGTCCTGGGGCGGGTCACCGTGCACCCCTACGACGAGCTCATCGTCGCCGCCGGCGCCGGCCAGTCGTACTTCGGCAACGACCACTTCGCCGAGTTCGCCCCCGGCATGAAGAGCATCGACGACGCCCTCGAGCTGCGCGGGCGCATCTTCGGCGCCTTCGAGCTGGCCGAGCTGGCCACCTCCCAGGAGGAGGTCGACCGGCTGATGACCTTCGTGGTCGTCGGCGCCGGCCCGACCGGGGTGGAGATGGCCGGCCAGATCGCCGAGCTGGCCCGCCGCACGCTCAAGCGGGACTTCCGCAACATCGACCCGACCCAGTCGCGGGTGATCCTGCTCGACGCGGCGCCGATGGTGCTGCCCAGCTTCGGCGAGAAGCTCGGTGACCGCGCCCGCCGGCACCTCAACCGCATCGGCGTCGAGGTGCAGCTGGGCGCGATGGTCACCGACCTGGACGCCAACGGCCTGACGGTCAAGGACGGCGACGGGCAGGAGCGCCGCATCGCCGCCGCCACCAAGATCTGGGCCGCCGGCGTGCAGGCCTCCGAGCTCGGCCGCAAGCTCGGCGAGCAGACCGGGGCCGAGGTCGACCGGGCCGGGCGCATCTCCGTGCAGCCCGACCTCACCCTGCCCGGGCACCCCGAGGTGCACGTGGTCGGCGACATGATGGCGTTGGACAAGCTGCCCGGCGTCGCCCAGGTCGCCATCCAGGGCGGCCGCTACGCCGCGAAGGCCATCACCCTGCGCATGGAGGGCAAGGCCCCGCAGAAGCCGTTCCGCTACAAGGACAAGGGCTCCATGGCGACGATCTCCCGGTTCTCCGCGGTCGCCGACATCGGGAAGTTCAAGTTCGAGGGCTTCATCGCCTGGGTGCTGTGGCTGGTCGTGCACCTGATGTACATCGTCGGGTTCAAGAGCCGTGTCACCACCGTGTTCCACTGGCTGATCAGCTTCCTGGGCCGCGGCCGCTCCCAGCGCGTGGCCACCCAGCAGCAGGTCTACGGCCGGCTCGCGCTCGAGCAGCTCGGACCGGAGTTCTCCGTGTCGAAGACCGGCGGCCCCAAGGACGTCGAGGCCGCCAAGCACGAGGACGTCACCGAGCGCCAGTCCGCCTGAGGGAGGACCCCGCTGCCCCCCACGGCTCGCACGCCCGCCGTGGGCCCTTGCAGCGGGGCCGCACGGGGTTCAGGCGGGCGCGGGGCCGAGCCAGGAGTCGAGGGCGGCGACGACGAGGTCGGGTGTGACCACGTGGCCGCCGTCGAACTCCTCGTAGGTGACGTCGTAGCCGGCCCGGGTCAGGTCGGCGACCACCCGGCGTCCGCACCGGTCGACCGGAAGCACCCGGTCGCCGGTGCCGTGCGACACCCACACCCGCGGCCGGCCCACGACGCCGGGGGCGGCGACGAACCCCGGGGAGAAGGCGAGCACCGTCTCGGCGAGGTCGCCGTTGGCCAGCCCGAGGGACAGCGCGTAGGACGCCCCGTCGGAGAAGCCGGCGAACGCCACCCGGTCGACCGGCCGCCGGGCGAACACCTGCTCCAGCGCCGCGTCGAGGACGGCGACGTCGCGGCCGAGCCCGCCGGCGATCAGGTCCCACGTGCGGGCGACCGACGTCGGCGCCAGCACCAGGGCGCCGCGGGCGGTGGCGCGGTCGCCGACCCCGGCCACGCTCTGGGCCGCGGAGCCGCCCGCGCCGTGGAAGAACACCAGCAGCGGCCGCGGGACCGGCTCCCCGGCGGGCACCAGCAGCCGCGCCTGCGCGCCTGGCCCGAGGTCGAGCGTGCGGTCGCCCGGCGGGTGCGGGAGCGCGGCCGGAGCGGCCGGGCGGCTGTCGAGCCGGCCGGCCGCCGCCGGGCGCGGCACGGTCACGCGGAGCCGGGCTCGGCCATCTTCGCGTGGGCCGCGGACTTGAGCTTGTCGGGCAGCACGCTGTTGGCCGCCGCCTGGGCCTTGGTCATGAGCGACCCGGCCACGACCTTGTCCTTGCCGGCCATCAGCGCCTCGTAGCCCTGCTTCGCCACCTGCGCCGGGTCGTCCTTCGGTCCCTGGCCCAGCTTCGTGTCGGTCAGGTCGCCCCGCTCGAAGAACTCGGTGTCGGTGGGGCCGGGCATCAGCGAGGTGACGGTGACCCCCGTGTCGCGCAGCTCGGTGGCCAGCGCCTCGGCCAGCGACTGGACGAACGACTTCGAGGCGTTGTAGACCGCCTGGTAGGGCCCGGGCATGGTCGAGGCGATCGACGAGGTGAACAGCACCTTGCCCTCGCCGCGGGCGGCCATGTCGCGGAGGAAGAGCTTGGCCAGCCGGAAGGTCGCGGTGACGTTGAGGTCGATGATCGCCTGCTCGTCCTCGATCGGGTTCTCGACGAACGGCCCGCCCTTGCCGACGCCGGCGTTCAGGGCCACGGCGGCGACGGGCCGCCCGGTGGCCACGACCGCGGCGTAGAGGCCCTCGACGCCCTCGCGGGTGCGCAGGTCGGTCTGCACCGCGGCGACGTCCACCCCCTCGGCGCGCAGCTGCTGGGCAGCGGCGGTCAGCTCGGTGTCCTCGGCGTTCACGACGAGGTCGAAGCCGTTCGTGGCGAACTGCCGGGCCAGTTCGAGGCCGATGCCGCTGGAGGCGCCGGTGACGACGGCGAGGGGACGTGAGGTCATGGCGTCCCGGTACCCCCGCCTCCGGGCGGGACACGCGCTCAGCCCGGCGCGCCCTCGGCCACCACCTGTCGGGCCACCGCGCGCAGGTCGCCGCTGCGCTCCCAGCCCGCGCGCTGCCGGGACGCCGAGGTGCCCCGCTCCAGCAGCCGCTGCACCAGCCCGGTCACCTCGTCCCCCTCGCCGCGGGCGCGCAGGTCGTCGGCCAGCTCGGCCAGCAGCCGGTCGACGGCCACCCGCGCCGGCACCGCCTCGCCGCGCACGGGGTCGAACAGCTCCCCGCCCAGCCCGTCGCGGGCGGCACGCCACCGGGCCGCCCGCAGCAGCTCCGGCCGCGGGTCCGGCGCCGGCTCGCCGTCGGCCGCCCGCGCCGCGAGCACCGCGACCAGCGACCGGACGAGGCCGGCGTGCAGCACGGCGTCGTCCACGGAGGTGCACACGTCGGCGATCCGGAACTCGACGGTGGGCAGGTGCGACGATGGCCGGACGTCCCAGTACACCTGCGAGGCGTCGGCGACCACGCCCGAGGCGACCAGCCCGGCGACCACCTCGCGGTAGGCCGCGGCCGAGCCCAGCCGCTCCGGCGCCCCGGAATGGGCGAACCGGCCCCACCACACGGTCCGGAAGCTCTCGTAGCCGGTCTCGACCCCGTCGTGGAACGGCGAGCTGCCGGTCATCGCGAGCAGCAGCGGCAGGTACGGGCGGGCCCGGTCGAGGACCGCGACGGCGGTCTCGGGATCGGGGACCCCGACGTGCACGTGGCAGCCGCAGATGTCCTGCTGGCGGGCCAGCACGCCCCAGCGGGCCCCCATCGCCCGGTAGCGCTCGGCGCCGGTGAGCGGCTGCTGCTGCCAGGTGCCGAACGGGTGCGTGGAGGCCGGCAGCAGCACCAGCCCGTCGCGCGCGGCCGCCGCCGCCGCGTCCCGCCGGGCGGCGACCAGCTCCGCGCGCACCTGCGCCAGCGTCGTGCAGACCGCGGTCGTCGTCTCCAGCTGGGTGGTCACGATCTCCGGGTGCACGCGGGGGCCGGCGTCCCCGCTCAGCGCGGCCGCGACCGCGCGCGGTGCCGGCGTCAGCGCGAGGGTGCCGGGGTCGACGCAGTGGAACTCCTCCTCCACGCCGAGCGTGGCCGCGACCGGCGCGGTCACGGCTCGGCGAACCAGGCGAAGCCCAGGCCGGGGACGACGACCCGCCCGTCCTGCACGCCCAGGGGCCCGTCGCTGCCGTGCACCCAGGCGAGGCTCCCGAAGCCGGTGACCGCGTCGGCGTGGACGGCGCGCGGGCCGGCGGCGACGTTGGCCAGGCCGACGAAGGCCCCGCCGCGGGGGTGCCGGCGCCGCCAGGCCAGGACGGCGTCGTCGCCGGCGTCGAGCAGCTGGGACTCCACGCCGCCGCGCAGGGAGAGCAGCGACCGGCGCACCTCGCCCAGCCGGCGGATCGCGGCCAGCACGCGACCCTCCAGGGTGGCCGGGTCGGCGGCCCGCGCGGCCGCCGACCAGTCCATCGGCGGGCGGTGCATCCACCGGTTGTCGGGGGCGCGGGCGGGGTCGGCGAGGTAGCCGCGGTCGTTGCGCAGCGCCAGCTCGTCGCCCATGTAGAGCAGCGGTACGCCACCCCACGCGTAGGCCACGGAGTACAGCAGGACCAGCCGGCGGACCCCGGCCTCGAGCGCGGCGGCGTCACCCGACTCGAGCGCCGCCTCGATGCCGCACAGGGAGGCGGCGGAGCCCGAGATCCGGGCGTCGCCGGTGGTCTCGTTCTCCTGGAACAGCGCGCCCCGGGCGAAGGACCCGGGGAAGCGGCCGGCGTAGAAGTCGTTGAGGAAGCGCCGGTGCGCCGCGCCGTCGTGGCCGACCGCGGCGGCGTCCTCGTCGGTCACCGCCCAGCCGATGTCGTCGTGCCCGCGCACGTAGGTGCACCAGGTGGTGCTCGGCGGGACCGGCCGCATCCGCCCCAGCGCGTGCCGGGCCAGCCGGACGTCCTGGGTGGCCAGGCTGCTCCACAGCTGCACCATGAGCGTGTTGTGGTAGGCCAGCTCGCACTCGGGCCGGAACCGCTCGTGGGCGCCGAGGTAGGGCACCAGGTCGTCGGGGGCGACGATCGCCTCGGCCTTGAACACCACGCCGGGCGCCGCCAGCCGGGTCAGCGCGTGCAGCAGCTGCAGGAGGGTGTGCGCCTCGGGCTGGTTCTGGCAGGTGGTGCCCAGCCGCTTCCACAGGAACGGGACGGCGTCCATCCGGAAGACGTCGACGCCGCGGTTGGCCAGCCAGGTGATCTCGCCCAGCACGGCCAGCGTGACCTCGGGGTTGGTGTAGTCGAGGTCCCACTGGTAGGGCCAGAACGTCGTCCACACCCAGCCGCCGGCACCCCCGCAGGCCTCGGGCACCCAGCTGAACGACCCCGGCGCCCGGTCGGGGAACACCTCGGGGATGGTCGCGTCGTAGGCGTCGGGCATCGTCCGGTCGGGGAAGGCGGTGTAGAAGCCCGCGTACGCCGGGTCGCCGGCCAGCCACCCCTGCGCCCACCGGTGCTCGCGCGCCGTGTGGTTGACGACCAGGTCGATGCACAGGGCCATGTCCCGCTCGTGCAGGGCGCCGGCGACCGCCTCGAGGTCGGCCATCGTGCCCAGCCGGGGGTCGACCGAGCGGTGGTCGGCGACGGCGTAGCCGCCGTCGTTCTCCCCCTCGCGCGGGCGCAGCAGCGGCATGAGGTGCAGGTAGGTGGTGCCCAGCGCCGCCAGGTGGTCCAGGTGCTGCGGCAGCCGGTCCAGCGTGCCGCAGAACCGGTCGACGTAGCAGACGTAGCCCTGCACCCGCGCCCGCTGGAACCACCCCGGGTCGAGCTCGCGGCGGCGGTCCAGCCGGCGCAGCGCGGCCGGCCGGTCGGCGGCCGCGGCCAGGACGACGCGCAGCGTCCGCTCCAGCAGCGCGTCGGCACGGTCGCCGTAGAGGTCGGCCAGCGGTTCGTGGACGTCGAGCAGCGCGAGGTCCGCCCGGGTGAGGAAGGCGTCGGCCTCCTCCCCCAGCACCGCGCCGGCGTCGGCGGCCAGCCGGGGGCGCAGCTCCGCCCAGGCCCGCCCGGCGGCCGCCCGCCCGGCGGCGGTGGAGCTCGTCACCGGGTCAGTATCGCGACGGTGTTCGCCCACGGCATGACCAGCGGCGCCCGGGCCGCCGACGGCGTTCACTGGTGCCTGTAACCCCGTAATCAGGAGGGGCCATGAGCCAGGACACCAGGGACCAGGACGCCAGGGACCGGGACGCCGCCGCGCTCGACGCCTACTCGGCCACGGTCACCGCCGTCGCCGCGGAGCTCGCGCCGCACGTGGCCGCACTGCAGGTCACCGGGCCCGACGGCCGCGGGGGCGCCGGCTCGGCGGTCGTCGTCCCCGGCGACGGGCTGCTGGTCACCAACGCGCACGTCGTCGGCCGCGCCCGCACCGGCCGCGCCGTGTTCTCCGACGGCTCCGAGAGCGGGGTGGACGTCGTCGGCGCCGACCCGCTGTCGGACCTCGCCGTCGTCCGCGCGCGGGCCGCGGTGCCCGACCCGGCCGTGCTCGGCGACGCGGCCGGGCTACGGGTGGGCCAGCTCGTGGTCGCCGTCGGCAACCCGCTGGGCCTGGCCGGCTCGGTGACCGCCGGCGTGGTGAGCGGCCTGGGCCGCTCGCTGCCCACCCGGGACGGGCGGACCGCGCGGGTCGTCGAGGACGTCATCCAGACCGACGCCGCGCTCAACCCGGGCAACTCCGGCGGCGCGCTGGCCGACTCCGCCGGCCGGGTGGTCGGCATCAACACCGCCGTGGCCGGCTGGGGGCTGGGCCTGGCGGTGCCGGTCAACGCCACGACCCGGCGCATCCTCGCCGCGCTGGCCGCCGACGGCCGGGTGCGCCGCGCCTACCTCGGCCTGGTCAGCACCCCGGCGCCGCTGCCCGCCGGGCTCGCCGCCCGCACCGGCCGCCGCCGCGGGCTGCGGGTGCTCGACGTCGTCCCCGGCTCGCCGGCGGCGCGGGCCGGTCTGCACGCCGGCGACCTCGTGCTGGAGGCCGGCCGGTCCCCCGTCGCCGAGGCGCAGAGCCTGCAGCGGCTGCTGTTCGCCGAGGCCATCGGCGTCCCGCTGCCGGTGACGGTGCACCGCAACGGCGCGATGGTCGACGTGGTCGCCGTCCCCACCGAGCTCACCGGCTGACCTCCTCCGCTCCCCCCTTCGGGTCCCCCGTCCTGCAGCACCTCCCCCTCCCGGTCGATGCTGTCCGGGACGGGGAGGAGAGGACGTGCACGGGGACCGGGCCACCGGCGTGGGCTTGCTCGCGCTGCTGTACGGCGTCAGCGGGCTGCTGTGCGCCGTGGGCGCGCTGTGGCCGATGGCGGAGCGCTCCCCCGTGGCACTGCTCGGCGTCCTCGCCCTCGTCGGCCTCGGCGCCTCGGGCTACCTGTGGCTGCGCCGGGCCGACCTGCCCGACCGCGGCGTCCACCTCGCGCTCGCCGTCGTCAGCCTGCTCGTGGGTGCGCTGGCCTGGCAGTCGGTCACGACCGCGGGGGTCGTCGGGCTCGGTCCGGCGATGGTCGCCGTCGGCGTCTTCACCGGCCACTTCCTGCCGCCGCGCCCGGCCCGCCTGCACGTCGCGCTGCTCCTGCTCGCCGCCACGGCCGGCGCCGTCGCCGCGGCGCCCACGGGCTTCACCTCGCCGTGGGTCACGACCGTCACCACGGTGGTCGTCCTCAGCGAGGCGCAGCTGCGCATCTCCGCCCAGCTGCGGCACGCCGCCGGCACCGACCCGCTCACCGGGGTGGCCAACCGGCGCAGCTGGGAGACCGAGGCGGCCCGCGACCTCGCACACGCGCTGCGCAGCGGCGAGCCGCTCACCGTCGCCGTCCTGGACCTCGACCACTTCAAGGCCGTCAACGACGAGGCGGGGCACTCCGCCGGCGACGAGCTGCTGCGCTCCCTCGCCCGGGCCTGGAGCCGCGAGCTGCGCGGCGCCGACCTGCTGGGCCGCCACGGCGGTGACGAGTTCGTGCTCTGCCTGCCGGCCACCGACGGCGACGCGGCGCGCGAGCTGCTCGCCCGGCTGCGGGCCGGGCACCCCGCCCCCTGGTCGGCGGGCACGGCGTCCGCCCGCCCGGGCGACACCCTCGACGACCTGCTCCGCCGCGCCGACGAGGAGCTCTACCGGGTCAAGCGCGCCCGCACCCGCTGAGCGCGGAGGGCCGGAGGACCCTGGTCCCCCCTCCCCGTCCCCGGCACGGTGGCCGCGAGCCACGGGGGTCCGGGAGGTCGGGCATGGCCGGGATCGTGGTCTGCGGCGGCGGCGTCATCGGGCTCGTCGCCGCCCTCCAGCTGGCCCGGGAGGGCCACGACGTCACGGTGCTCGAGGCCGATCCCGACGGCGCGCCGGCCACCGCGGCCGAGGCCTGGCAGGCGTGGCGGCGGCACGGGGTGGCGCAGTTCCACCAGCCGCACACGCTGCACGCCCGCTTCCGCGAGGTGTGCGACGCCGAGCTGCCGGGGCTGACCGACCGGCTGGTCGCCGCCGGGTGCGCCACCGTCGACCCCCTGGACGCCTTCCCGCCGGCGATCGCCGACCGGACCCGGCGGCCCGGCGACGAGCGGTTCCGCGTGGTGACCGGGCGCCGTCCCGTGGTCGAGTCGGTGGTCGCCGCGGCGGCCGAGGACGAGCCCGGGGTGACCATCCGGCGCGGGGTGCGCGTCGCCGGGCTGGAGACCGGCGCGTCGGCCCTGCCCGGCGTCCCGCACGTGACCGGCGTGCGGACGACGACCGGCGAGGTGCTCCGCGCCGAGCTCGTGGTCGACGCCGGCGGGCGCCGGACGCGGTCGGCGGACTGGCTGGCCGGCATCGGCGCCCGCGCGCCGCTGCTGGAGGCCGAGGACCTCGGCTTCGTCTACTACACCCGCTACCTGACCGGGCCGACCCCGCCGGTGCGCCGCGCCCCGCTGCTGGTCCCGATCGGCAGCCTCTCGGTGCTGTCGCTGTACGGGGACAACGACACCTGGTCGGTCACCCTGTTCGCGCGGACCGGGGACCGGCTGCTCAAGGCGCTGCGCGACCCGGACGCCTTCGACCGGGTGGTCGCCGCCTGCCCGACGCACGCGCACTGGCTGGACGGCCGCCCGCTGGACGGCGTCCGCGCCATGGCCGGCACCCTCGACTGCCACCGGTCCTACGTGGTGGACGGCGTCCCGGTGGTCACCGGGTTCGCGGCCGTCGGTGACGCGTGGGCCTGCACCAACCCCTCGGCGGGGCGCGGGCTGAGCATGGGCGCGGTGCAGACCCAGCTGCTGCGCGCGGTCGTGGCCGCGCACCTGGCCGACCCGGCCGCGCTGGCCAGGACCTTCGCCGAGGCCACCGCGGCCGCCGTCGAGCCGTTCTACCGGGACCAGGTCGCGGCCGACCGGGTCCGGATCGCGGAGATGCGCGCGCTCGCCGAGGGCCGCCCGGCCCCGCCGGCGGTGTCGCCGACGACCCGGTTGCAGGCGGGGGCGGCGACCGACCCCGACCTGTTCCGGGCTCTGCTCGAGGTCGTCCTCTGCCTGGAGACGCCCCGCGCGGTGCTGGCCCGGCCCCTGGTCCGGGAGCGGCTGGCGGCCCTCGGCGCGGCTGCGCCCCGCCCCGTCCCCGGACCGGACCGCGCGCGGCTCGAGGAGCTGCTGGCCTAGCCGCGCCGCCAGTCGTCGGACCCCAGGTGGGAGCCGGCCATCGGCCCCATCTGCAGCATGCCGCCGTCGACCGCCCACGACGCCCCGGTCACGTAGCCGGCCCCCGGGGAGGCGAGGAAGGCCACCACCGCGGCGACCTCGCGGGCGTCGCCGGGCCGGCGCAGCGGCACCCCCGGCCGCTCGTGCCCGGGCGCGGTGGGGTCCTCGTCCTCCTGCCCGGTCATCGCCGTCGCGATCTCCCCCGGCGCCACCGCGTTGACGGTGATGCCGTGCTCGGCGAGCTCGAGCGCGGCCACCCTGGTGAGCAGCCCGAGGCCGCCCTTGGCCGCGCAGTAGGCCGCCGCGCCGACCCGGGGCGCGACCTCGTGCACGCTGGTGATGTTGACGATGCGCCCGCCCCGGCCGCCGGCCACCATCCGCCGCGCGGCCCGCTGGAGGCAGAGGAAGGCGCCGTCGAGGTCGGTGGCGAGCACCTCCCGCCAGGTGCCGAGGTCCAGCTCCAGCAGCGGCGTCGTGTGCCCGGTGCCGGCGTCGTTGACCAGCACGTCGAGCCCGCCGAGGGCGACGGCCAGCTCGTCGACGACGTCGGCGGCCTCCGGCAGCCGGGTGAGGTCCAGGTGGCGCAGCTCGGCCCGCCGCCCCAGCGACCGGACCTCCTCGACCGTGGCCCGGCCGGCGGCCTCGTCGCGGTACCAGGTCACGCCGACGTCGTGCCCCTGCTCCGCGAGCGCCACCGCGACCGCGCGCCCGATCCCCGACTCCGACCCCGTGACCACCGCGACGCGGTGGCTGTGCTCCGTCATGCCCCGACGCTAGTCGGGTGACCCCTCGCCCCCCACCGCTCGCGAGCCCGCGGCGGGCCCCTGCGAGGGGGCCCGCCGCGCAGCGCGGACGAAGCGGCTCCCCCAGGCCCGCGCCCGCTCGGCGAGCTCGGGCGGCTCGAGGACGGTGAACTCGGCCTCCGTCGTCCCGAGGGCGAACAGCGCCCACTCCAGCGCGTCGGACTCCATGGCGACCCGGCTGCCACCCCGCCCGTCGTCGGTGACGGTGGCCCAGCGGCCGATCCGCCGGCGCACCTCCTCGGCCGGTGCGCGCACCACCGCGGTCACCGGCGTCCCGGGGCGCATGCCGAGCCCGGCCTGCACGAACGCGACGGCGTCGTCCCCGGGCAGCGGCCGGGGCGCGAAGCGGGCCCCGGTGGCGCGCGGGTCGCCGAGCCGGTCGAGGCGGAAGGTCCGCCAGTCGCCGCGGCCGGTGTCGTGGGCGACGAGGTACCAGCGGCGGCGCAGCGGCACCAGCCGGAACGGCTCGACGAGCCGCTCGCTGCGCTCGCCGTTCGCGGCGGTGTAGTCGAACGACAGGCGCACGGTGTCCCGGCAGGCCTGGGCGACGGTCGTGAGGACGCCGGGGTCGACCGCGCCGTCCCCGCCGGCCCACGGGACGGCGGCCGTGGCGGCGGCCAGCGCGTCCACCCGCCGGCGCAGCCGCGGGGGCAGCACCGGCACCACCTTCGCCAGCGCCCGGACCGAGGACTCGGCCATGCCCGCGACCGCCGCCTGCGCCGCGGCCTGGAGCCCGACGGTGAGGGCGACGGCCTCCTCGTCGTCGAGGACGAGCGGCGGCAGCGACGCGCCGGGCGCCAGCCGGTACCCGCCGGCGACGCCCGGGGTCGCCTCGACGGGGTAGCCGAGGTCGCGCAGCCGCTCGACGTCCCGGCGCAGCGTGCGCAGCGAGACCCCGAGGCGCTCGGCGAGGTCCATCCCGGCCCAGTGCCGGCGGTCCTGCATGAGGGAGAGCAGGCGGAGCGTGCGGTTCCCGGTGTCGGCCACGTCCCGAGATTCTCCGGTAATGCGGTCAGGAACTGGCACCGATGGCCGACAGACTCCTCCCATCGGATCCCGACGGCGAGAGGCGACAGCCATGACCACGACCACCCTCACCCGCGAGCGCGCCGACCTGCTCGAGACCTTGCGCGCCCACCGCTTCTTCCTCCGGTACACCGTCCAGGGGCTGACCGAGGAGCAGGCCCGGCAGCGCACGACCGCCAGCGAGCTCACCCTCGGCGGCCTGCTCAAGCACGTGGCGCACACCGAGTCCAGCTGGGCCGACTTCATCGAGCAGGGGTCCTCGGCGATGGCCGGCCCCGACGACCCGGAGCAGATGGCCCGCTGGCAGGCCGAGTGGCACATGGCCGACGGCGAGACGCTGGCCGACGTGCTCGCGCACTACGACGCGGTCGCCGCCCGCACCGACGAGCTGGTCGCGACGCTGCCCGACCTCGACGCCGACCACCCGCTGCCGCCGGCGCCGTGGTTCGAGCCGGGCGCGCGCCGCTCGGCCCGCCGGGTGTTCCTGCACATCGTCGCCGAGACCGCGCAGCACGCCGGTCACGCCGACATCCTGCGGGAGTCCCTGGACGGCCAGAAGACGATGGGCTGACCCGGCCCGCTCCCCCGCCCGCAGGCCGGCCCGCCCGCGCGCTCAGCCCTCGTCCTCGAGCTCCCGGAGGCGTTCCTCGGCGCGGTCGCGGGCGGCGGCCGCGTCGCGGGCCTGGCGCTCGGCGGTGGTCCGGTGCCGCTCGGCGCGGCGCAGCTCGGCGGCGACCTCGGCGGCCTCCTCCTCCGCCCGGGCCAGCTCCGCGGTGAGCTCCTCGACCCGCGCCCGGAGCTCCTCGTGCCGCTCGTCGAGCTCGCCGGCGCGGTCACGCTCCTCCGCGGCGCGGGCGGCGGTCTCCTCCGCCAGCGCCGCGGCGGCGGCCGCCTCCTCGCGCGCCTCGGCCAGCTCCCGCCGGCGCTTCTCCTCGGCGGCGCGGCGGGCCTCCTCCTCCCGCTCGCGGCGGCGCTGCTCCTCCCGGGCCCGCCGGCCGGCGGCGTCCTCGTCCCGGCCCGCCGCCTTCGCCCCGCGGGCCGGTGCGGGCGCCGGCTCCGGCACGACCCGCAGCTGCGGTCGCATGCCGGTGACCCCGCCCATGCCGCTGTAGGACAGCGGCGAGGTGAGCCGGCCGCCGAGGACCGCCTCGCCGGCCTCCGGGTCGGCCATCGCGGCCCGCAGGGTGTCCTCCACCTGGCCGGAGACGGCGGTGCTGACCGCGTGCCCGCGCTCCCGGGCGCGGGCGGCGGCTTGCCGGGTGAGCGCGGAGAGCAGCTGCCCGCGCTGGGTGTTCAGCGCCCGGAGCTGGTCACCGGCCAGCGAGTCCTGCGCCTCGCGGAGCAGCCCGCCGAGCTCGACCAGCGCCTCGATCTCGTCGCGGTGCGCCCGCACCAGCACGTTGACCACCCACGCCGCGGTCGAGGGCTTGGGCAGCGCGCCGATCTGCTTGGCGAGCACCCGGTCCCCCGCGGCGCGGGCGTCGTCGACGCGGGCGGTGCGCGCCGCGACGAACTCCTCGGGCGGCACCTCGTACAGCTCGTCGGCGACGTCGTCCAGCTCCACCTACGCCCCCTCGGGGGTCCGGGCAGCGGTCACCCCGCGTTCGTAGCACCCGCGACGAAGGGCAGCACCCGTGACCAGAGCAGCTCGGTGGCCGCCGGGTCGAACTCGGCCGGCAGCGACGCGTCGGTGAACAGGTGCCCGGACCCCGGGTAGTCGAAGGCCTCGACCGCCGCTCCCGCCGCGCGCACCGAGCCGACGACCGCGTCGACCCACTCCTGCTGCCGGAACGGGTCGCCGACGGCGTAGTGCACCTGCGCCGGGACGCCGGCCGGCCACGCCGCCACGCCCAGCACCTCCAGCGGCAGGGTGCCGGAGAGGAGGACGACGCCGGCCACGTGCCGCCGGGTCGCCACGTACTCGGCCATCCCCCCGCCGTTGGAGAAGCCGGCGACGACGAAGCCGTCGGGGAGGTCGGCGACGGCCGCCTCGGCCCGCGCCATGAGCGCCGGGTACCCGAGGCCCTCGGCGAAGGCCATCGCCTCCTCGTAGCCGTCGAAGACCCGGCCGTCGTACTGGTCGACCACATGCACCTCGTGCCCGGCGGCACGCAGCCGGTCCGCCGCGTCGAGCACCCCCGGCCGGACGCCGAGGACGGAGTGGAACAGGGCGACGGTGCTCATGGCGACTCCTCGGGAGGGTGAACTGTACGCTGTCCAATAGTAGCTGGACGGCGTACAGTTCGCCAGCGTGGAGAGCCGCAGGACCCCCGGTCAGCGCGCCGGGCTGACCCGCGCCCAGGTGCTCGACGCCGCGCGGGGACTGCTGGCCGAGCGCGGGCTCGCCGGCCTGACGATGCGCGCCCTGGCCCAGCGCCTCGGCGTGGCCCCCAACGCGTTGTACAGCCACGTGCCGGACAAGGCGCACCTCGTCGAGGAGCTGCTCGACGACGCGCTCGCCGCCGTCCCCGACCCGGCCGAGGGCACCGAGTGGCGGGCCGGCCTGCGGGAGCTGATGGCGGGCACGCACGAGGTGCTGCTGGCCTGCCCCGGTCTGGTGCCGCTCTACCTGGGCCGCGGGGCCCGGGGGCCGAACGCCCGGCGGCTCGGCGCGGCGGTGACCGGGCTGCTCGCCCGCGGCGGGGTCACCGGCGTCGAGGCGCGCGAGGCCCTGCGGGTGCTGATCGTCTACACGATCGGCTTCGCCGCCTTCGAGGTGCAGCCCGGCCCCGAGGACGCCGATCCCGGCGAGCGCAGCGCGGGCCTGGCCGGCACGTTCGACCGCGGCCTGGACTGGCTGCTCGCCGGGATCGGCGGCTGAGCGGGTCCCAGCCCAGGGGCTGGACCGGGCGCCGGGCTCAGGCCCGCTCGCCGGCGGTGCGCGCGCCCGCCCACAGGTCGATGCCGGCGTCGACGGCGTGCTGGTCGATGCGCGCGAGCTCCTCGTCGCTGAAGTCCGGCCGCTGCAGGGCCGCGACGTTCTGCTCGAGCTGCCCGACGCTGCTGGCCCCGATGAGCACGCTCGTGACCCGCGGGTCGCGCAGCGCCCAGGCCAGGGCCATCTGGGCCAGCGACTGGCCGCGCGCGGCCGCCATCTCGTTCAGCGCGCGGACGTGGGTCAGCGCCTCGTCGGTGAGCAGGTCGGTCGACAGCGACTTGCCCTGGCTGGCCCGCGACCCGGCGGGCACGCCGTCCAGGTAGCGGTCGGTGAGCATCCCCTGTGCCAGCGGGGAGAAGGCGATGCAGCCGGCGCCGACGTCGGCGAGGGTGTCGAGCAGCCCCTCGGTCTCGATCCAGCGGTTGAGCATCGAGTACGAGGGCTGGTGGATCAGCAGCGGCGTCCCCAGGTCGGCCAGGATCGCCGCGGCACGCGCGGTGTCGGCCGGCGAGTAGGACGAGATGCCGGCGTACAGCGCCCGGCCGGACTGCACCGCGGTGTGCAGCGCGCCCATCGTCTCCTCGAACGGCGTCGTGGGGTCGGGCCGGTGGGAGTAGAAGACGTCGACGTACTCCAGGCCCATCCGGCGCAGCGACTGGTCGAGGCTGGCCAGCACGTACTTGCGCGAGCCCCCGCCCTGCCCGTACGGGCCGGGCCACATGTCCCACCCGGCCTTGGTGGAGATGACCAGCTCGTCGCGGTACGGGCGGAGGTCGTCGCGCAGGTGGCGGCCGAAGTTGGTCTCGGCCGAGCCGTACGGCGGGCCGTAGTTGTTGGCCAGGTCGAAGTGGGTGATCCCGAGGTCGAAGGCCCGGCGCAGGACGTCGCGCTGGCGCTCGAGCGGGACGTCGTCGCCGAAGTTGTGCCAGAGGCCGAGGCTGATGGCCGGGAGGTCCAGCCCGCTGCGACCGGTGCGGCGGTAGGTCATGGCGGAGTAGCGGTCGGCGGCGGCCGTGTAGGTCATGCCCGCATCCTCGCCGGTCGCCCGGTGCTACCTGCAGCTGCCCTCGTCGCCGCCGAGGACGGTGGTGAGCGAGAAGTCGCCGGCCAGCGTGTAGGTGCCCGGCTCCGGGACGCTGAGGGTGACCCAGCCGTCGTCGGTGGCCGTCAGGCAGGCCGTCGTCTCCGGGTCGGTGGTGCTGCGCGCCACCAGGTAGCGGTTGGGCCGGACCTGCAGCTGGTGCACGGCGGTGTCGGGGACGGCCACGACGAGCTCGGCCGGCGTGGCCGAGACCAGCGTCAGCGGCTCGGGGACGATCGGCGCGGGGTCGGCGACCCGGTAGAGCGTCCAGCGCTCGTCGGCCCACACCTGCGTCAGGTAGGGGAGGCCGGAGCGGACCAGGGCCTCCTCGGGCCGGTCCCGCGTCACCGGGTCCGCCGCGACCGCGACGTAGGCGACCGCGTTGGCGGCCAGCCACTGCCGGTAGCCCCGGGCGTCCTCCCCGCCCGGCTCGAGCAGCCCGGGGTTGCGGTGGTTGTCGGTCTGGTCCTCCCAGCCGCGGGCCAGGGTGACCTCCGGGCCCAGGACGTGCGAGCCGGCCCGGGACCAGTTGTCCACGAGCTCGACCCGGTACCCCTCCAGGTCGGCCCGGCCGTCCAGCTGCGCGCGCAGCCCGGCGTAGTCCTCGGCCCGGTAACCGTCGCCCAGCGCGGCCGCCTGGTCGTTGGCGCCGGCGTAGACGGCCCAGGCCAGGGCCGGCGCGAGCACCAGCAGCAGCGGCCGGCGGTCCCACCGCGACCAGGCCAGGACCACGCACGGCAGCACGAGGTAGGCGAACCGGCCCGTGTTCGCGCCGACACCGGTGGGCACCACGAACAGCACGGCCGCGGCCGCGACGACGACCGGCGGCAGCCAGCGCAGCGGCGTCCGCCACAGCGCCGGCCACACGACCAGCGCGGTGGCCACGGTCAGCGCCAGCGTCGTCCAGGGGAACTGGTAGGACCCGGGCGCGCCGAAGAGGGCGAAGGGGACCGCCACGCCGCCGGCCGCCCCGGCGAGGGCGGCCCGGACCGCGGGCGAGCGGGCGCCGCCGGCCAGCAGCGGGACGGCGACCAGCCCGGCGAAGGCCGGGACCAGCGGGCTGGCCAGGCCGGAGACGGCCAGGACGAGGGCCCCGGCGACCGGCCGCCCGCGGCGCAGCGCCAGCACGCCGGCGAGCGCGATCGCCGCGCCGACGGCGAAGGCCACCCGGCCGGCGAGCAGGTTGCTCACGGCCGCGGCCGCGACCGCCCAGCGGAACAGGACCGGGTGCGCCGTCCCGCGCGAGATCGGGAACGCGAGGGCGACCACGGCCAGCGGCGCCAGCAGCACCAGCACCCGCGACCCGACGGCGGCCGACAGGAAGGGCACCAGCGACGAGTAGGCCCCCGGGGAGATCCCGCCGTACCAGCCGAACCAGTAGGTCAGCCCGACCCCGGCGTCGGCGGCCTGCTCCCGGGCCAGCGCCGCCTGCACGTCGGCCAGCGGCGGGTCGAGCAGCCACATCGCGGCCGCGGCCACGACGGCGGCGAGCAGCGGGCCGGTCCGCGTCAGGACGGGCCCGAGGCCGCCCCGCCCGGTCGCGGGCGCACCCGCGACCGCCGTCACCCGGCGGCTCCCGCCGTCCGCCGGCCGACGGGCTGCCGGCTCCTGACCTGGCGGGCCCCCAGCAGGACGACGCCGCCGACCAGGCCCAGCAGCACGACGCCGGCGACGACGTCGAGCAGGTAGTGGTTGCCGGTGGCCATGGTCGAGACGAACGTGACCAGCGGGTAGAGCACCGCCAGCACGCGGACCCACGTCCGGCGCACCAGCAGGAAGACGACGACCCCGCACCAGGCGGCCCACGCGCAGTGCAGCGACGGCATCGCGGCGAACTGGTTGCTCACCATGTCCGGGCCCGGCGAGCCGGAGCTGGACCACCAGCCCCACGACGAGGTCTCGCGCATGACGTCGACGAAGCCCTCCGACGCGGGCATGAGCCGCGGCGGGGCGGTCGGGAAGAGGTAGAAGCCCACCAGCGCGAGGAACGTGGTGCCCACCCACACGGTGCTCGCCAGCCGGTAGTGGGCCCGGCGCCGCCTGTACAGCCAGACGAGCACGACCGGCGTCAGGTAGAGGTGGAACGAGCCGTAGTGCAGCGCCATCACCGCGGAGAGGACGTCGGAGCCCGCCGTCCACTCGTTGAGCGGGCGCTCGACCGCCAGGTGCAGGGCGTCCTCGACCGCGAGGATGTCCGAGGCCGTGTCGTACGCGGTGGTGCGCGCCTCCCAGGAGACGCCGTTGCGGACGTAGGAGTAGACCTTGTAGAGGCCGTACAGCAGCACGAACTCGAACCACCACGGCACACCCGTCGGCCGGCGCAGCACGCGGGCGCGCAGGGCGGCGAGGACGGCGGCGCGGCCGCCGGTGGGCGCCAGGGCGACCTCGGCGGGGCCGTACGCGTCCCCGGCCACCCGGGTGCCGCTGACGGCGACGGTGTCGGTCACGCCCACTCCTCCTCGGTCCTCGTCCCGCTGTCAGCATCGGCGGCCGGGGCGCTGCCCGGTACCGCGCGGGCGCGACGGTCGGGACCCCACGCCCGCCGTCCGGCGTCCGGACGCACGGGCACCCGCCGCGGGAGCGGCGCACCGCCGGCCGCGTGCGGCCCGGCGGGGACCCGGTCGCGAGGGCGGGACGCCGCACGTCCCGCACCGCATGCAGCGCCCGGTGGGACCCGGGAGGACCCGCCCGGCGCTGCGCGGGTCACCCTATGCGAGGACGGGCCGTGCCGGACCCAGCCGCGGCGTGCCCGGCGTGCCCGGCCGGCCACCTGCCGGTGCCGCCCCGTTCACGCGCAGTCCTCCATCTCGCCGCCGAGCGCGGCCGAGACCGAGAAGGCGCCCTCGACGACGTACCGGCCCGGGTCCGGGGCGCGCAGGGTGACCCAGTCGTCGTCGGTGGCCGTCAGGCAGGCCGTGACCCGGGGGTCGGTGGCGCTGCGGGCGACCAGGTACTGGTTCGGGCGGATGCGCAGCAGGTGCTCGCCGGTGTCGGGCACCTCGAGGACCATCTGCGCCGGGGAGATCTCCACCAGCGTCAGGGGCGCGGGGACGATCGGCGCCGGGTCCTCGACGCGGTAGAGGGTCCAGTTCGCGTCCGCCCACACCTGCGTCAGGTACGGCAGGCCGGAGCCGACCAGCTGCAGCACCGACCGGGTGCGGAAGGTGACCAGCGGGTCAGCGGCGACCGCCACGTAGGCCACCGCGTTCTCCCGCAGCCACCGGCGCAGGTCGCCGGCGTCGGGCATCGCCCGGTCGGTGATCGCCGCGTTGTACTCGGCGTCGGCCTGGTTCTCCCAGCCGCGGGCCAGCAGCACCTCGGGCCCGAGCTGGTGCGAGCCGACGTGGCTGCGGTTGTCCAGCAGCTCGACGCGGTGGCCGGCCAGGTCGTCGCGGGCCAGCAGCGCCTGCCGCAGCGGCTCGTACTCCGCGGCGGAGTACCCCTCCTCGATCACGGCGCGCTGGTCGGACACGGGCACCTGCACGAGCCAGAGGAGGGAGGGCAGCAGCGCCAGCAGCAGCCGCACCCCGCGCCAGTGCGACCACGCGAGGACCAGGCAGGGCAGCACGAGGTGGAAGAACCGGCCGAGGTTGGAGCCCACCCCGGTCGGCACGAGGAACAGCAGGAGGGTCACCGGCGCCGCCACGGGCAGCAGCCACCGCTGCGCCGTCCCCCGCAGCGCCGGGTACGCCGCCAGGCTGCAGACGGCCGCCCAGGCCAGCGCGTGCCCGGGGAACGGCTGCCAGCCGACCGCGCCGAACAGCACGAACGGAACGGCGATCCCCGCGGCGGCGCCGGCGAGCACGCCGCGGACCCGCGGCGACCGGAGCCCGCCGGTGGCCAGCAGGGGCACCGCGGCCAGGCCGGCGAACGCGGGGACCAGCGGGCTGGCCAGCCCCGACGCCGCCACGAGCAGGGCCCCGGGGACGACGCGGTCGCGGGTGACCGCCAGGACGGCGGCGGCCGCGAGGGCGGCGCCCACGCCGAACGCGACCCGGCCCGCGGCCATGTTGGTGACCGCCGCGGCGGCGACGCACCACCGCAGGAGCGCGGGGTGGGCCGTGCCGCGGGACAGCGGGACCCCCAGCGCCGCCGTGGCCAGGGTGGCGAGCACCAGGAGCTCGAAGGAGCCCACCACGAGCGACAGCAGCGGCACGAGCGAGGAGTAGGTGCCCGGCGAGAGGCCCCCGTACCAGCTGAACCAGTAGGTGACGCCCACGCCGGACTCGGCCGCCTGCTCGCGGGCGATGGCGGCCTGCAGGTCCCCGACGGGCGAGTCGAGCAGCCGCAGCCCGAGGGCGGCCACGGCGGCCAGGAGCCAGGGGCCGTGGACGGCCAGCAGCCTCCCGAGCCGCTGCCGGGTGGTCGCGGGGAGCCCCGCGACCGCGGTCACGCCGTGGCGGGCGTCGTCCGCCGGCTGTGCACCTGGCGCGCGGCCAGCACGACCGCACCACCGACGACGAGCAGGAGGGCCACCCCCGCGACGACGTCGAGGAGGAAGTGGTTGCCCGACCCCATGACCACGAAGAACGTGCTCAGCGGGTAGAGCACCCCCACGACGCGGACCCAGGTACGGCGCACCATCACGGCCAGCACGATGCCGCACCACAGCGCCCACGCGCAGTGCAGGGAGGGCATCGCGGCGAACTGGTTGCTGATGGCGTCGCTGGCCGGGGCGCCCGAGGCCGGCCACCAGCCCCAGCCCGACGTCTGGCTCATGACGTCGACGAAGCTCTCCGAGCTCATCAGCCGCGGCGGAGCGGTCGGCATCAGGTAGAAGCCGAGCAGCGCGACGGCCGTCGACGCCATGAGCGCCCCGCTGACCACGCGGTACTGCCCCCGCCGGCGGCGGTACAGCCAGACGAGCACGGCCGGCGTCACCAGGAAGTGCAGGGTGGCGTAGTGGAGGGCGACGACGGCGGAGAGGGTATCGGACCCGTGCACCCAGGCGTTGAGCGGCCGCTCGACGGCCAGGTTCCAGGCGTCCTCGAGGTGCAGGATCGCCGCGGCGTTCTCGAACGCCACCGTGCTGACGTCGCCCACGCTGTTGCGGACCAGGGAGTACAGGGCGTACAGCGCGCCGAGCAGGACGATCTCGCACCACCAGGGCAGACCCCCGGGCCCACGGCGCGACAGGCGCCCCGGCGTCGCCGCGTGCCCGGCGACGGCCACGGCACCGAACCGGTCGACGGATCCGAGTGACCGCGTTCCGCGGACGGCCACTGTCTCGATCACGGCTGTCTCCCCATCTCGTCCCCCGTGTGCTGTCGGTCTCCCCATCGGCCGGCCGGCGCCGGGCCTTGACCCTGCGAGCCCTGCCGGAGCCGGGACTGCAGCGGACCTCACCCCTGCGAGGGGGCTCGGCCCCGGGTCTCCGTCAGCCCCCTCCCTGCCGGGCCACGGAGGCCGGCCTGCGACTGCCCATGGCGGTGCCCGCCCTCTCCTCGCCGACCGCGAGCCCGGGGGGACGCCGCGGGGGGCTCCCGGCGGTGTTCCGGCGCGCGCCGTGGCCGTCGCCGGCCGCGGCCACCGAGGGCCCGGCGGCGCAGGAGAGCGGGAGCCGCCCGGTCCCGCGCCGCCCACAGCGGTCGCCGTGCCCACCTCAGCGGGCGCGAGACGCTGCGGTCGGTCACCCTACGCACCCCCGCCGACAGTCGTGAACAGGTCTTTTCCCCCCGCGTGGCGCCACGCCGACGTCGCCGGTGACCGACCGTCACCACGGCGGCACGACCCACCCCTTGCGTCTTCCGTCAGCCATTACTAACGTTCGCTGTCACTGACGGATGGACCGATCGAGTGGATGGAGGCAGGTCATGGGTGCTCCGGTGGCGTTCTTCGAGGTCAGCAGCCACGACTCCGCGCGGGCGCAGCGCTTCTACGGCGAGCTGTTCGGCTGGCAGGTGGCGACCGACCCCGAGATGGGCGGGTACGGCCTGGTCGACACGGCGGCCGGGGAGTCCGCGATCGGCGGCGGCATCGGCCCGGTCGAGGAGGGGGACTCGGCCGGCGTCCGCATCTACGTCCGCGTCGACGACCTCGAGGCCGCCCTCCTGCGGGCCGAGCAGCTGGGCGGGACCCGGCTGGTCCCGCCGACCGACCTGCCCGCCGGGTACGGGCGCTTCGCCCTGTTCGCCGACCCCGACGGCAACACCGTCGGGCTCTGGGACTGACCGGTGCCCGCCGCGGCTGCGGCGGCCGGAGAGCCGCTGGACGAGGCGATGCGCGCGCTGGCCGAGCCCAGGCGCCGGGCGATCCTGCGGCTGGTCGCCTCCTCGGAGCTGGCCGCCGGTGAGATCGCCGCGGCCTTCGACGTGACCAGGACGGCGGTCAGCCAGCACCTCACCGTGCTCAAGAGCGCCGGGCTGCTCAGCGAGCGCCGGGAGGGCACCCGGCGGCTGTACCGGGCGCGACCGGAGGGGTTGGCCGAGTTGCGGCAGTTCCTGGACGAGATGTGGGCGTCGGCGTTGGATGACGCCCGGCGCCTGGTGGAGGCCGACCGTGCCGCCCGGGACCGTGCCGCCCGGGACGGATCCGCCCGGGACACAGCCGCGAGGGAGGGCGACGATGACGACCGCGGGTGAGCCCCCCGGCGCGACGGTGCTGCCGCTGCGCCGTCCCCCGATCCGCCAGTCGACCGTGGTCGGCAGCGACCGCGCGCACACCTTCGAGGTCTTCGTGGCCACGATGGGCGCCTGGTGGCCGGTCGAGCCCTTCTCCGCCGGCGGCGGGCGGGTCCGCGACGTCACGTTCGAGCAGCGCCTCGGCGGCCGCGTCTACGAGACCTGGGACGACGGCAGCACCGTCGACTGGGGCACCGTGCGCGTCTGGGA
Source organism: Blastococcus sp. SYSU D00813 (assembly GCF_054050735.1). Classification (NCBI taxonomy): domain Bacteria; kingdom Bacillati; phylum Actinomycetota; class Actinomycetes; order Geodermatophilales; family Geodermatophilaceae; genus Blastococcus; species Blastococcus sp. SYSU D00813. The sequence goes on from NZ_JBJGZX010000016.1 coordinate 27,391, forward strand.
CCCGCCGCACCGCTTCGCGATGAGCTGGCTGGTGACCGGGACGGCGACGGAGGTCGAGCTGACCTTCACCGAGCTGGGCGCCGCCCGCACCCTGGTCGCCGTCGAGCACCGCGGCTGGGAGGCGCTGACCGATGCCGAGCTCACCGCCGACTGCGCCCTGCCCGGTGGCTACGCCGGCGGGTCGTTCACCCAGGGGTGGGCGACGATCCTCGGTTCCTTCGCGGCCCTCCTCGGCGGGCCGCCCTCCCCCGACGGCCCTCCCGGACCCGGAGACCCCCGATGAGCGACAAGCAGTACTTCCTCTACAAGCTCCTCCCGCCCCGGCCCGACTTCGCCTTCACCATGAGCCCGGAGGAGGCGGCGGTCATGCAGGAGCACGGCGACTACTGGGACGGCCTGCTGGCCGGCGGCACCGCGGTCGTGTTCGGGCCGGTCGTCGAGCCGACCGGCGCCTGGGGGCTCGGCGTCCTGGAGGTCGACGACCCGGCCGACGCCGAGCGGGTCCGCGAGGGCGACCCCGCCGTCACCTCCGGGCGGCTGACCGCCGAGCTGCACCCGATGGTCTCGGGGTTCGCCCGCCCGCACGTCGGGTGAGACGTCCGCGGGGCCGGCGGGGTCAGATCTCGATCTCCGCCTGGACCCGCGGGATCTCGGCCGGCAGCTCGCGGGCGAGGAAGCCGAGGCCGCCGACGGCCGCGGCCAGCCGCTCCCCCGCCCGGCCGTGCAGGTGGGCGGCCCACACGGCGGCCTGGTCGGGCTCCGCGCCGCGGGCCAGCAGGCCGGCGGTCACCCCGGCCCGCACGTCGCCGGAGCCGGAGACACCGAGCCCGGCGCCGCCGCTCTCGTCGCGCCACAGGGCGCCGCCGGGCGAGGCCACCCACGAGACGGCGCCCCCGACCGCGACGGTGGCGCCGGCCTTCTCCGCGAGCTCCAGCGCCGCGCCGGCGGGGTCCTCGTCGACCTCGTCGGTCTCCCGGTGCAGCGTGAGGGCCAGCTCGCCGGGGTTCGGGGTGAGCACCGCCCGGCCCTCCAGCCGCTGCAGGCACCCGGGGTCGGCGGTGACGCTGGAGATGCCGAGCGCGTCGAGGACGACGGGGCACTCCAGGTGCGGCAGCAGCCGGTCGACGAAGCGCTGGGCCTCCTCGACGTCGGTCATGCCGGGGCCGACGAGCACCGCGGAGGCCCCTTCGGCCAGGGCGCGCACGCGCTCGACCCCCTCGACGGCGAGCGCGCCGCCCGATGTCTCCTCCAGCCCGCGGACCAGCGCCTCGGGCAGGGCGACCGACAGCGTGCTGGCGACGCTGGCCGCCGTGGCCACCTGCAGCTTGCCGGCGCCGGCCCGCATGGCGGCCTCGGCGGCCAGCAGCACCGCACCCGGCACCTCGGCGCTGCCCCCGACGATGAGGATCCGTCCGCGGGACTCCTTGCCCCCGGTGGGCGCCGGCAGCCGCCAGCGGCGCAGCAGCTGCGGGGTCACCAGCTCGTGGTCGCGCTCAGCCACGGCCGGCACCTGGCTCTCCGGGCACGGGTTCCTCCTCGGTGACGGGCTCGGCCGCCCGTTCCAGGTGGGTGACGGCGTTGGCCTCGGCCAGCCGCAGCACGCCGTCGCCGTCGGCCTCGTAGCGGGTGACCGAGCAGTTGGCGATCGGGTCGCGCTTCTCGAGGTCCAGCAGCTCCTTCTCGGTGAGCTGCTCGAGCACGAAGCGGAACACCGTGACCACGGCCTGGTGGGAGGTGACCAGCAGCCGCTCCCCGGGGGAGTCCAGGCGCGCCTCGAGCAGGACGCTGCGCACGCGGAGCGCGACGTCGGCCCAGCTCTCCCCGCCCGGGGGCCGGTAGTAGAACTTGCCGAGCAGGTCGCGGCGGCGCGCCTCCTCCGGGTACTCGGCGCGGATCCCGGCACCGGTCATCCCGTCGAAGGCGCCGAAGTCCCGCTCGCGCAGCCGCTCGTCGTAGCGGACGGGCAGGTCCAGCCCCGCCGCCTCCACCGCGACCTGCAGCGTGTCGGCGGCACGGGTGAAGGGCGAGCTGAGCAGCGCGGTCGGCCGCCGGTCGGCGGGCAGGTCGCGCAGCCAGGTGCCCAGCGCCGCCGCCTGCCGCCGGCCGGTGTCGGACAGGGGGACGTCGGGGTCGCGGACGTCGAGCTGCAGCCGGGCCGCCCCGCTGGCCCCGGCCTGCGCGTCGGCGACGTTGCCCTGGCTCTCCCCGTGGCGCACCAGCCACAGCACTGCCGGACCGGGTGTGGCGCGCATGCGGCTCCCTCGTGGCGGGCGGTCCGCCGGCGGTCGACCGGCGCCGCAGCCCCCTAGCCGGTGGAGTCGCCGGTCAAACGGCGGCCACGACCGGAGCCCCGCCCGGGCTCAGGTCGTGGCGGCGGTCGCCCCCAGGCGCTGGGGCGTCTCGTCGTCCATGCCGGCGAAGAACCCGCCGACGACGTCGAGCAGGTGGTCCAGGGACTCCGCCCGGTAGAGGACCGGCTGGAAGTGGGTGATGTCGTACTCCGCGGTGCCCATCTCCAGCAGGTCCAGCGGCCGGATGTCGGCCGAGCGGAACTGCTCGATCTCGCCGTAGGACGACAGCAGCCCCGCGCCGTAGCAGCGCAGCTCACCGCGCTCGACGATCACGCCGAACTCGCAGGAGAACCAGAAGACCTTGGCCAGGAACCGCAGCGCCGCCTCGTCCTGCAGCCGCCGCGCGGCCTCGCCGGTCAGCCGGTGCAGCTCCGCGAACGGCGGCGCGGCCAGGGCGACGCCGTGGCCGATCACCTCGTGCACGAGGTCGGGCTCCGGGGTGTAGAGCGGCTGGGACGCGTGCCGGATGTACTGCGTGGAGTGGAACGTCCGGTCGGCGAGCGCGCCGTAGAACTGCCGCAGCGGCACCAGGCCGGGCGCCGGGTCGAAGGTGAACCCGGTCCGGGCGCCGACCCGCTCGGACACCTCGGTCAGCTGCGGGATGCGGTCGGTGGGCAGGTCGACGTCCTCCCACGCCGCCAGGTACGCCGAGTGCGCCAGCCGGCGGTGCTTGGCCGTGAGCTCCTGGCAGACCGTGCGCCAGACCTCGTTCTCCTCGTCGGTGTACTCGACGGCCGGCACCGGCTGCCCGGGCCGCCAGTCCAGCGCCACCCGGGCGATGGCGCTGCGCCGAGCCAGGTAGACCGGGTCCGCCACGCCCGGGTGGTTCGGCGCGAGGTGGACCGTCACGCTGCCGTCACCGTGCTCCTCGACCGGGGAGTACAGCTGCGCCTCCTCGAACATCTCCCGTGCTCCTCCCTCTGCCCGGCGCCCGCTCAGCGCGCCGGCTCGACCCGTCCGGTGACCTCGCCGAGGGAGATCCGGCCGCCGTCCCCCCCGGGCGCGGTGGCGCCGATCGTCACCTCGTCGCCGTCCTCCAGGAACGTCCGTGTCGTGCCGTCGGCCAGGACCAGCGGCTCCTCCCCGCCCCAGGAGAGCTCCACGAGGGAGCCGCGCTGGTCGCGCCGCGGCCCGCTGACCGTGCCCGAGGCGAGGAGGTCACCGGTGCGCAGCGCGGCGCCGTTGACCGTCAGGTGGGCCAGCTGCTGCGCCGGCGTCCAGTACATGTCGGCGAACGGCGGCCGGCTCACGACCTCCCCGTTCAGCCGCACCTCGAGCGCGAGGTCCAGGCCCCACGGCCGGCCGTCGTCGTCGTCGAGGTAGGGCAGCAGCGGGACGTCGCGCGGCGGCGCCGGCACGCGGGCCGCCTCGAGCGCGGCCAGCGGCACCACCCACGGCGACACCGAGGTCAGGAACGACTTGCCGAGGAACGGCCCGAGCGGCACGTACTCCCACGCCTGCAGGTCGCGCGCCGACCAGTCGTTGACGACGCAGACGCCGAAGACGTGGTCGGCGAAGGCGCCCACCGGCACGGGGGCGCCGAGCTCGGACGGCGCACCGACGACGAACCCGACCTCGGCCTCGACGTCGAGCCGCTGCGAGGGGCCGAAGGACGGCGGACCGTCGGGCGTGGGCCGCTGCCCGCGCGGCCGGACGACGGGCGTGCCCGAGACCCGGACGGTGCCGGCGCGGCCGTGGTAGCCGACCGGCAGGTGCCTCCAGTTCGGCAGCAGCGGCGGGGACCCGGGCCGCAGGATCCGGCCGAGGTTCTCCGCGTGGTGCCGAGAGCTGTAGAAGTCGACGTAGTCGGCCACCTCGACCGGCAGGTGCAGCGTGACGCCGTCCCGGGGCAGCAGGTGCGGCTCCACCTGCGCGCGGTGCCGCTCGTCGGTGAGCCAGCCGGTGACCCGCGCCCGCAGCTCCCGCCACGCCGCGGGGCCGCGGGCGATGAAGGCGTTGAGCGAGCCGGTGGCGTGGACGTCGTCCCCGGTGACCGCGGCCAGGTCCAGGACGGCGTCCCCGACCGCGATCCCGGTCCGGCGCGGGGTGCCGGGGGTCGAGAAGACGCCGTGCGGCAGGTTGTCCAGGCCGAAGCCGGTGCCGTCGGGCAGGTCGAGCCAGGTCCCGCTCATCGCGACGGGCCTCGCCCCGCCCAGCTCCACGCGTACCGGCCGTCGTCCGCGGCGGCGCCGCCCTCCCCCAGCTCCAGCGGGCGGAAGGTGTCGACCATGACCGCGAGCTCGTCGAAGCGGTCGGCGCCCAGCGCACCCTCGACCGCGCCCGGCTGCGGACCGTGGGTGTGCCCGCCGGGGTGCAGCGACACCGAGCCGCGGCCGATGCCCGAGCCCTTGCGGGCCTCGTAGTCGCCGTCGACGTAGAACATGACCTCGTCGCTGTCGACGTTGGCGTGGTAGTAGGGCACCGGGACCGCCAGCGGGTGGTAGTCGACCTTGCGCGGCACGAACGCGCAGATCACGAAGCCGGCGCCCTCGAAGACCTGGTGCACGGGCGGGGGCTGGTGCACGCGGCCGGTGATCGGCTCGAAGTCGGCGACGTCGAAGGCGTAGGGGTACAGGCAGCCGTCCCAGCCGACGACGTCGAACGGGTGCTCCGGGACGACGTGCACCGTGCCGGCCGGCCCGCCCGGGCCCCGGTGCTTCACGTACACCTCGACGTCGGTCCCCTCGGCCAGCAGCGGCTCGACCGGGGCGCGCAGGTCGCGCTCGCAGTACGGCGCCGACTCGAGGAACTGCCCGTAGCGCGACAGGTAGCGCTTCGGCGGCGCGATGTGGGAGCCCGCCTCCACCACGTAGGTGCGCAGCGGCGCGTCGCCGGTGGGCACCCAGCGGTGCGTGGTGGCCCGCGGGACGACGACGAAGTCGCCGGCACCGACCTCGAGCGCCCCGAACGTCGTCTCCAGGGTGGCCGTGCCGCGCTCGACGAAGACGCACTCGTCGCCGACGGCGTTGCGGTAGTACGGGCTGGTCAGGGAGCTGACGGCGTAGGAGAGGCGGACGTCGGCGTTGCCCAGGACCAGCCGGCGGCCGGTCACCGGGTCGGTGGCCTTGTGCTCCTCGCCGGGGAAGAGGTCGTGCAGGCGCAGGTGCCGCGGCAGCAGCGGGGCGTTGGGCGTGAGCGACTGGTCGGGCAGCTCCCACGGCCGGGCGTCGACCAGCGCCGAGGGCAGGCCGCGGTGGTACAGCAGCGAGGAGTCGGAGGAGAAGCCCTCCTCCCCCACGAGCTCCTCGGAGTACAGCCCGCCGTCGGGACGCCGGAACTGCGTGTGCCGCTTGTGCGGGACCTCGCCGACCCGCCGGTAGTACGCCATGCCGTCCTCCTGGGCGCCCCTTCTCAGAAGTTGCCGCGCCGGGCCTGCTCGCGCTCGATCGCCTGGAACAGGGCCTTGAAGTTGCCCTTCCCGAAGCCGAGCGAACCGTGCCGCTCGATGAGCTCGAGGAAGACGGTCGGCCGGTCGCCGGTGGGCTTGGTGAAGATCTGCAGCAGGTAGCCGTCCTCGTCGCGGTCGACCAGGATGCCGCGCGACTGCAGCTCCTCGATCGGCACGCGGACCTCGCCGATCCGCGCCCGCAGCTCCGGGTCCTCGTAGTAGGAGTCCGGCGTGGCGAGGAACTCGATGCCCTCGGCGCGCAGGGCGTCGACCGTGCCGAGGATGTCGCCGGTGGCCAGCGCGACGTGCTGGGCGCCCGGGCCGCCGTAGTACTGCAGGTACTCGTCGATCTGCGAGCGCTTCTTGCCCGGCGCCGGCTCGTTGAGCGGGAACTTGACCCGGTGGTTGCCGTTGGCGACGACCTTGCTCATCAGGGCCGAGTACTCCGTGGCGATGTCCTCGCCGACGAACTCGGCGAGGTTCGTGAAGCCCATGACGCGGTTGTAGAAGGCCACCCACTCGTCCATGGCGCCGAGCTCGACGTTGCCGACGACGTGGTCGATGGCCTGGAACAGCCGGGCGGGGGCGCCGGGCCGCTTGACGTGGGTGGTCGTGCGGGCGACGAACCCGGGCAGGTGCGGGCCGGAGTAGCGGGAGCGGTCGACCAGGGTGTGCCGGGTGTCGCCGTAGGCGGCGATGGCGGCCATCCGCACGGTGCCGTGCTCGTCGGTGACGTCGTGCGGCTGCTCGAGGACGGTGGCGCCGGTGGCCGTGGCGTGCGCGATGCACTTGTCGACGTCGGGCACGGTCAGCGCGATGTCGACGATCCCGTCGCCGTGCCGGCGGTGGTGGTCGGCCAGCGGGCTGGCCGGGTCGTAGGCGCCGGTCAGCACGAAGCGGGCCGCCCCCGAGCGCAGCACGTAGGCCACGTGGTCGCGGTTGCCGGTCTCCGGGCCGGAGTAGGCGACGAGCTCCATGCCGAACGCCGACTGGTAGAAGTGCGCGGCCTGGGTGGCGTTGCCGACCACCCACACCAGCGAGTCCCAGCCGGACACCGGGAAGGGGTCGCCGGACGGGTCGTGCTCGACGAGCCCGACGAGCTGCCGGAGCTGCTCGGGGTCCAGCTGCGCCGCGCGCTCGTCGTCCAGTGCCTGCTCGAGGGTCATGCCCGTCCCTCCCGGTCGCGGGGTGTCTTGCGACGCAGGACACACCGCGGGCAGGCTGCTGGGCAACCGGTACCCCTGCTGCTGCGCGGGCTGACCAGTCGGGGCAGCTGGAGCCGGTGCCAACTGGGCGCCGTGCCCAGGTCCGACGGCATGGAGAGGACGACGGGGATGGCGGACGGCGTCACGCTCGACGCGCTGGACCTGGCGCTGCTGGCCGCCCTGCGGGAGCACCGGCGGGCCGGCGTCCTGGAGCTGTCGCGGATCACCGGGGTCGCGCGCGGCACCGTGTCGGCGCGGCTGCAGCGCCTGGAGGACGCCGGGGTGGTCACGGGCTACGGGCCGGAGATCGACGTCCGCGCCGCCGGGTTCGGGGTGGAGGCGTTCGTGACGCTGGAGATCGCGCAGGGGGCGATCGAGGCGGTGCAGCGCGACCTCGAGGCCATCCCGGAGGTGCTCGAGGCGCACGCCACGACCGGCCGCGGCGACGTGCTGTGCCGGGTGGCGGCCAGCTCCCACGAGGAGCTGCAGCGGACGCTGGTGCAGCTCGACCGGTCCGCCAGCGTCGTCCGGTCCACGAGCGTCGTCGCGCTCTCCCGGCTGGTGCCGCTGCGTGCGCTCCCCCTGCTCCGGACCGCGGCGGCTCCGGACGCCGGCCGGTCCGGGATGCGCCGCCTCCCCGAGCGCTGACGCCGCCGGCGGCGCAGGTGCAGCCAGGCGCCGGCGGCGAGGACGAGGACGACGCCCGCGGCGGTGAGCGCGTCGCGGACCAGCGGCAGCGCGGCACCGGCCAGGGCGCCGCCCGCGACGAGACCCCCGGACCAGACGAGCGCCGCGGGCACCGTGCCGCGCAGCATGGTGGCGACCGGCACGCCCTCGGCCGCGGCGAGGCGGGGCACGAGGGTGCGCGCCCCGGCGACGAACTGCGCCGTGGCGGCCGCTCGCACCGGACGCCGTCCGACGGCCGTCCGCCACGGCGCCGTCGTCCGGTCGACCAGGCGCCGGGCCGGCGCCGGCAGCCGGAGGAGGCCGGCGGCGCGCGGCCGGCGGGCCGCGCGGTGGCCGAGGGCGGCGCCCAGCACGGTGCCGACGGCGACGCCGGCCGCGGCCAGGGGCGCCGGGACGGCGCCGGCACCGGCCAGGACGCCCAGGCCGAGGACCAGCGACCCGGCGGGCAGCACGACCCCGACGAGCAGGCCGGCCTCGGCGACGAGCACCAGGCAGACGACCACGAGGGCGACCGCGGCGCAGCCTCCGGACGCCGTCCCGGGGAGCACCGTCAGGCCGGGAGGCGGGAGCCGCCGGCCACGCCCAGCGCCGGGCCGTTGTCCCTGCCCCCTCCCGCGGGGAACGGGACGCCGGTCAACCGTTGCGACAGCGCCCAGATGCGCGCGGCGTCCTCGGGGCTGCGCAGCCGGCGGTAGAGCGCCTGCTCGGCCGGCGGGCCGCTGATGTGGCCGAACCGGCGGGGGCCGTAGAACCGGCCGCCGGCGGCGCCGGGCGAGGTCGCGGCGAGCAGCGCGGGGAGGGCGGCGGTCTCCGGCGTGCCCGCGATGCCCAGCCGCGACAACCGCCGGATCAGGCGGATCTCGCGGGGCTCCTCGAGCCGGCCGATCTCGGGACGGGCGGCGAGCAGGTTCGTCGGCGCGACCCCGGGGTGGGCGATCGTGCTGGTGATCCCCCAGCCGAGCTCCTCGCTGCGCCGGTGCAGCTCGAGGCCGAAGAGGCCGACGGCGATCTTGGACTGGCTGTAGGCGCGGAACGCGTCGTAGGAGCGCTCCCACTGCAGGTCCTCCCAGTTGATCGCGTTGCGGTTCGCCGCGACGCTCACCTGGGTGGTGACCCGGGCCCGGCCGGCGCGCAGCAGCGGGAGCAGGTGCGCCACCAGAGCGACGTGGCCGAGGTGGTTGGTGCCGAACTGCAGCTCGTGCCCGTCCACGGTCGTGCGCCGCTCCGGCGGGGTCATGACGCCGGCGTTGTTGAGGAGGACGTCGACCGGCCGGCCGTCGGCGAGCAGGTCACCGGCGAAGGCGGCGACCGACGCGAGCGAGGACAGGTCGAGCTCGCCCAGCGTGATCCGCGCCCCGGGGACCCGTGCCCGGATCTCCGCGGCCGCCGCCTCGCCCTTGCCGCGGTCGCGGACGGGCAGCACGAGGTCCGCGCCGGCCGCGGCCAGGCGGCGGGCGAGGACCAGGCCGATGCCGTCGCTGCCGCCGGTGAGCACTGCGCGCTTCCCCGCCAGGTCGGGGACGCTGATGTCGATCGTCGTGCGGGCCATCGCTGGGCCTCCTCCTCGGTGGACGCGCTGGTCGCGCCGTCGGTCCACCGTCGCCCGCGCCGCCGCCGCGAGGCAGGGCCCGTCGATCCCCCTCTGCGGGTCCGCGAGAGGGGGATCGACAGGCCGTGGCTGAGCTCGCGCGGCCCCGGTAGGAACCAGTCGTGCCGCCGGCGTGGCGGGCACCCGGACACCGAGGAGACACGTGGCCATCGACCGAGCCGGCCTGGCCGACTTCCTGCGCCGCCGCCGGGAGTCGCTCCGGCCCGAGGACGTCGGGCTCCCCCGCGGCCCGCGGCGCCGGACGGCCGGGCTGCGGCGCGAGGAGGTGGCCGCGCTGTGCCACATGTCGACCGACTACTACGCGCGGCTGGAGCGCGAGCGCGGGCCCCAGCCCTCGGAGCAGATGGTCGCCTCGATCGCCATGGGGCTGCACCTGTCCCTCGACGAGCGCGACCACCTGTTCCGGCTGGTCGGCCACCAGCCGCCGCCGCGCGGGGCGAGCAGCGAGCACGTCAGCCCGGGGCTGCTGCGGATCTTCGACCGTCTCGGGGACACCCCGGCCGAGATCGTCACCGAGATCGGCGAGACCCTGCGCCAGACCCCGCCCGCGGTGGCCCTCCTGGGCGACGCCACCCGGTTCACCGGTCCGGCCCGCAGCCGGGGGTACCGCTGGTTCACCGACCTGTCGTGCCGGGAGCTGCACGTGGCGGAGGACCACGCCTTCCTCTCCCGCATGTACGCCTCCGGGCTGCGCGCCATCGTGACGATGCGGGGTCCGGGGTCGCGGGCGGCGCGGCTGGCCGACCTGCTGCTCGCGCGGAGCGAGGAGTTCCGGATCCTGTGGGAGGCGCACGAGATCGGCGTCCACCCGGCGGAGGTCAAGCGCTACCAGCACCCCGAGGTCGGCCGGCTGGAGCTGAACTGCCAGACGCTGATCGACCCCGACCAGGCGCACCGGCTGATGGTCTACACCGCCGCGCCCGGCACCGAGAGCCACGAGAAGCTCGAGGTGCTGGCGGTGGTCGGCGCCCAGTCCCTGTCCCTCGCCTCCGCCGGCGGGTCCCCGTCCGGGGAGCGGTGACCGCCCACCCTCAGCCGCCGTACCGCGACGGGTCCGGCGCCGGGAGCGCCCCGGCGGACGCGACGACGTGGTCGACCAGGCCGTAGCGGAGCGCCTCGTCCGGGGTGAACCAGCGGTCCCGGTCGGAGTCGGCCTCGATCTGCTCCACCGGCTGCCCGGAGTGCCTGGCCTGCAACTCGTTCACCTGCTGCTTGAGCCTGCGGAGCATGTCGGCCCGGATCGTGATGTCCGACTGCGTCCCGCCGACGCCGGCCGACGGCTGGTGCATCATGATCCGCGTGTGCGGGAGCGAGTAGCGCTTCCCCGGGGTGCCCGCCGTGAGCAGGAACTGCCCCATCGACGCGGCCATCCCGAGGCCGTACGTGGCGACGTCGCAGTCGACGAAGCGCATCGTGTCGTACAGCGCCAGACCGGCGGTGACCGAACCGCCGGGTGAGTTGACGTACAGGTGGATGTCGCGCCGGGGGTCCTCGGCCGCGAGCAGCAGGACCTGCGCGCTCAGCTGGTTGGCGATCTCGTCGTCGACCTCGCGGCCGAGGAGGATGACCCGTTCGCGGAGCAGCCGCTCGTAGACGGCGTCCGAGAGGGTCCCCGCCGCTCCCCCTGCGGCGAGCCGCGCCGTGCGCGAGACGACCTGGGCGTTGCTGTCCATGGTGCTCGACCTCTTCCGTCCGGGTGTCGGTACTCCCGGATCCTGGCGGCCGAGCCATTCCCCGTCGTCGCGGAAATGGCCGATATCGCAATGGGCGGAATTGTCGTGCTGTCGGCGGAATGGTCTTGACGATCCACCCCGCCCGGTGCCGGCGGGCAGGATGGGGTCGTGGCGGGGAGCGGGGACCTGGAGGAACTGCTGGCCGCGGTGGGCCAGGAGGTCGCCGACCTGGTGCGCGCCGCGGACGCCCTCGTCCGCCGGATCGACCCGGAGGTCGTCCGCGTGGTGTGGCCGCACCAGGAGACGGTGGGCTACGGCATCGGCCCGAAGAAGATGAGCGAGCACTACGCCTACCTCGACGTCCACGCCCGGCACCTGAACCTGGGGTTCAACCGTGGTGCGGCGCTGACCGGCGGCGAGGGGCTCCTGGAGGGCACCGGGAAGTCGTTCCGCAAGGTGCCCGTCCGGACGGCGGCGGTCCTGGCCGACCCCCGCATCGAGCAGCTGCTGCGCGAGGCACGGGCCGAGCGTCTGACCGCGCTGGGCCGCACCGTCCCGCCCGCCCGGGACTGAGACCAGGTCCGCCGAACGCCACCGGCCCGGCACCGCGAGCGCGGTACCGGGCCGGTGGACGGCGACTGGCTCAGCTGCAGCCGCTGGTGGAGCCGCAGCCCTCGCAGACGTAGCAGCTGCCCGCCGGGCGCATCTTCGTGCCGCAGGTCATGCACAGCGGCGCGTCGGTGGCGGTCCCGGTGACCAGCTCCAGCAGCTCGGCGGAGCTGTGGGCCTCGGTGACGTCCTTCTTCTTCGCCTCCGGCTTGGCCGGCGCCTCGGTCGGCACCGAGCCGCGCAGCGCCTCGACGTCGACCTCCTCCTCCTCGACCACCGCGGCGGTCGAGGCGGGGGTGTCGTAGCCCGACACCTGGGCCGCCCGCTCCTCGGCGCTGAAGATGCCGAGGTTGGCCCGCTTGTCCACGGGCAGGTGGTCCAGCGCGAGGCGGCGGAAGATGTAGTCCATCACCGACTGGGCGATCCGGATGTCCGGGTCGTCGGTCATGCCGGCCGGCTCGAAGCGCATGTTGGTGAACTTCTGGATGTAGGTCTCCAGCGGCACACCGTGCTGCAGCGCGATCGAGATGCCGATCGAGAAGGCGTCCATGACACCGGCCAGGGTCGACCCCTGCTTGCCGAGCTTGAGGAAGACCTCGCCGAGGCTGCCGTCCTCGTACATGCCGGCGGTCATGTAGCCCTCGGCACCGGCGACGCTGAACGACGTCGTCATGCTGGTGCGCTTCTTGGGCAGGCGCTTGCGCACCGGGTGCGACAGGGCGGTCGGGGCGGCCTCGACCTCGACCTTGGCGTCGGCCTTCTTGGCCTTCGCGTCGGACAGCGGCTGGCCCACCTTGCAGTTGTCGCGGTAGATCGCCAGCGCCTTGAGGCCGAGCTTCCAGCCCTGGAAGTAGATGTTCTCGACGTCCTCGACGGTCGCCGTCTCCGGCATGTTGACCGTCTTGCTGATCGCGCCGGAGATGAACGGCTGCACCGCGGCCATCATCCGCACGTGGCCCATCGGGCTGATCGCCCGCTCGCCCATGGCGCAGTCGAAGACCTCGTAGTGCTCCGGGCGCAGGCTCGGCGCGTCGACGACGTGCCCGTGCTCGGAGATGTACTCCACGATCGCCTCGATCTGCTCCTCCTGGTAGCCCAGGCTCCGGAGCGCGCGCGGCACGGTCTGGTTGACGATCTGCATGGAGCCGCCGCCGACCAGCTTCTTGTACTTGACCAGCGAGAAGTCCGGCTCGATGCCGGTCGTGTCGCAGTCCATCATGAAGCCGATGGTCCCGGTGGGTGCGAGCACCGAGGCCTGGGCGTTGCGCCAGCCGTTGTCCGCGCCGATCTCCAGGCACGACTGCCACTCGGCGGTGGCGGCCTTGAGCACGTCGGCGTCGTCGGCGCCCACCGGGCGGATCGCGTCGTTGGCCGCCGCGTGCTTGCGCATGACCCGGGCGTGGGCGTCGGCGTTGCGGGCGAAGCCCTCGTAGGCGCCGACGATGCCGGCCAGCTCGGCCGAGCGCCGGTAGGCGGTGCCGGTCATCAGCGAGGTGATCGCCGCCGCCAGCGTCTGGCCGCCGCGCGAGTCGTAGGCGTGGCCGGTCGCCATCAGCAGGGCGCCGAGATTCGCGTACCCGATGCCCAGCTGCCGGTAGGCGCGGGTGGTCTCACCGATCGGCTCGGTCGGGAAGTCGGCGAAGCAGATGGAGACGTCCATCGCCGTGATGACCAGCTCGACGGCCTTGACGAAGTTCTTGGAGTCGAAGGTGCCGTCGTCCTTCAGGAACTTCATGAGGTTCAGCGAGGCCAGGTTGCACGAGCTGTTGTCCAGGCTCATGTACTCCGAGCAGGGGTTGGATGCGTTGATCCGGCCCGTCTCGGGGTTGGTGTGCCAGTCGTTGATCGTGTCGTCGTACTGGATGCCGGGGTCGGCGCACTCCCAGGCGGCCTGGGTGACCTTGCGGAACAGGGCCTTGGCGTCGACGGTCTCGATGACCGAGCCGTCCATCCGGGCGCGCAGACCGAAGTCCGTGCCGTCCTCGACCGCGCGCATGAACTCGTCGGAGACGCGGACCGAGTTGTTGGCGTTCTGGTACTGGACGCTGGTGATGTCCTTGCCGCCGAGGTCCATGTCGTAGCCGGCGTCGCGCAGCGCGCGGATCTTGTCCTCCTCGCGCGCCTTGGTCTCGATGAACTCCTCGATGTCGGGGTGGTCGATGTCGAGGACGACCATCTTCGCCGCGCGACGGGTCGCACCGCCGGACTTGATCGTGCCGGCGGAGGCGTCGGCGCCGCGCATGAAGCTCACCGGGCCGGAGGCGGTGCCGCCGGAGGACAGCAGCTCCTTGGAGGAGCGGATGCGGGAGAGGTTCAGGCCGGCGCCGGAGCCGCCCTTGAAGATGAGCCCCTCCTCCCGGTACCAGTTGAGGATCGAGTCCATCGTGTCGTCGACGGCGAGGATGAAGCACGCGCTGACCTGCTGCGGGGCGCTCGTGCCGACGTTGAACCACACGGGGCTGTTGAAGCTGAAGTACTGGTGCAGCAGCATCCAGGTCAGCTCGTGCTCGAAGACCTCGGCGTCGCCCTCGGTGGCGAAGTAGCCGTGCTCGCGGCCGGCGGCGCCGTAGGTGAGCACCACCCGGTCGATGAGCTGGCGCAGGCTGGTCTCGCGCTGCGGGCTGCCGACGGCGCCGCGGAAGTACTTCGTGGTGACGATGTTGGTGGCGTTGATGCTCCACTCGGCGGGGAACTCCACGCCGCGCTGCTCGAAGTTGATCGAGCCGTCCCGCCAGTTGGTCATGACGACGTCACGACGCTCCCAGGTCACCTCGTCGTACGGGTGCACCCCGGGGGTCGTGAAGACCCGCTTGACCTTCAGGCCCTTCCCCCGCGCCGGCGCCTTGGCGGCGCGACGCGTGCGGCCCGACAGGCGGTCCTCGGTCTCGGTCACTTGAGCTCTCCCTCTGTTGTGGCTGAGTCGGCTGGGGAAGAGAGCCGCACTCGGTTCTATCGGGTGGTGCTGACAGTTCTCAGGTGACGGCGGCGTTGCCGTCGGAGGCTTCCCTGGCCCGGGACCCGCCGCGCCGGCGACCGGCGGACGGCTCGGGCTGCATGCCCGGCAGCGGGAGCGTCCCGGCGGTGAGGTGCCGGGCCCGCAGCTCGGTGATCTCCTTCTCGAAGTCCTCGAGCGAGGTGAAGGCGCGGTACACGCTGGCGAAGCGGAGGTAGGCCACCTCGTCGAGCTCGCGCAGCGGACGCAGGATGGCCAGCCCGACCTCGTGGCTGGGCACCTCGGCCGCCCCGGTCGCCCGGATGGCGTCCTCCACCTGCTGCGCGAGCTTCTGCAGCTGGTCCTCGTCGACCGGCCGGCCCTGGCAGGCCCGGCGGACACCGGCGACGACCTTGCTGCGGTTGAACGGCTCGCTGACGCCGCTGCGCTTGACGACGGCGAGCACCGCCTCCTCCACCGTCGTGAAGCGGCGCCCGCAGGCCGGGCAGGACCGGCGGCGACGCGTCGTCGCGCCCTCCTCGGCCTCCCGGGTCTCGATGACCCGGCTGTCCGGGTTGTGGCAGAAGGGACAACGCACGGCGGTTCCTCCTCCCCGGGCCGGTGCACCTCCCCGGCCCGTCCCAGGGGACTCGGCCGGGTGTCTCCCACGGGGCCTCTGTGGACCCTCCTGGGGACAACCGGTGCATACCCCGGGGAGGAGCTGAGGACGCCCTGTGGACGGACTTACAGCGGTGCAACTACTAGATGTAGGGGAACCCTAGGCAGGGCTCCACTAGATGTGCAACAGCGGCGCGGCGTGTCGCGTTCCCCTGCGACCCGCCCGTGACCTGGGACGGCCTGACACCCCAGCCGTCACACGGACACGCCGAGGACGACCGCGCGCTGCGTGCGCGACGGCCTCGGGAGGTGTAGTGCGTGTCGCCCGGACGGGGCGCCGGACCGGGGGACGGACCGGGGACGGGCCTCAGCGGACGGCGGTGGCGGAGGCGCCCCAGGACCACCCGGCGACGTCGTCCAGGCGGATCGGACGGGTCATCGGGTCCGGGGCCGCCGGCCGCCCCGCCCGCTCGGCCCCGTCCGCGGCGCGGTGCCGACCGGCGGCCGCGGGCGCGCGGTGGCGGCCGGCGCCGGCGCCGGCGACACCCTCGGCGCAGCGCACCGCGGGCAGCTCGGCGGTCAGGTCGCTGGCGTGCCGGCGGCGCCGGACGGGCCGCGCGGGGAGGCCGGTGGCCATGAGCTCGCGCAGGTCCGCGCGACTCATCACGACCGTCTCCGCGGCCGGCTCACGGGCGGGCGGGACGGAGGCGCCGGCCCCGCCGGGGCCCTGCGGGAGGCGGACGGCGGTGAGGTCGACCCACCGCACCCGCTCGGCCCCGGCCACGACGACGCGCACCTCCGCCTGGCAGACGCCCGCCTCGTCGTGACGCCACCCGAGGACCGCGCCGGGCCACCACGACCCGTCGGCGAGGACCTCGGCCTCGAGGGGCTGGGCGATGGAGGCCACTGCTCGGCCGCGCTTGTCCACTGGCACGTCGGGAACGGTAGGTCGGCGCACCCCGGCTCCCGGCGGACCGCAGCGCCCCAGGGGTTGACGAAGATGGGCGGCAGATTCGTCGACCCCACGGGTACAGCCGGCCGACCGGCTCACGGGACCTCGAGCACCTGCCCGGGGACGACCACGGCGCCCTCCAGGTCGTTGAGCCGCTCGATCGCGTCGACGACGGCCCGCACGTCCTCCCCCGGGTCGGCCACGCCCGCCGCGATCGACCAGACGGTGTCGCCCGGCTGCACGACGACGCTGCTGCCCCCGGCCAGCTCCAGCTCCTCCCCGCCGCCGACGACCGCGGACAGCGCGAGCAGCGCCAGCGCGGCGACCGCGACCCCCAGCGCGGCGAGGACGACCCGGCCCCGGCGGGTCAGCCGCACCGGCCCCCCGCCCGCGACGGCCCGCGCCGGGTGGCCCGACCGGACCCGGCTCCGGCGCGGCGCGGCGGCGGCCGGCACCGGTCGCGCGCCGGGGCGCACCACGTCGCGCCGCAGCGGCGGGGCGCCCGCCGGCGGCCCGGCCGGCCGCACGGCCTGGCGGGCACCGGCCCGCTCCCCGGCCGGACGGACGGGACCGGCGACCCACGGCCCCGTGCTCCCCCACCCACCGGGCGCCGAGCCCGCCACCCCGCCCGCCGGCCCCCCGCAACCGCCCGCGCCCCGCACCGTGCCCGCCACCTCGCGCCTCCTCCACGACGGCCGCCGGACCCCGGCGACTGGTCGAACAGCCGTTCGAATCGAACGTCTGTGCGATGTCTACCGCACGCCGCCGACAAGAGCGATCCCGACACGGAGCAGTTCGAACATGTGTTTGAGGACCGGTGCCCGACGCGCTACGGTCTGTGCTGCGAGACGCAGGTGCACCTCCGGCACCGGCCGGGCGAGGACCACGGCCGGGGTGAGCGGGGTGGACGGACGAGCCGCGGCACGCGGCCGGCGAGGAGGAGACGTGGCGGGCACCAGCGGGACGTCGGGGGGACGCGGCGGGTCGCGCCGCGCGGGCGGCACGGCGACCGGCTCGACGCCGGCGCCCACGGCGGAGGTCCGGACCTTCCCGGACCGGGGCGAGGCCGGCGACGGCCTGACCCAGCGCCAGCGGCGCGTCCTCGAGGTCATCCGCGACTCGATCGACCGTCGCGGCTACCCGCCCTCGGTGCGCGAGATCGGTGAGGCCGTCGGCCTGTCCTCGGCCTCCTCGGTGGCCCACCAGCTCTCGGTGCTGCAGAAGAAGGGCTGGTTGCGGCGCGATCCCAACCGCCCCCGCGCGCTCGACGTCCGGCTCCCCGGCGAGCTCGCGGCCGCCGGCGCCACCGCGCCGCCCCCGCCGGTCGCCGAGGACTCCGCCAGCCCGGCGCCCACCTACGTGCCGCTCGTGGGCCGGATCGCCGCCGGTGGCCCGGTGCTCGCCGAGCAGGCGGTGGAGGACGTCTTCCCGCTGCCCCGCGAGCTCGTCGGCGAGGGCACGCTCTTCATGCTCAAGGTCACCGGTGACTCGATGGTCGAGGCGGCGATCTGCGACGGCGACTGGGTCGTCGTCCGTCAGCAGCCCACGGCCGAGAACGGCGAGATCGTCGCCGCGATGATCGACGGCGAGGCGACCGTGAAGACCTACAAGCGCAAGGACGGGCACGTGTGGCTGCTGCCCCACAACCCCGCCTACGAGCCCATCCCCGGCGACGACGCGACCGTGCTCGGTCGCGTCGTGACGGTGCTGCGCCGGGTCTGACCCGGCGCCCCCGGGCGCGGGCCCGTCCCGGGACGGGGTCAGGCGCGCGGAGCCCCGCCCGGCGGCGCGCTCCCGCGGCGCCGACGTCCCAGCAGCCAGAGGAGCAGGGTGGCCAGGGCCGCGGCCACCAGCGCGGCGGTCACCGGGGAGACGCCCTCCTCGGTCTCGGTGAGGACGTCGGTCAGGGAGCCGTCCGGCGCACCGGTCGCGCCGGCGGGCGCGGTCACCGTCGGCACCGGGACGACGCTGACCGTGCTGGGCAGCCCCTCGCTCGCCACGACCAGCGAGGTCCCGTCGGCGGAGAAGCTAATCGCCTCGCCCTGCGGGGACTCCGGCAGGGCCACGCGCACCGGCTCGGCGGCGAGCGCGGCGGCCACGTCCGAGCCGGCCAGCGGCCACACGTAGGCGTCGGTGTAGGTCCGCAGCGCCAGGGCGTGCCCGTCGGCCGCGACGGCGCCCCCGGTCACCAGCAGCTGACCGGCCCGGCCCACCGGGCCACCCGGGGTGCCGGTCAGGGTGAGGTCCACGGAGGCGACCTCGACGAGCCCGACGGTGCCGTTGGGCTCCAGCGCGGCGACCGGCCGGAAGACGTCGCTGGAGCCGAGCACCTCCTTGGTCACCACGTAGGGCGTGCCGTCGGGGGCCAGCAGCAGCGCCTCGGCGTCGTGCGGCCCGTCGGGGTAGGTGAGCCGGTGCACGGCGGTGGAGCCGTCCGGGCGCAGCGCGATGAGCGCGACGGTCTCGCGCGTGCCGGTGTTGTCGCCGGTGTCGGCCAGCCACACCGTGCCGTCCGGCCCGACGGCGAGGTCCTCGGGGTCGAAGGGGTCCACGCCGGCCTCGTGCACCCGGGTCACCTCGCAGGCGGGGTCGAGGACGAACACCTGGACGAGATCGCCGCCGTCGTTGATGGCCAGCATGGTGCCGTCGCTGCCGACCACCAGCCCGGAGAGCTCGGTGAGCCGCGGGTCGGTGATGTCGCACTGCGGAGTCGCCGGGGCGGCCTCCTCGGCCTGTGCCGGGGACGCGGCGACCAGCGAGAGGGCGAGACCGGCCAGCAGGGCCGAGCCGGTCAGGCCGGCGCGTGCGAGGGAGGCGCCCCGCGCCGGGCCCCGGCGGTCACGGCGACGCGGGGCCCGGTCGGCGCGAGTCGGCACGCACCCAGCGTGACAGGACGAGTGCGTCGACCGCGTGAACCACGCCCAGCAGCACCACGCCGACGGCGGCACCGGCGATCGCGTCGCTGACCCAGTGGAAGTCCAGGACGATCATCGCCAGGCTGCACAGCACCGGCCCGACCACCGCGAGGAACCAGAGCACCCGCTGCGCCCGCGGCGGCAGGCCGAACTCGACCGCCTGCCAGCGCGCCACGCCCCACAGCAGGACGGCGTTGGCGACGTGGCCGGAGGGGTAGGACTCGCCGTCCGGGTGGTGCAGGTACTCACCACCGGGGAAGGCCGGCGCCGTCCGCCCGATCCCCCACTTGAACTGGTAGACGACCACGCTCAGCAGCACGAGTGCGAGCACGATCCGCAGCAGCGGAAGGATCGTCCGGTGCCGGCCGGCGAGCCAGCCGATGAGGCAGGCCAGGACCAGCAGCATCGTGGCGCGTCCGCCGATCTGGGTGACCACCCACAGCGGCTGGTAGGCCGCCGAGTCGCGCAGCCCCCACTCCGACACCTGGTCGGAGACCCAGTGGTCGACACGCTCGGTCAGCCCGTGCGCGAGGAGGTCGACGGTGACCAGGGTGCCGACGGCGAGTGCGATGAGCACGGCCCACCACGTCGGCCGGCCGGCCGACACCACCGGAGGGTGCTCGGCCGCCGGCCGCCGGAGCATGGCCGGGAGGGAGCGCCGCACCACGCCACTGGTCACCGGGTCACGGTACCGGGCCGTGACCCGATCGTGACCTCGGCGGGGCGGGTGCGGCGCCGCGCCCGCCGAGGCCCGGTCGGAGGACCCGGTCAGGCGACCGGGACGGCGAACTCGCCGAGGGCCGCGGCCAGGGCGCCGTCGACCCGCGCGGACAGCCGGGTACCGCCGGCGTCGTGGCTCTCGCTGAGCACCTCGCCGTCCCGGTGCACCCGGGCGACCAGGTCACCGCGGTCGTAGGGCACCAGCACGTCCACCTCGATGTCGGGGTGCGGCAGCCGCGCGGCCACGACGTCCCGCAGCCGGTCGAGGCCCTCCCCGGTGCGGGCCGAGACCCACACCGCGCCGGGCAGCGCCTGGCGGAGGGTCAGCACGTCCTCCTCGCTCATCGCGTCGACCTTGTTGACGACGATGAGCTCGGGGACCGACGAGGCGTCGATCTCCTGGAGCACGACGTGGACCGCGTCGATCTGGCCGAGCGGGTCGGGGTCGGAGCCGTCGACGACGTGCAGCAGCAGGTCGGCGGCGGCCACCTCCTCCAGCGTCGACCGGAACGCGTCGACCAGCTGGTGCGGCAGGTGCCGCACGAAGCCGACGGTGTCGGTGAGCGTGTACTCGCGCCCCTCCTCGGTCTGCGCACGGCGGACCGTCGGGTCGAGGGTGGCGAACAGCGCGTTCTCGACCAGCACGCCGGCACCGGTGAGCCGGTTGAGCAAGCTGGACTTGCCCGCGTTGGTGTAGCCGGCGATGGCCACGCTCGGGACGGCGTTGCGACCGCGGCTGGAGCGCTGCGTCTGCCGGGCGGTCGCCATGCCGGCGATCTCGCGGCGCAACTTGCTCATCCGCGAGCGGATCCGCCGCCGGTCGGTCTCGATCTTGGTCTCACCGGGACCACGCGTCCCGATGCCGCCACCTCCGGCGACGCGGCCACCGGCCTGCCGGGACATCGACTCACCCCAGCCGCGCAGCCGGGGCAGCATGTACTGCATCTGCGCGAGCTCGACCTGCGCCTTGCCCTCCCGGCTGCTCGCGTGCTGGGCGAAGATGTCCAGGATCAGCGCCGTCCGGTCGACGACCTTGACCTTGAGGATCTTCTCCAGCGCGTTGAGCTGGCCCGGGGTCAGCTCGCCGTCGCAGATGACGGTGTCGGCGCCGGTCGAGGCGACGATGTCGCGGATCTCGGCGGCCTTGCCCGAGCCCACGTAGGTGCCGGCGTCGGGGGTCTGCCGCCGCTGGCTCACGGCCTCGAGCACCTGCGAGCCGGCCGTCTCGGCCAGGGCCGCGAGCTCGGCGAGCGAGCGGTCGGCGTCGGCCTGCGTGCCCTCGGTCCACACCCCGACCAGCACGACGCGCTCGAGGCGCAGCTGCCGGTACTCGACCTCGGTGACGTCGGCCAGCTCGGTCGACAGGCCGGCGACGCGGCGCAGGGCCCCGCGCTGCTCGAGGTCGTAGCTGCCGGTGGTGTCGTCGGGCTCGTCCCACTGGCCGGCCGGCGCGGGGCGCACGGCCTCCTCGGCGGGCGCGGCGGCGCCGGCCGCCCGCTCGGCCCGGTCCTGGGCGCCGGCGAGCACGGCGCGGTTCTGTGCGGTCGTCATCGCGTCCAGCGTGGCACGCCCCTCTCGCCGGGGCACCTGAGTTGTCTCTTCCGTGGAGATCACTGCTCGTGTCATCGCCGGGTACAACACCGGCGGGGCCCGCATGCATCCCGCCTCGGCGGGGGTAGGGCCGTCCCGGCAAGAGCAGAGGGACGCCGATGACGAGGAGGCACCCGTGAGCACGAGCAGCAGCGAGGGGATCGAGGACCCGGGCCGCGACCCGGCCGGGCTCGACCCGCCGCGCAACCTCTTCGGGGGCGCGGACCAGGACACCGGCCGCGGCGCGCCGCGGGGCACCGGCAACGTGGGTCCGGGCGACAAGCCCGAGGCCCCCACCGACGAGCCGGAGACCCGGGCGGACACCCCCGACCGGCCCTGACCGTCCGGGTCGGGAGCCGGGTCGGGAGCCGGGTCGGGAGCCGGGTCAGGAGCCGAGCCACTCCCGGGTGAGCTCACCGGTGGCGACGACGACGGCCGGGCCCCGCAGCACGGTGGTGCCGGCCCCGACGTCGACGGTCAGCCGGCCGCCGGGGACGTCGACCACGACGGTCCCGGCGGTCGCGCCGCCGGCCACCAGGGCTGCGTAGGCCGCGGCGCACGCGCCCGTGCCGCAGGACCGCGTCTCCCCCACCCCGCGCTCGTGCACCCGCAGCCGGACGTGCGCGTCGGCACCCTCCGCCGCCTCGCGCAGCACGGTCACGAGCTCGACGTTGACGCCGTCGGGGAACAGCGCGGGGTCGAACCGCGGCTGTCCGGTGAGGTCGAGCGCGTCGAGGTCGGCGTCGGTCAGGCAGGCCAGGTGCGGGTTGCCCATCGACACCGCCAGCCCGTCGAAGCGCTGCCCGTCCACCTCGGCCGAACCGCGGCCGAACTCCCGCGCCGGACCCATGTCGACCCAGTAGGTGCCGTCGGCACCCGCGCCCACCCGCCGCGGACCGCCGCGGGTGCCGATCCACACGCCGTCGCCGCACGCGGCACGGTCCAGCAGGCCCTCGCTGACCAGCACGTGGAGGAACAGCCGCACGCCGTTGCCGCACATCTCGGCCAGCGACCCGTCGGCGTTGCGGTGGTCCATGAACCACTCGCAGCGGTCGAGGTCGGCACCGAGCACCGCCGCGGCGTCGGGCACGTGCGCGCTGCGCACCACCCGGAGCACGCCGTCCCCGCCGAGGCCGGCGCGGCGGTCGCACAGCCGGCGCACCATGGCGGCGTCCAGCCGGTCCTCCGGCCACCGGGTGCCGTCGGGGTCGGGAAGGACGACGAAGTCGTTCTCCGTGCCGTGCCCCACCAGGACGCGGTCGTGCGTGCTCACGGTCCGAGGGTACGGCCGGTGATCAGCCCGGCGACGGCGTCGGCCAGGTCGGGCCGGCCCGCGTCGAACCAGGTGGTGGCGGCGTCACGGCGGAACCAGGAGCGCTGGCGGCGGACGAACCGCCGGGTGGTGACGACGGTGCGCTCCCGGGCCTCCTCCGCCGACAGCTCGCCGTCCAGCTGGGCCAGCACCTGGGCGTAGCCCAGCGCCCGCGACGCCGTCGGTCCCTCGCGCAGCCCGTCGGCGGCCAGCGCCTCGACCTCGGCGACGAAGCCCGCGGCCCACATGCGGTCCACGCGCCGGGCGACGCGCTCGTCCAGCTCCGCCGGCTCGCGGTCGAGGCCGACGACGACGGCGGGGTAGTGCGGCCGCGGCTCGGGCAGCGAGGCGCGGAACGGGCCGCCGGTCAGCTCCACGACCTCCAGCGCGCGGACGATCCGCCGGCCGTTGCCGGGCAGCACCGCGGCGGCCGCGGCCGGGTCCACGGCGGCCAGGCGGGCGTGCAGGGCGGCCGGGCCCACCTCGGCCAGCTCGGCCTCCAGCCGGGCGCGCACCTGCGGGTCCGTGCCGGGGAAGTCCAGCTCGTCCAGGACGGCGCGCACGTAGAGGCCCGACCCGCCGACGAGCAGCGGCAGCACGCCGGCCGCGCGGAGGCGGTCGACCTCGGCGCGGGCCCGGTCCCGGTACTCGGCGACCGACGCCGGCTGCCGCACGTGCCACAGGTCCAGCAGGTGGTGCGGCACTCCCCCGCGCTCGGCGGCGTCGGGCTTGGCGGTGCCGATG
This sequence comes from Blastococcus sp. SYSU D00813, assembly GCF_054050735.1. Classification (NCBI taxonomy): domain Bacteria; kingdom Bacillati; phylum Actinomycetota; class Actinomycetes; order Geodermatophilales; family Geodermatophilaceae; genus Blastococcus; species Blastococcus sp. SYSU D00813. The sequence goes on from NZ_JBJGZX010000016.1 coordinate 50,696, forward strand.
TCCATGCCGCGGTAGAGCTGCATCGAGTCGGCGTTGACCACCTCGCCGCCGAGCCGCTGCGCCAGCGCCACGGCCAGCGCCGTCTTGCCCGTGGCCGTGGGACCCACCACGGCGACCACCGGCGGCGCCGCCGGAGAGGTCACCGGGCCGTCCAGGAGGCCACCAGGTAGCCGACCCCGAGGGGCGCGGCGTCGTGGCGGAGCCGCGCGGTCACCGTCCGGCCGGTGACGGCGGCGCCGACGGCCCGCCACACCGGGACCCCGGCGGCGAGGAGGCGCTCCCCCTCGGCGGCGTCGAGGGCGGCCAGCGCCGGGGCGTCGCCCGCGGCCAGGGCGGCGGCGACGGCGGCGTCGAAGGGGGCCGCCGCGTCGTCCAGGTACCCCGGGGCCTTGACGCTGCGCCGCGCCGACCCGTCGCCGAGGGCGAGCACCCCGACGGTGCCGTCGGCGAGGTCGCGGAGGGCGTCGGCGAGGTCGGCCGGGCCGACGCCCAGACGCAGCCCGGCGTACCCCGCCTGGTCGAGCAGCCAGGCGCCGAGGGTGAGGGCCACGGGGGTCCGGCGTCCCCCGGGCCGCACGCCGCCGGCGAACGGCACCTCCACGTCGACGCCCACCCCGCGCAGGTCCCCGGCGTCGCCGGGGCCGTGGCGCCCGGCGACCCCGGGACCGACGACGACGACGGCCTGCGGCCCGTCCGCGAGCAGCGCCTCGACGGCCTCCGCGCAGGCGCGGCGCAGGGCCGTCGTCTCCTCCGCCGGGCGGCCCTCGACCGCGGGGTGCAGCAGCGGCGGGCAGGGGCAGAAGGCGATCGACAACGGCGCGGCGGAGACCCCGCCGGCGGCCCCGTGGGCGGACCCGGCGGCGTGTCCGGCCTGTTCAGTCGTCACGGCAGCAGTGTCGCCGATGCGACGTGGGACACTGCGGTGCGTGTCGAGCACGGAGAGCCCCGTAGACGGTTCGCAGCAGGTCCCCACCCCCGACGAGGCGGCGTCCCCGTCCGTGTCGCCGGCCGCCTCGGAGGCCGGCTCGGAGGCCGTCGCGCCCGAGGCCGGGACCCCGGCGGCGCCGACCCCCGCGGACGCGGTGCTGGCCGACCCGACCGCGGAGTCGGCTCCGGAGGCGGCCGCCGGACCGGCGGCCGAGCCGGTCGCCGAGCCGGTCGTCGAGCCGGTCGTCGAGCCGGTCGTCGAGCCGGTGGTCCCGGGCCCGCTGCCCGAGGAGGCGGCGGCCGCCGTCGCCGCGCCTCCCGCGCCGGCCAGCCTCCCCGCGCACCACGCCGGCGAGCCGGCCACGGCGCCGGCGTCGGACCCCGCCGCCTGGGGCCGGGTGGACGACGACGGCACGGTCTACGTGCGCACCGCCGACGGCGAGCGCGCCGTCGGCTCCTGGCAGGCCGGCGACCCCGCGGCCGGACTCGCCCACTTCGGGCGCCGCTACGACGACCTGGCCACCGAGGTCTCCCTGCTCGAGGCCCGGCTCCGGGCGCACACCGGCAACCCCGGCGAGATCAAGAGCAAGGCGCAGGCGCTGGCCGACCAGATCCCCACCGCGACCGCGGTCGGCGACCTCGACGGCCTGGCCGCCCGGGCCCGGGCCATGGTGGAGACGGCCGACTCCGCGGCCGCCGAGTCGCGCGCGGAGAAGGCGGCCCACCGAGCCGCGCAGATCGCGCGCAAGGAGGCGCTGGCCGCCGAAGCCGAGCAGATCGCCGCCGAGTCCACCGCGTGGAAGGCCGCCGGCGACCGGCTCAAGGCGATCGTCGAGGAGTGGAAGACGATCCGCGGCATCGACCGCAAGACCGACGAGGCGCTGTGGCAGCGCTTCGCCGCCGCCCGTGACGCGTTCGGCCGGCGCCGCGGGGCGCACTTCGCCGCCCTCGACGCGCAGCGCGGGGAGGCCCGCGCGGCCAAGCAGGAGCTGATCGCCGAGGCGCAGCGGCTGTCGACGTCCACCGAGTGGGGCCCGACCAGCGCGGCGATGCGGTCGCTCATGGACCGCTGGAAGGCCGTGCCGCGCACCGGCCGCGACGGCGACGACGACCTGTGGAAGCAGTTCCGCGCGGCCCAGGACGTCTTCTTCGCCGCCCGCGCCGAGTCGGACAAGGCCCGCAACAGCGAGGAGCTGGCCAACCAGCAGGCCAAGGAGGAGATCCTCGGCGAGGCCGAGAAGCTCGACCCGAGCAAGGACCTGCGCGGCGCGCAGAACGCCCTGCGCAAGCTGCAGGAGCGCTACGACGCCATCGGCCACGTGCCGCGCAACGCCATGCGGGCGCTCGAGGACCGGATGCAGGCGGTCGAGCAGCGCGTCCGCGGCGCGGCCGACGCCGGCCGGGTGCGCACCGCCCCGGAGAACCCGATGGTGACCTCGATGCGCGCGGCCGTGACCAAGGCCGAGGAGCAGCTGGCGAAGGCCGAGGCGTCCGGTGACGCCCGCCGGGTCTCCGAGGCGCAGGCGAACCTCGCCACGCGGCGGGAGTGGCTGGCCGAGGCCGAGAAGGCCGCCTCCTCCTCCCGGCGGTAGCCCCGGGACGCGAGAGGGCCCCGTCCGCTGCGGACGGGGCCCTCTCGCGTCCGGCGCTCAGCAGCTGGCGGACACCGGGAGCGGCTCGGGGACACCGATCCGCGGCATCCCGAGGAGCACGCCCGGGGTGGTGGGCCGCAGCCCGGCCTCGTGCGCGTCGCCGGCGCGGGTACGCCGGTGCGACAGCAGCGGCCCGTCGGCGACGAGGTGGTGCGGCGCGGCCTGGGTGACCACGGTCTCGACGACGTCGCCGGGGCGCACCCCGTCGGCCGCCGTGAAGTGCACGAGCCGGCCGTCGCGGGCGCGGCCGGACAGCCGGCCGGTGCGCGCGTCCTTGCTGCCCTCACCGGCGGCCACGAGCAGCTCGACGGTGCGGCCGACCTGCGCCCGGTTCTCGGCCCAGCTGATCTCGTCCTGCAGGGCGGTCAGCCGCAGGTAGCGCTCCTGGACGACCTCCTTGGGCAGCTGCCCGTCCATCTCCGCGGCCGGCGTCCCGGGCCGCTTGGAGTACTGGAACGTGAAGGCGCTGGCGAAGCGGGCCCGCCGCACGACCTCCAGGGTCTGCTCGAAGTCGGCCTCGGTCTCGCCGGGGAAACCGACGATGACGTCGGTGGTGATGGCGGCGTCGGGCATCGCGGCGCGGACCCGGTCGATGATCCCGAGGTAGCGCTCCTGCCGGTAGGCCCGGCGCATCCGGCGCAGCACGTCGTCCGACCCGGACTGCAGCGGCATGTGCAGCTGGTGGCACACCGCCGGGGTCTCGGCCATCGCGGCGATGACGTCGTCGGTGAACTCGCGCGGGTGCGGGCTGGTGAAGCGCACCCGCTCCAGGCCCTCGATCCGGCCCGTGGCACGCAGCAGGTCGGCGAACGCGCCCTGCTGGCCGAACTCGACGCCGTAGGCGTTGACGTTCTGGCCGAGCAGGGTCACCTCGAGCACGCCCTGGTCGACCAGCGCCTGGACCTCGGCGAGGATCTCGCCCGGCCGGCGGTCCTTCTCCCTGCCGCGCAGCGCCGGGACGATGCAGAACGTGCAGGTGTTGTTGCAGCCCACGCTGATCGACACCCAGCCGGCGTAGGCTGAGTCCCGCCGGGCCGGCAGCGTGGAGGGGAACACCTCCAGCGCCTCGGCGATCTCGACCTGCGCCTCGACGTTGTGCCGGGCGCGCTCGAGCAGCGCCGGGAGGGACCCGACGTTGTGCGTGCCGAAGACGACGTCGACCCACGGGGCCCGCCGGACGATCTCGCCGCGGTCCTTCTGGGCGAGGCAACCGCCGACGGCGATCTGCATGCCGGGCCGGGCGTCCTTCACCGGGCGCAGGTGCCCGAGGTTGCCGTAGAGCCGGTTGTCGGCGTTCTCCCGGACCGCGCAGGTGTTCAGGACGACGACGTCGGCGTCGTCCTCGTCGGCGGCCGCGGTGTAGCCGGCGGCCTCCAGCAGGCCGGCCAGGCGCTCGGAGTCGTGCACGTTCATCTGGCACCCGTAGGTCCGCACCCGGTAGGTGCGGGCCGGGGCGTCCGGGAGGGGCGGGGCTGCGCTGTCCATGTCGCCGACGAGGGTACGGGGGTCGGCTTCGTTACCGCTTCGTAACTGCATCGGTCACCCGGGGTGACGGGACCCCCCTAGGGTCGTGGTGTGACCGCGCCCACACCGCGACGCCCGCTCGTCCAGCTCACCGGCGTGCAGAAGTGGTTCGGCGACCTGCACGTGCTGCAGGACGTCGACCTCGAGATCGGCGCCGGCGAGGTGGTCGTCGTCATCGGGCCGTCGGGCTCGGGGAAGTCGACGCTGTGCCGGGCGATCAACCGGCTGGAGCCGATCCAGCAGGGCGAGATCCGCATCGACGGCGAGCTGCTGCCCGAGGAGGGCAAGGCGCTGGCCCGGCTGCGCGCCGATGTCGGCATGGTCTTCCAGAGCTTCAACCTCTTCGCGCACAAGACCGTGCTGGAGAACGTGACCCTCGGCCCGGTCAAGGTGCGCCGCCGGTCGAAGGCGGAGGCCGAGCAGCGGGCCCGCGAGCTGCTCGACCGGGTCGGCGTCGCCAGCCAGGCCGACAAGTACCCCGCCCAGCTCTCCGGCGGGCAGCAGCAGCGCGTCGCCATCGCCCGGGCGCTGGCCATGGACCCCAAGGTCATGCTCTTCGACGAGCCGACCTCGGCACTGGACCCGGAGATGATCAACGAGGTCCTGGACGTGATGACGTCCCTGGCCCGGGACGGCATGACGATGGTCGTCGTCACCCACGAGATGGGGTTCGCCCGTCGGGCCGCCGACCGCGTGGTGTTCATGGACGGCGGCCGGATCGTCGAGTCCGCCGACCCCGAGAGCTTCTTCACGCGCCCGACGTCGGACCGGGCCCGGGACTTCCTCTCCAAGATCCTCACCCACTGATCCCCGCCCTGACCCGAGAGGAGCACGTCCATGAGGTTCCGCCGCACCACGACCGCCGTGACCGTCGCGATCGCCACGCTCGCCCTCGCCGCCTGCGGCGACGACGGCGACGACAGCGGTGGCGGCGGCGACTCCGCCGAGCCCTCGGTCGCCGAGACCCCGGAGTTCGAGGCGGGCACGACGATGGCCCGGCTCGCCGAGGCCGGGACCATCCGGGTCGGCACCAAGTTCGACCAGCCCGGCTTCGGCCTGGAGAACCTCGAGGGCGAGGTCGAGGGCTTCGACGTCGAGATCGCGAAGATCATCGCCGGCGCCCTGGGCATCGAGGAGGGCGACATCGAGTGGGTCCAGACCCCGTCGGCCGTCCGCGAGGAGGTCCTCGAGGGCGGGGAGGTCGACATGGTGGTGGCGACCTACACGATCAACGACACCCGGCGCGAGCGGATCTCCTTCGCCGGCCCCTACTACGAGGCCGGCCAGCAGATCATGGTCTCCTCGGACAACGACGAGATCACCGGCCCGGAGTCGTTCACCGAGAACCCCGACGCCACCGTCTGCTCGGTCACCGGCTCGACCCCGTCGGAGACCATCCGCCAGTACCTCGCCAGCGACGACCAGCTGGTGCTGTTCGACGAGTACTCGCAGTGCGCCGACGCCCTCGGCAACGGGCAGGTCGACGCGGTGACCACGGACAACGTGATCCTGCTGGGCTTCGTCTCGGAGTCCGACGGCGACTTCAAGCTGGTGGGCGAGCAGTTCACCGAGGAGCCCTACGGCATCGGCATCACGAAGGGCGACGTGGCCTTCTGCGAGTTCATCAACGAGACGCTCGCGGCCAACGAGGACGCCTACACCGAGGCCTGGGAGAGCACCGCGGGCCAGGTCGAGGGCACCGAGACCCCCGAGCTGCCCGAGCCGCAGCCCTGCTCCTGACCGCCTGACCGTGCTGCGGCCGGCCGCTGCGGCGGCCGGCCGCAGCACGGCGTCCGACATCGTCCGGCCGGCCGGGAGGAGCGCCCGTGAGCCCTGTCCTCGACAACCTCGACCTCTTCGTCGACGGCTTCCTGACCTCGCTCGAGATCATCCTGTGGGCCCTCGTCGGGTCGCTGCTCCTGGGCGTGGTGATCGCGGCCTGCCGGGTCTCGCCGGTGCCCCCGCTGCGGGCGTTCGGCGCCTCCTGGGTCACGACGTTCCGCAACACGCCGCTGAGCGTCGTGCTGTTCATGTGCGCGTTCGGGCTGCCCGAGCTCGGGATCAACAACAGCTTCTTCTTCTTCGGCGTCCTCGGGCTGGTCCTGTACACGTCGGCCTTCGTCTGCGAGGCGGTCCGCTCCGGGATCAACGCGGTGCCGGCCGGCCAGGCCGAGGCGGCCCGCTCGCTGGGACTGACCTTCACCCAGAACCTGAGCCTGGTCGTCCTGCCCCAGGCGCTGCGCACCGTGGTGCCGCCGCTGGGCAGCGTCCTCATCGCGATGTTCAAGAACTCCGCCGTGGTGGGCGCCTTCGGCGTCGGCGGCGACCTGTGGAGCACCGGGCAGACGCTCACGAGCGCCCGGGGCCTGGAGACCCTCCCCGTCTTCACGGGCGTGGCGATCGGCTTCCTGCTGATCACCCTGCCGGCCGGGGCGCTGTTGCAGGTCATCGAGCGGAGGGTGGCGATCGCACGATGAGCCAGCAGTCGGTCCTCTACGACGCCCAGGGCCCGCGGGGCCGCCGCCGGACGCTGATCGGGACGGTCGTGGCGCTGCTCGTGCTGGCCGGGCTGGTGTTCCTCGCCGTCCGCCGGCTGGTGGACCGCGAGCAGTTCACGATGGAGAAGTGGGGTCCGCTCATCGACCCCGACAACGAGGCGTTCGACGCCGTGTGGCGGCTCATCCGCGAGGGGATCGTCAACACGCTGAAGGCCGCGGCGGTCGCCATGGTCCTGTCGGTCGTCCTCGGGACGCTCATCGCCGTCGCCCGGCTCTCCCTCGGCCGGGTCGCGCGCATCCCGCTGATCGGGTTCGTCGAGCTCTTCCGCGGCCTGCCCGTCGTCGTGCTCGTGTACTTCGGCGCCCGCGTCCTCGACGACGTCGGCGTGGACCTCAGCGGACTCCCCGGCGGCCAGGTGTTCTGGGGGCTGGTCATCGGCCTGACCGCCTACAACATGGTCGTCTTCGCCGAGGTCATCCGGGCCGGGGTGGCCTCGCTGCCCCGTGGCCAGCGGGAGGCGGCCCTGGCCACCGGCCTCACCAACGGTCAGACGATGCGCCTCGTGCTGCTGCCCCAGGCGTTCCGGGTGATGCTGCCGGCGATCATCAGTCAGCTCGTCGTCGTCCTCAAGGACACCTCACTGGTCACCTTCGTGGCCAACTTCGACGAGCTGCTCAGCCAGGGCGAGAGCATCCAGCGCAACCTCGACAACCCGATCCAGACGTTCTTCGTCGTCGCGGTCATCTACGTCGCGATCAACTACACGCTCGGGAAGCTCGCCGAGTTCGTCCAGCGCCGGCAGCAGCGGGCCGGCCGGTCGAGCCGCGCCGCCGAGGTCGGGGAGCCGGGTGAGGCGGCCCCCGTGCGCACCGGGGCCTGACCCACGGCGCCCGAGGTCGGCCGGCCGGCGCACGAGGACGGTCGACCGGCCTTGGCCGGCCGGCCCCGTACCGGACCGGAGGGGCCGCCGTGCGCCGGGCGGGACCGCGGTGACGGGTGGGACGACCCGGGGTCATCCCAGGCCCCGGTGCTGCCGAGTAGGGCTGACGTGGACACCGCTCTTCGCCCCGCTGTGCCGCCGCTGCCCGCGGTGACGCGGCTGTCCGACGGCCAGCCGGACGCCGCCCAGGAGTTCGTCAACCGGCTGCGCGCGGCCGCGCCGGCCTTCGCGCTGGCCGCCGGCGCCGACACGGCGGTCGTGCGCGAGGTCGTCCCCCCGGCCCGTCACCGCCGCTCCCGCTGCCGGCTGGTGCTCCGGCTCCCCGGCGAGGTCGAGGTGGACCTCACCTTCCTGGGCCCGGTCAGCCGTCCCGGCACGGCCGAGGGCGATTTCGACGGCCAGATCCAGACCTGGCTGGCCGGCGACCGCAGCAACGAGCAGGCCTGGCTGGTGCCCGACGACGAGTCGCCCGACGGCCTGGCCGTCGACGTGACCGCGTGGGCGAAGCTCGGCCGGCCCGAGGCGGTCTGAGCCCACCGCCCGCTCGCCCGGCAGGACGACGGCCCCGCACCCCCTCGAGGAGGTGCGGGGCCGTCGTCGCGTCGCGGGGGACGCGGATCCCGCGGGTCAGGGCAGGAACGCGTCGAGCCCGAGCTCGGGGTGACCGGCGCCGCCCCTCCCGCTGACCGCTGCGCGGACACCGGTGTCGACCTCCGCCTCGTCGTCCCACCCGCCGTCGGACGCCCCGGCGCCGGACGACCCGGTGCCCGACCACTCGGCGTCCAGGGCCTCGCGGACGACGATGCCGGCCAGGCCGGAGCCGTAGCCCTTGCGGGCGAGCATGCCCAGTAGGCGGCGGTGGGCGGTCTCCCGGTCCAGCCGCCGCATCCCACCCACCCGGCGGGCGACCAGCCGCCGGGCGGCGTCCCACTCGTCCTGGTCGTCGACGAGGGCCAGCGCCTCCTCGGCGTCCTCGGCCTCGACGCCCTTGGCGCGGAGCTCGGACTTGAGCGCCTGCCGGGACAGCCCCCGGCCGGCCTGCCGCGAGTTCACCCAGGCGCGGGCGAAGGCCGCGTCGTCGATCAGGCCGACCTCGCCGAAGCGGTCGAGGACCGCGGCGGCCGCCTCGGCCGGGACGCCCTTGCGCGCCAGCAGGTCCGCCAGCTGGCGGCGCGTCTTCGCGGCTCCGGTCAGCGCCCGCAGGCAGATGGCCCGGGCCACGGCCTCGGGGTCACCGGGGTCGTCCGCCGGCGCGACCGGTACGGAGCAGGGCCCTCGGGGCCGAGGCCGTCGAGCTCCTCCCCCACCGGCTCAGAAGTCGGGGGCGTCGGCGACGGCCGGCGCGTCGACCTGCGGGCCGATGCCCAGCTTCTCCTTGATCTTCTTCTCGATCTCGTCGGCCAGGTCGGGGTTGTCGCGCAGGAACCCGCGGACGTTCTCCTTGCCCTGGCCCAGCTGGTCGCCCTCGTACGTGTACCAGGCGCCGGACTTGCGGACGATGCCCTGCTCGACGCCGATGTCGATGAGGCCGCCCTCGCGGCTGAAGCCGACGCCCCAGAGCAGGTCGAGCTCGGCCTGCTTGAACGGCGCGGCCACCTTGTTCTTGACGACCTTGACGCGCACCCGGCTGCCGACCGCGTCGGTGCCCTGCTTGAGCGTCTCGATGCGGCGCACGTCCAGGCGCACCGAGGAGTAGAACTTCAGCGCGCGGCCACCGGTGGTGACCTCGGGCGAGCCGTAGACGACGCCGACCTTCTCGCGCAGCTGGTTGATGAAGATCGCCGTCGTCCCGGAGTTGTTCAGGGCACCGGTGATCTTGCGGAGCGCCTGGCTCATGAGGCGGGCCTGCAGACCGACGTGGCTGTCACCCATCTCGCCCTCGATCTCGGCACGGGGCACGAGGGCGGCCACCGAGTCGATGACGATGATGTCGAGCGCGCCGGAGCGGATGAGCATGTCGGCGATCTCCAGCGCCTGCTCACCGGTGTCGGGCTGGCTCACCAGGAGGGCGTCGGTGTCGACGCCGATGGCCCGGGCGTACTCGGGGTCCAGGGCGTGCTCGGCGTCGATGAACGCCGCGATGCCGCCGGCGGCCTGGGCGTTGGCCACCGCGTGCAGCGCGACGGTTGTCTTGCCGGAGGCCTCGGGGCCGTACACCTCGATGACCCGGCCGCGCGGCAGGCCGCCGATGCCCAGCGCGATGTCGAGGGCGATCGAGCCGGTCGGGATGACCTTGATCGCCTGCGCGGCGCTGTCGCCCAGCCGCATGACCGAGCCCTTGCCGAACTGCTTGTCGATCTGGGCGAGGGCCATGTCGAGGGCCTTGTCGCGGTCGAGCGTTGCCATGGTGTTCACCTTCGGGAAGTCACGGTGTCGTGTGTGTCGAGCGGATCGGTGCCGACGCTAGAGACGGGGTCTGACACTTCCGGGGGACCGACCGCACCTGTGGAGGAACACCCGGCCTGTGGAACACAGTAGGCCGAACACGTGTTCGACCGCCAGCCCGACACGCCACCGGCCACAGCCGCCACAGGAGCCCGTGCCACCGCCCCCGGGTGGAGGCGGCCGGCGGTCGCTCAGCGGTCCTTGACGGGGACCTCGTACTCCTCGCAGATGGCCAGCCACACCCGCCGCACCGGGAGCCCGGCCTCGATCGCGTCGGCCGCCGTCCGGCCCCCGAGCGCGGAGAACACGTGGTCGCGCACGACGCTCTGCGCCCGCATCGACCCGAACTGCTCGTCGAGCCTGGCCCAGAACTCCTGCAGACGCACGCCTCCGACGCTAGCGCGCCCGCGCCGCACCCATCCCGGCGCGCAGCCGCCGGACGAGCGCGGCGGGGTCGTCGGCGGCGATGCGGAGCTCCGCCACGGGCTCGGAGCCGGCGCGGCGGTGCGGGACCACGCGCGGGGTCCGCAGTTCGAGGTCGACCTGCGTCGAGGAGGCCTGGTTCACCGACACCGCGCGCCGCGGACCGTCGACGTGCAGGTGCACCGTCCGCGACCCCTCGACCGACCGGCGGCGCACCCGCACCGCGGCGATGTCCTCCCACGGCACGTGCAGGTCGACGGCGGCGAAGCCGTGGCGGACCCGCAGTCCGGTGTCGTCCACCCAGTGCGGCGTCGTCCGCAGGGCGGCGAGCAGGCCGAGCATCCACAGCACCCCGTAGACGCCGGCCAGGTCGAGGGCGAACCGCAGGGTCTCCCACGGCACGACCACGTGGACGACGACGACCTCGATCGCCGAGACGACGACGAACACCCAGATCACCGGGGTCGAGGCGCTCGCGTACGGGAAGGCCTCCGCACCCTCGGGCACCCGGCGGCGGCGGAGCACCCAGCGGGACAGCGCCTGCCACATCGCGAGCTCGAGCGCCAGCGCCCGGCGGGCCGCGTCGGCGACGGCGGGCACACCGGCGCTCACGAGGCCGCTGCCGGGACGAGCTCCCGCAGGCGGCCGAGCACCTCGTCCAGCCCAGCCACGAGGGCCGTCAGGCGGTCGGGGTCGAGGCCGCCGAGGAGCTGGCCGGCCAGCTCGGCCTGCCCGGCGCCGAGGTCGGCGACCAGCCGCGACCCGCGGTCGGTGAGCGAGACCAGGGTCGCCCGCCGGTCGGAGGGGTGCGGCGCGCGGACGACGAGACCGGCGTCGGCCAGCCCGTCGACGAGGCCGGTGACGTTGCGCGGGGTCACGCCGAGCCCGTCGGCGATCGCCCGCTGGGTGCTGGGGCCGTGCGCGCGCAGGTGCCACAGCAGGGTGGCCCGCGGCACGGTGAGCCCGAGGGCGGCCAGACCCTCGGCCATGTCGCGGCCGAGCAGGACGGTGACCTCGAGCAGCCGGTCGAGCGCGGCCACCGGGTCGGCGGTGCGGGACATCGTGCACTCCATTCATCGTGAAGTCGCTTCACGATATACCCGCGCCTAGGCTGGCTGCGTGATCACCACCGGCTCGGCCGCACTCGACACGGCACTGGAGATCGGCATCGCCGTCTGCCTGCTGCTGTCGCTGGTGCTCCTCTGGCGCAACTACCGCGGCCGCTGACGCGGGTCCGCGCGCTCAGCGGTTGCGCCAGACCGGCGCGCGCTTCTCGGCGAACGCGGCCGCGCCCTCGCGGGCGTCCTCGCTGGCGAGCACCGGCCCGTTGATGGCGGCCTGCTCCCGCCACGCGGTCCCGGTGTCCCAGCTGCGCGCGGAGACCGCGATCCGCTTGGTCGCCGCCACCGCCAGCGGCCCGTTCGCGGCGACGACCCCGGCGAGCTCCAGCGCGCCGGCCAGCGCGCCGCCGGGCGCGGTCAGCCGGTTCACCAGCCCCACCTCCGCGGCCCGGGCGGCGTCGATCGGCTCCCCGGTCAGCAGCATCTCCAGGGCCAGCGCGCGGGGCATCCGCTCGGTCAGCCACAGCGCGGCGCCGCCGGCGGCCACCAGGGAGCGCTTGACCTCCGGCACGCCGAAGCGCGCGTCCTCGGCGGCGACGAGCAGGTCGCAGGCGAGCAGCAGCTCGAACCCACCGGCCAGGGCCCATCCCTCGACCGCGCCGATCAGCGGCTTGCGCGGCGGGGCCTCGACCAGGCCGGCGAACCCGCGGCCGGGCACGACGGGCAGCTCGCCGCGCAGGAAGCCCTTGAGGTCCATCCCGCTGCAGAAGGTGCCGCCGGCGCCGGTCAGGACGCCCACCCGCAGGTCGTCGTCCCCGTCGAGCTCGTCGACGGCGGCCGCGATGCCCTCGGCGACGGCGAGGGAGACGGCGTTGCGCGCCTCGGGCCGGTTGATGGTCAGGACGAGGACGGCGCCGCGGCGCTCCACCAGCAGTTCGTCGGTCACACCCGCCAGCCTGGCGCATCGGCGGGCACGGGTCACCCGCGCCGCGGGACGGCCGTGCCCAGCAGGACGGCGACCAGCGGGAGCACCAGCGCCGCCGAGACCCCGGCGACCAGCCCGTACCCGCCCCAGCTCAGCAGCGGCCCGCCGACGACGCCGGCCAGCGCCGCGCCCAGCCCCATGAGCAGGTCGGTCCCGCCCTGCGCGGTGGGCCGCTGCCCGGCACCGACGGACTCGGTGACCAGCGTCGAGCCGGCGACCAGGCCGCACGACCAGCCCAGACCGAGCAGGAACAGCCCCGCGCCCAGCTGCCCCGCGTCGGCCGGGCCAGCGGTGCCCGACAGCGCCGCCGCGGCGAGGAGCAGGCCGGCGCCCAGCACCACGACCGCCCGCCGGCCGGCCCGGTCGGCCAGCCAGCCCACCAGCGGGGAGAACAGGTACATGCCGGCCACGTGCACGCTGATGACCAGGCCGATCAGTCGCAGCGTCGTCCCCTCGGGGCCGTGGGCATGGCCCATGTGCACCGGCGTCATGACCATGACGCCGACCATCACCGCGTGCGAGACGACCACGGCGGTGAGCCCCAGCCGCCCACCCGGATCGGCCCACACCGCGGCCAGCGCCGACCGCGTCGCCCGCCGCGTGCGCACGGGCGCCCCGGCGCCCCCACCCCGCGACCGGCGGGCCAGCAGCAGCGGGTCGGGCCGCAGCAGGGCCAGGAAGAGCGCGGCGACGAGCAGGAAGACGGCGGCCGACAGCGCGAACCCGCCGCCCAGCGCCGGCAGGCCCAGCCGGGCGCCCAGGTCGGCTCCCGGCCCGGCGAGGTTGGGGCCGAGCACCGAGCCGACGGACGTCGCCCAGACCACGAGCGACAGGTCGCGGCCGCGGCGCTCGGGCGTGGCCAGGTCGGCCGCGGCGTAGCGCGCCTGCAGGCCGCAGGCGGTGGCCGCGCCGAAGGCGAACAACCCGGCGAGCAGCAGCGGGAGGGACGACAGCGCCGCGGCGACGACGGTGACCACCGCCCCGGCGACGGCGACGGCGAAGCCCGCGGCCAGCCCCGCACGGCGCCCGGCGCGGTCGCTGACCCGGGCCAGCGGGACGGCCAGCACCGCCGCGCCGAGCACGCCGGCGGTCTGGCCCAGCCCGGAGGCGGAGTCGCTGCCGGCGACGTCGCGGGCCAGCAGTCCGCCGAGGGTGATGCCGATCGTGACGCCGAGCCCGCTCAGCGCCGTCCCGCTGCCGAGGACGGCGACCGTGCGGCGCTGGACCCGGACCAGGTCCGGCGCGGTCGCGGTGTCCACCGGCGTCTCAGAGGCCCAGCGAGCGGCCGATGATCTCGCGCATGATCTCGTTGGTGCCGCCGTAGATGGACTGCACCCGCGCGTCGCGCCACGCCTTGGAGACCGGGTACTCGTCCATGTAGCCGTAGCCGCCGTGCAGCTGCAGGCAGCGGTCGGCCACCTTGTTCTGCAGCTCCGAGGTCCAGTACTTGGCCATCGACGCGTCGACCGCCGACAGCTCGCCGGCGTTGAGCCGCCGCACGCACTCGTCGACGAAGGTGCGCGCGATCGTCGTCTCGGTGTGCAGCTCGGCGAGGACGAAGCGGCTGTGCTGGAAGCTGCCGACCGGCCGGCCGAACGCCGTCCGCTCCCGGACGTAGTCGAGGGTCTGGGCGAGCACCGTCTCGGCGGAGGCGACCGCGGTGACCGCGATCGACAGCCGCTCCTGCGGCAGGTTGTCCATGAGGTGGGCGAACCCGCGGTTCTCGGTGCCGAGCAGGTTCTCCGCCGGCACCCGCACCTCGTCGAAGAAGAGCTCGGCGGTGTCCTGCGCCTTCAGCCCGACCTTCTCGAGGTTGCGACCGCGGGTGAAGCCGGGCATGCCGCGCTCGACCACCAGCAGGCTGGTGCCGCGGGAGCCGGGGGCGTCGGGGTCGGTCCGCGCGACCACGACGACGAGGTCGGCGTTGATCCCGTTGGTGATGAAGGTCTTGGCGCCCGAGAGCACCCAGTCGGTGCCGTCGCGGCGGGCGCTGGTGGTGATCGCCTGAAGGTCGCTGCCGGTGCCCGGCTCGGTCATAGCGATCGCCGTGACCAGCTCGCCGCTGCAGAAGCCGGGCAGCCAGCGCCGCTTCTGCTCGTCGGTGGCCAGGTCGCGCAGGTAGGGGCCGACGACGTCGTTGTGCAGGGTGAAGCCGACGCCGGAGGCGCCCACGCGGGCGAGTTCCTCGTCGACGACCGCGTTGTAGCGGTAGTCGCGCACCCCGCCGCCGCCGTGCTCCTCGTCGAGGTCCATGCCGAGCAGGCCCTGCTCGCCCCCGGAGGTCCACACCTCCCGCGGCACGATGCCCTGGGCCTCCCACTGGGCGTGGAAGGGCGCGACGGTCTTCTCCGCCCAGGCGCGCACCGTCGCCCGGAAGTCCTCGTGGTCGGCCTCGTAGAGCGTGGAGCGCATGGCGGCAGTGTGCCCCAGGCCACCGACCCCGCCGCGGGACCCGATCGGGGGTACGCGCAGGGCGGAGGTCCGGTTGCGCACGGCGGAGTGTCGTACCCCGGGGTGACACTGGCTGCGTGTCCGCTCTCGACCGGTTCTCCGAGGCCACGAAGGCCTGGTTCACCGGCGCCTTCGCCGAGCCGACGGCCGCCCAGGAGGGCGCCTGGTCGGCGATCAGCACCGGTGGGCACGCGCTCGTCGTCGCGCCCACCGGCTCGGGCAAGACCCTGGCCGCCTTCCTGTGGTCGCTCGACCGGCTGGCCAGCACCCCGCCGCCGGCCGAGGAGGTCCGCCGCTGCCGGGTCCTCTACGTGTCGCCGCTCAAGGCGCTCGCGGTCGACGTCGAGCGCAACCTGCGCGCGCCGCTGACCGGCATCGGCCAGGCCGCGATGCGGCTGGGCCTGCCCCGGCCGGAGATCACCGTGGGCATCCGCTCCGGCGACACCCCGGCCGAGGAGCGCCGGGCCTTCGCCAAGCGGCCGCCCGACATCCTGATCACCACGCCGGAGTCGCTGTTCCTGCTGCTCACCAGCCAGGCGCGCGAGGCCCTGCGCGGGGTGGAGACGGTGATCGTCGACGAGGTGCACGCGGTCACCGACTCCAAGCGCGGCGCGCACATGGCGGTCACCCTCGACCGGCTCGACGAGCTGCTCGAGCGCCCGGCGCAGCGGATCGGCCTGTCGGCCACGGTGCGGCCGATCGAGGAGGTGGCCACCTTCCTCGCCGGCGGGCGGCCGGTGGAGGTCGTGGCGCCGGGCTCGGCCAAGCAGTGGGACCTGTCGGTCGTCGTCCCGGTCGAGGACATGAGCGCGCTGGGCCAGCCCACCGGCGAGCTCGACGGCTCGGCGGCGGGCAACCAGCCGCGGGCGTCGATCTGGCCCGCCGTCGAGGAGCGGGTGCTCGACCTGGTCGAGGCCTCGCGCAGCACCATCGTCTTCTCCAACTCCCGGCGGCTGGCCGAGCGGCTCACCAGCCGGCTCAACGAGCTCGCCTACGAGCGGCAGACCGGCGAGCCGGTGCCGGCCGGCTCGACCCCGGCCCAGCTGATGGCGCAGGCCGGCGCCGGTGGGGGCGTGCCCGAGGCGTTCAAGCCGGTCGCCGCCGCGCACCACGGCTCGGTCTCCCGGGAGCAGCGGGCGGTGGTCGAGGAGGCGCTCAAGTCCGGCCAGCTGCCCGCCGTCGTCGCCACCTCCAGCCTGGAGCTGGGCATCGACATGGGCGCGGTCGACCTGGTCGTGCAGGTCGAGGCGCCGCCCACGGTGGCGGCGGGCCTGCAGCGGGTCGGCCGGGCCGGGCACCAGGTCGGCGCGGTCAGCCGCGGCGTGCTGTTCCCCAAGTACCGCGGCGACCTGGTGCAGTGCGCGCTGGTCGCCGAGCGGATGAAGGCCGGCGCGATCGAGTCGATCCGCTACCTGCGCAACCCGCTCGACGTGCTCGCCCAGCAGATCGTCGCCATCGTCTCGGAGCGGCCGCGCACGGTCGACGAGGTCGGCGCGCTGGTCCGCCGCTCGGCGCCCTTCGCCGGGCTGCCCGAGTCGGCGCTGCACGCGGTGCTGGACATGCTGGCCGGCCGGTACCCCTCCGACGCGTTCGCCGAGCTGCGGCCGCGGCTGACCTGGGACCGCGTGACCGACACGCTCACCGCCCGCGGCGGCGCCCAGCGGCTGGCGGTCACCAGTGGCGGCACCATCCCCGACCGCGGGCTGTTCGGCGTCTTCCTCGTCGGCGGCGAGACGGGTGGCCGGCGGGTCGGCGAGCTCGACGAGGAGATGGTCTACGAGTCGCGGGTGGGCGACGTCTTCCTGCTCGGGTCGTCGTCCTGGCGGATCGAGGAGATCACCCACGACCGGGTGCTCGTCTCCCCCGCCCCCGGCCAGCCCGGGAAGATGCCGTTCTGGCACGGCGACGCCCCCGGCCGCCCGCTGGAGCTCGGCCGGGCGCTGGGCGCGTTCCTCCGCGAGGTCGGCTCGTCCGGCCCGGACGCCGCGCGCGATCGGGCCCGCGCCGCGGGGCTCGACGAGTGGGGCGTCGACAACCTGCTCGCCTACCTCGCCGAGCAGAAGGCCGCCACCGGCCACCTGCCCGACGACCGCACGCTGCTGGTCGAGCGCTTCCGCGACGAGCTGGGCGACTGGCGGCTGGTCGTGCACTCCCCCTTCGGCGCGCAGGTGAACGCCCCGTGGGCCCTGGTGCTCGCCGCCCGGCTGCGCGAGCGGTACGGGGTCGACGTCGCGTCCATGCACTCCGACGACGGCATCGTGCTGCGGCTGCCCGACACCACCGGCGAGCCGCCCGAGGCCGACCTGGCGGTGCTCGACCCGGACGACGTCGAGCGCGAGGTGACCGCCCAGGTCGGCGACTCGGCCCTGTTCGCCAGCCGGTTCCGGGAGTGCGCCGCCCGCGCCCTGCTCCTCCCCCGCCGCGACCCGCGCCGGCGCACCCCGCTGTGGCAGCAGCGCCAGCGCGCGGCCCAGCTGCTCTCGGTGGCCAGCGAGTACCCGGGCTTCCCGATCACGCTCGAGGCCGCCCGCGAGGTGCTGCAGGACGTCTACGACGTCCCCGGGCTGGTCGAGCTGATGCGCGACGTGCAGGCCCGCCGGGTGAAGGTCGTCGACGTCCAGACCCAGGCTGCGTCCCCATTCGCCACCTCGCTCCTGTTCGGCTACGTCGGCCAGTTCCTCTACGAGGGCGACGCGCCCCTGGCCGAGCGCCGCGCCCAGGCGCTCGCGCTCGACACCGGCCTGCTCGCCGAGCTGCTCGGCCGCTCCGAGCTGCGCGAGCTGCTCGACGCGGAGGCGCTCGCCGAGGTCGAGGCCGAGCTGCAGCGGCTGCCCGCGCCGCGGCACCCGCGAGACGTCGACGGCGCGGCCGACCTGCTCCGGTACGTCGGCGACCTGACCCCCGCCGAGGCGGCGGCCCGCGGCGTGCCGGCGGAGTGGATGGCGGAGCTCGTGGCGTCCCGGCGGGCGATCGTGGTCCGCATCGCCGGCGAGGAGCGGCACGTCGCCATCGAGGACGCCGGCCGGCTGCGCGACGCGCTGGGCACGGCGCTGCCCGTGGGCGTGCCGGAGGCGTTCACCGAGCCGGTCGCCGACCCGCTCGGCGACATCGTCGGCCGCTACGCCCGCACCCACGGCCCGTTCCAGCCCGACGAGGTGGCCCGCCGCCTCGGCCTCGGCGTCGCCGTGGTCACCGCGACGCTGCAGCGGCTGGTCGGCACCGGGCGGCTGGTCACCGGCGAGTTCCGGCCCGGCGGCACCGGCCAGGAGTGGTGCGACGCCGACGTGCTGCGCTCGGTGCGCCGGCGCAGCCTGGCCAAGCTGCGCCAGGAGGTCGAGCCGGTCCCGATCGGCACCCTCGCCCGGTTCACCCCCGCCTGGCAGTCGGTGGGCAGCCGGCTGCGCGGGCCCGACGGCGTCCTCGCCGTCGTCGAGCAGCTGGCCGGGGCGCTGGTACCGGCCAGCGCGCTGGAGTCGCTGGTGCTCCCCTCCCGGGTGCGCGACTACTCCCCCGCGATGCTCGACGAGCTCACCAGCGCCGGCGAGGTGCTGTGGGCCGGCGCGGGCGCGCTGCCGGGCAACGACGGCTGGGTGAGCCTCGTGCCCGCCGACGTCGCCCACCTGCTGCTCCCCGAGCCGCTGGAGCCGCCGGAGGAGGGCGGGTACGGCGCCGCCGTCCTCGACGGGCTGTCCGGCGGGCAGGCGATGTTCTTCCGCGGCCTGTCCGACCTCGTCGGCGCCACCGACGACACCGCCCTGGCCGACGCCGTCTGGGACCTCGTGTGGTCCGGGCACCTCACCAACGACACCCTGGCGCCGCTGCGCACCCGGCTGGCCGGCGCCGGCACGCACCGCAAGGCGCCCGCACCGCCGCGCGCCCGGGTGTCCCGCTACGGCCGCCCGCGGCTGGGCCGCCCCGCGATGCCGACCCGTGGCGGGCCGCCCACGGTGGCCGGCCGCTGGTCGCGGCTGCCCGACCGGGAGGCCGACCCGACGCGCCGCACCACCGCCCGCGCCGAGGCGCTGCTCGAGCGGCACGGCGTGCTCACCCGCGGCGCGGTCATGGCCGAGCAGGTGGCCGGCGGCTTCTCCGCCGTCTACCCGGTGCTGCGGGCGTTCGAGGAGAACGGCCGCGCCCGGCGCGGCTACTTCGTCGAGACGCTCGGGGCCGCGCAGTTCGGCACCCCCGGCTCGGTCGACCGGCTACGCGGCTTCGCCGCCCCCGACCGCCCCCCGGCCGGCACGGTGGTGCTGGCGGCGACCGACCCGGCCAACGTCTACGGCGCGGCGCTGCCGTGGCCGGAGCGGGCCGAGGCCGGCGCCGAGGGCCCCGACGACGCGGGCGGCGCCGTGGACATCGGCGAGGGGACGGCCACCAGGCGCGGCAGCGGCCACCGGGCCGGACGCAAGGCGGGGGCCCTGGTCGTGCTCGTCGACGGGGACCTGGTGCTCTACGTCGAGCGCGGCGGCAAGACGCTGCTGTCGTGGACCGAGGACGAGCAGGCGCTCAAGGAGGCGGCGACGGCGCTGTCGGGCGCGGTCGCCGCCGGGGCGCTGGGCCGGATGGTCGTGCAGAAGGCCGACGGCGCGTCGGTGCACGAGTCCACGCCGCTGTCGTCCGCGCTGCAGGCCGCCGGATTCGCGGCGACGCCCCGGGGCCTGCGGCTGCGGGGCTGATCCCCTAGCGGCCGGCCGGCGGCTGGAGCCAGCCGCGCAGCAGCCGGGTCAGCGCCGGCATGACGACGTAGCCGAGCAGCAGCACCACGACGCAGGCCGACAGCAGCAGCCGCGCCGGCAGCGGCCAGCTGCCGACGTGCGGCGCCACCAGGAGCTGGAACCCCAGCGTGATCACGAAGACGGCGAACACCGTGAGCACGGTCGACCGCCAGCGCGGGCCCGGCCGCGCGGGGCGGGTGAAGAAGCTGTCGAGGCCCGCCACCCGGGAGATCCGCTCGCCGTCGACCATCTCGCGCATCGAGGCCAGGGCCGCCTGCCGCTGCGGGGACCGCTCCCAGGCGGCCAGGGCGGCGTCGTCGGTGAACCGGTAGACGAGGTGGTACTCGGAGCTGCCCGGCCCCGGCCGCAGCAGCGTGCCGCCGAGGTTGCCGGGGAAGGTCCGGGCCACCCGCAGGACGTCCTCGGCCCACTCCTCGAAGGCCTGCCGCCGGTGCGGTCGCACGACGCGGGCAGCAGTGACCGTGACCGGCTCGGGGCGGTGCGCGACGACGTCGGTCCGGGCAAGCCGGGAACGGAGAGCGAGGGCCTGCACGCCCGGGTCAATGCGCACCCGCGGCGTGGTCATCCCGGTGTCGGCGGTCTCACAGGGCACGTGCCCGACCGGTCCCCGGCCGCACCGCCGCCGCGCCCGCGGGGCCGGGGCGTCGGGACCGGAGCCCGGCCCAGCCGGTCGGCTACCTTGGCCGGCGGCCGGCCCGGGGGGCGGTCACGGGTGACGGCCGCGCCGTCCTGGCCGAGAGGCACCGATGTCGGAGACGTTCGTCGAGCCGTCCACCGCGGTCGCGACCCCGGAGGCGGTGACCGAGGCGCTGCGCGCGGTCGCCTACCTGCCGGACGAGACGATCGCCGGGACCGTCCACCTGGCGGCTGCGCTGGAGAAGCCCGTCCTCGTCGAGGGACCGGCGGGGACGGGCAAGACCGAGCTGGCCAAGTCGGTCGCCCGCGCCACCGGCGCCCGGCTGATCCGCCTGCAGTGCTACGAGGGCCTCGACGAGGCCAAGGCGCTCTACGAGTGGGACTACCGCAAGCAGTTGCTGCGCATCCAGGCCGGGAGCGTCGGGCAGGCGACCGGCGAGCGCTGGGACGACGTCGAGGGTGACATCTTCAGCGAGCACTACCTGCTGCGCCGGCCGCTGCTCGAGGCCATCCGCGCCGAGGACGACGTCGTCCTGCTGATCGACGAGGTCGACCGGCTCGACGTCGAGACCGAGGCGCTCCTGCTGGAGGTCCTCTCCGACTACCAGGTCTCCATCCCCGAGCTCGGCACGGTGACCGCCCGCCGCCGGCCGCTGGTGTTCCTGACCTCGAACAACAGCCGCGAGCTGTCCGAGGCGCTCAAGCGCCGGTGCCTGTTCCTGCACGTCGGTTACCCCTCACCCCAGCGGGAGCGGGAGATCGTCCTCGCCCGCGTGCCGGGGATCTCCGAGGAGCTGGCCGGCCAGGTGGCGAACGCGGTCGCCGGCCTGCGCCAGCTGGACCTCAAGAAGCGGCCCTCGGTGTCGGAGACGATCGACTGGGCGCGGACGCTGCTGCTGCTCGGCGTCGCGGAGGTCGACGGCGAGGCGCTGCTGCGGCACCTGTCCGTGCTGCTCAAGCACCAGAGCGACATCGAGTTGGCGCGGACCCGGCTCGGCTCCGGCACGCGGCCCCGCTGAGGGCACCGGCGTGCTGACCGCCGTGGAGGGCCTGGTCGCCGAGCTGCGCGAGGTCGGCGTGCCGGTCCCGGTGAGTGCTGTCGTGGACGCCGCCCGCGCGATGACCCGCATCGACGTCCTCGACCGGGGCGCGGTGCGGGTCGCCCTGCGCGCGGTCCTGATCAAGGACGCCGGACACCTCACGACCTACGACACCGTCTTCGACACGTTCTTCGCACTGCAGGAGCCGGCGGCCGAGGACGAGGAGCCCGACGGGGCCACCGACAGTGCCGCCGACATTGCCACCGACAGTGCCACCGACAGTGCCACCGCCGGGGCCGACGACGGCAGCGAACCGGGGACCGGCGACGGCGGGGACGGCGGCCACCGGGGGCCGCGGCGCGGTCCGGCGGGCGGCCTCCAGCACCTCGACGACGACGCCTTGCGCGACCTGCTGGTGCAGAGCCTGCGGGAGGAGGACGCCGTCCTGCTGCGGGCCCTCGCCCGCGTGGTGGTCGACCGGCACGCCGCCGTGAAGCCCGACCGGCCCCATGAGGCCGGCTACAACCTCTACCGGGCCCTGCGCATGATCGACTCCAACGAGATCGTCGTCCGCCTCGCCTACGCGGCGGACCCGGAGGCGGGCGGAGACCGCGTGCCGTCCGAGGTCGCCCGGCTGGCGGCCAGGGCGCAGGCGCAGGTGCTGGGACGGGCGCTGGAGACCGAGATCCGCCGACGCCTGGTCGCCGACCGGGGGGCGGAGGACGTGGCCAGGACGCTGCGGACCCCGCTGCCCGAGAACATGGCGTTCCTGGGTGCGTCGCCGATGCACGTGGCCGCGATGCGCGAGGCGCTGCGACCGCTCGCCCGCTCCCTCGCCGCGCAGCTGGCCCAACGGCGTCGCCAGCACCGGCACGGCCCGCTCGACGTCCGCCGCACCGTGCGCACCGCCATGAGCACCGGCGGCGTGCCGGTGACGCCGGTCTTCCGCCGGCCGCACCCGGCGAAGCCGCAGCTGGTCGTCCTCGCCGACATCTCCGGGTCGGTGTCGACCTTCGCCACCTTCACGCTGCAGCTGGTCCACGCGCTGCGCACGGAGTTCACCTCCATCCGCAGCTTCGCCTTCGTCGACGCCGTCGAGGAGGTCACCGACCTGATCGACGGGGCCGCGGACCCCACCGAGATCGCGCACGTGCTCAACGAGGCCGGAGCCGGCGTGGGGTTCAACGGGCGCAGCGACTACGGCAACGCCCTGGCCGGTTTCGCCGAGCGGTGGGCACCGCAGCTGACCCGGCGCACCACGGTCCTGGTGCTCGGGGACGCGCGCGGCAACGACCTCGACCCGCGGACCGAGGCGCTCGCCACCGTGCGCCGGGCGGCGGGGGCGGTGCACTGGCTGAACCCCGAGCCACGGGAGTCGTGGGGCACCGGCGACTCGGACATCGACCGGTACGCCGCGCACTGCGACACCGTCGTGGAGTGCCGCACGCTCCGCGACCTGCGGGCCTTCGCCGAACGCCTGGCCGGATCGGGCGCCCCGGCCGCTCCCGGGGTGCACGCGGCCGTGGAGGACGCGCGGCGCCGTCGGCACGACTCCGGAGCCGGGCACCACCACCACCACGCGCACTGAGAGCAGCGATCGCACCACGGTCGTGGGCAGCGCGGGGACAGCGCGCCCGGGCCCGGGCGAGGCGCGGCGGGGACACTGGAGGACGTGCCCGAGGGAGACACCGTCTGGCTGGCCGCCAAGCGCATGGACCAGGCCCTGGCCGGCGCGACGCTGCGCCGCGGCGAGCTGCGGGTGCCCCAGCTGGCGGCCACCGACCTCGCCGGCCGCACCGTGCGCGAGGTGGTGCCCCGCGGCAAGCACATGCTCATCCGGCTGGCCGACGGCTGGACGCTGCGGACCCACTACCGGATGGACGGCAGCTGGCACGTCTACCGGCCGGGCACCCGGTGGCGCGGCGGGCCGGCGTTCTCCGTGCGGGCGGTGCTGGCCACCGACGAGTGGGAGTGCGTCGGCTACCGGCTGCACGACATGGCGTTCGTCCCCACCGAGCACGAGGACACGCTCGTCGGGCACCTCGGCCCCGACGTCCTCGGCCCGGACTGGGACCTCGACGAGGCACTGCGGCGGCTGCGGTCCGACCCCGACGAGCAGGTCGGCGTCGCCGTCCTCGACCAGCGCAACCTCGCCGGTCCCGGGAACCTCTACAAGGTCGAGTCGCTCTTCCTCACCGGCGTCCACCCGTGGGCGCGGGTGGGGGACGTCGACGACCGGCTGGAGCCCCTGGTGACCCGCGCGCGCACGCTGATGCTGGCCAACCGCGACCACCCGGAGCAGAGCACCACCGGCGACCTGCGCAAGGGCTTCGACCACTGGGTGTACGGGCGCAGGGGCAAGCCCTGCCGCCGGTGCGGCACGCCGATCCTCATGGGCGACCAGGGTCCGGACCTGCAGGAACGCGTCACCTACTGGTGCCCGAACTGCCAGGCGGCGCAGACGCCGATCGACCCGCTGGCGCGCACCGGGGAGCCGGGCCGCCCGCGGCCCACCGCCACCCCGGGCTAGCCCGCACACGCGACGCGGCGGCCTCCGGAGGGACCGGAGGCCGCCGCGGCACGCGGACGGCGAGCGCTACGCCGGGTCGGCGGGGCGGTCGGCGGGCTGGGCGACCGGGTCGGCGGCGGCCGGCTGCGCCACCGGCGGGGTGCCCTGCTCGATCGCGCCGGCCGCGGACGTGCCGGTCACCGCGGCCGGCCCGCCGCCCATCGAGGCGCGGATCTGGTCCAGCCGCGAGGCGCCGGCGACGTCCAGGGTCGCCTTCTGCACCTCGAGCATCCGGCCCTCGACCGAGTTCTGGGCGAGCTCGGCCTGGCCCAGGGCGTTGGCGTACCGCCGCTCGATCTTGTCGCGGACCTCGGACAGGCTCGGCGTGTTGCCCGGCGCCGAGAGCTCGTTGACCTGCCGCATCGAGTCGGCCACGTGCTCCTGCATCTTCGCCTGCTCGAGCTGGCTCATCAGCTTGGTGCGCTCGGCGAGCGTGGTCTGCAGCCGCATCCGGCTCTGCTCCACGGCGCCGCGCGCCTGCTCGGCGGCCTGCAGCGCCTCGTCGTGGCTGCGCTTGAGGTCCTCCATGGCCTGCTCCGCGGCGACGAGCTGGGTGGCGAACGCCTGCGCGGCCTGCTCGTACTCGGCGGCCTTCGCCGCGTCGCCCTTGGCCCGGGTCTGGTCGGCGAGCACCAGGGCCTGGCGGGCCGAGGCCTGCAGCTTCTCGACCTCCCCGAGCTGCCGGTTGAGCCGCATCTCCAGCTGGCGCTGGTTGCCCAGCACCGCGGCGGCCTGGTTGGCCAGGGACTGGTGCCGCTGCTGCTCGGCCTCGATGGCCTGCGCGATCTGGATCTTCGGGTCGGCCTTCTCGTCGATCTTCGCGTTCGCCGACGCCGTGAGGTACTTCCAGAGCTTCACGAACGGGTTGGGCATGGGTCCTCCGCTGTCAGTCGCCGGCTGCGTCCCGCCCGCCACCCGGCAGGGCGCTGCGGACGTCGTCCCCCTCATCGTCCCAGGTGCGCACGCTCTGCGACCACCAGAGGCCGCGCGGCGGCTGCGCTGGCTACGCTCGCCCGATGGCGGTCGCGGGCGAACCCCAGCTGACGGTGCTCGGCGAACTGGTGGTCGACATGCTCCCCGACCCCGGCGGCGACGCGGGCCCGCACGGCACCGCGCCGCGCTACGTCGCCGCGCCGGGAGGCAACGCGCTCAACGTGGCGGTGGCGGCCGGCCGCCTCGGCGCCCCCGTGACGCTGCTGGCCCGGCTGGGCACCGGCCCGCTGGCCGCGCCGCTGCGCCGGCACGCCGAGCAGTCCGGCGTCGACGTCAGCCGGTTCGTCACCGCCACGGAGCCGGTGAGCCTCGCCGTCGTCGGCCTGGGTCCCGACGGATCGGCCGACTACGGCTTCCACGTGGCCGGCGCCGCCGACTGGCAGTGGACCGACGACGAGCTGGCCACCGCCCTCCCCGAGGCGACGGCGGTCCTGCACGTCGGCTCGATCTCGAGCTGGACCCCGCCCGGGTGCGAGGCGATCGCCCGCCTCGTGGAGCGGGTCAGCGGCCGGCTGCTGGTCAGCGTCGACCCGAACATCCGGCCGATGCTCGCCGAGGGGCCGGTGGGCGCCTCGCTGGGCAACGACCCGGACGCCGTCCGCACACGGCTGCAGCGGCTGTTGGCGCACGCCGACGTCGTCAAGGTGAGCGCCGAGGACTTCGAGTGGCTGCACCCCCGCGCCGACCGGGACCTCGGGACCTCGGTCTGGGCCGAGCGCGGCCCCGCCCTGGTGGTCATGACCGACGGCGGGCAGCCGCTGCGGGTGGCCCGCCCGGGCCGGCCGCTGCTGCGGCGGGAGATCCCCCGGGTGTCCGTGGTGGACACCGTCGGTGCCGGGGACTCGCTGGCGGCCGGGCTCTTCGCGGGTCTGCTGCGCCGGGGGGTGGCCACCCGTGCGGCGCTCTCGGGGCTCTCCGACGACGCACTGCTCGAGGTCGTGGACGAGGCGGCGCTGGTGGCTGCCCTCAACTGCACCCGCGCCGGCGCGGACCCGCCTACGCGGGCGGAGCTGGACGCGGCGCGGGGCCGGCCCGCCTGACGACGGACCGGCCCCGGGTGGTGCAGGTCAGGCGGCGCCGGCGCGGGTGGCGCCACCCCCGCCGCCGCTGGTGCCGCTGACCGTCTGCCCGGTCGTCTGGGCGTGCTCCACCTGCTCCAGGCGGTCCTCGGCGGCCATCTCGGTGAGCCGGGCGCCGGCCTCGGCGTCGCGGGTGAGGTTCTCACCGGACTGCGGGTCGAAGACGTGGACCTTGCGGCTGTCGAGCCAGAACTCCGCCTCGCGCCCCTCCCGGATCCGGCTGGTCGAGTCGATCGAGACGATCGCCTGGGTGCGCAGCTCCTCGGAGTCCAGCTCGCGCGACAGGTCGCGCAGCTGGTTGCGGATCTGCTCGGGTGCCTCGTAGGGGATGTAGGCGAACTGCGAGTCGCCCAGCCACTCCGTGACGTCGACCCGGGCGCGGAACGTCGAGCCGTGCGGCCGCTTGGCCTCGTCGACCAGCGAGGCGTCCTCGAAGTACTCCGGCCGGATGCCGACCAGGAGCAGCTCGCCCTTGCCGCGCACCGCCGCCGCCCGCCGCTCGTCGAGCTCGATCGGCCCGAACGGCGTCGACAGCCGGTTGCCGCCCTCCAGCGACGCCGGCAGGAAGTTCATCGGCGGCGAGCCGATGAAGCCGGCGACGAACAGGTTGACCGGCTGCTCGTAGAGCTCGCGCGGGGAGGCGACCTGCTGGATGCGGCCCTTGCGGAGCACGCAGACCCGGTCGCCGAGCGTCATGGCCTCGGTCTGGTCGTGGGTGACGTAGACCGTGGTGATGCCCAGCCGGCGCTGCAGGCGCGAGATCTCGGTGCGCATCTGGCCGCGCAGCTTGGCGTCGAGGTTCGACAGCGGCTCGTCGAACAGGAACGCCTCGGCCTGACGGACGATCGCCCGGCCCATCGCGACCCGCTGCCGCTGGCCACCGGAGAGGTTGGCCGGCTTGCGCTCGAGGTGGTCCTTGAGCTCGAGCACGTCGGCGGCCTCGGCCACGCGGCGGCGGACCTCGTCGTCGGGCGTCTTGGACAGCCGCAGCGGAAAGGCGATGTTCTCGAACACCGTCAGGTGCGGGTACAGGGCGTAGTTCTGGAACACCATCGACAGGTTGCGCTCGCGGGGGGCGAGGTCGTTGACCCGCTTGCCGCCGATGACCATGTCGCCGCTGGTGATGTCCTCGAGCCCGACGATCATCCGCAGCAGGGTGGACTTCCCGCAGCCGGAGGGGCCGACGAGGATCATGAACTCGCCGTCGGCGATGTCGAGGCTGACGTCGTTGACCGCCGGGTAGCCGTCGCCGTACTGCTTGACGATGTTGCGCATCTCGATGGAGGCCATCAGTTCTCGTCCCCTCGGGAGGTCGGTGGAGTGGGGAGCTGCTGGGTGGTCACGGCCGCGTCAGCCCTTGACCGCGCCGTTGGTGAGGCCGGCGACGATGCGCCGCTGGAAGAGCAGGACCAGGACGACGACCGGGATGGTGACGATGACCGCGGCCGCGGCGATCGCACCGGTCGGGTCCTCGAACTGCGAGGCACCGGAGAACAGACCCAGCGCCGCGGGCACCGGGCGAGCCGCGTCGGTCGACGTCAGCGAGATGCCGTAGACGAAGTCGTTCCAGGCGATGAAGAAGGCGATGATCGCCGTGGTGAACACCCCGGGCGCCGCCAGCGGTACGATCACCTTCCGGAACGCCTGCCAGGTGGTGGCGCCGTCGACCTGGGCCGCCTGCTCCATCTCCCACGGGATCTCGCGGAAGAACGCCGACATCGTCCAGATGGAGATCGGCAGCGTCAGCGACAGGTACGGGATGATCAGCCCGGGCCAGGTGTCGTAGAGGCCGATCTGCCGCCACACGTTGAACAGCGGCGTCACGATCGAGATGACCGGGAAGATCGCCACGACCAGCGCCGTCGACAGGATCAGCTTCTTGCCGGGGAAGTCCAGCCGCGCGATCGCGTAGGCCGCGAACATCGACAGCAGGCAGGAGATCGCCGTCGCGATCAGGCAGATCCCGAAGCTGTTGCGCAGCGCCGGCAGGAACAGGTCGCTGGCGTCACCGGTGAGGATCTGGGAGTAGTTCGCGTTCGTCCAGTCCGACGGCAGGAACTGGCCGTTGGCCAGGTCCGACGGCGCCTTGAACGACACCGAGACGATCCACGCGATCGGGAACAGGCAGTAGACGACGATCGCCAGACCGCCGATCCACCACCAGGTCTTCTCCTTGCGGGACATCACTCACCCCTCGCCTGAGCCAGGTCGACCTTGAAGCCCTTGATGAAGAGGGCCGCGAGCAGCACCACGCAGAGGAACAGCAGCACCGAGACCGCCGACCCCAGCCCGATCTCGAGTCTCGAGATCGTCTGGCGGTAGGCCAGGAACGACACCGACTCGGTGTTGTTCGCCCCCGCCGTCATGATGAAGATGCTGTCGAAGACGCGGAACGCGTCCAGCGTGCGGAAGAGCAGCGCGACCATGATCGCGGCCTTCATGTTCGGCAGCGTCACCCGCCACAGCCGCTGCCACCACGTGGCGCCGTCGACCTTGGCCGCCTCCTGCAGCACCTCCGGCACCTGGGCGAGGCCGGCCAGCAGCAACAGCGAGATGAACGGCGTCGTCTTCCAGATCTCGGCGAGGCACACGACGAACAGCGAGCTGCCCGTGCCGCCGAACCAGTCGGTGTCGGCCGCCACCCCGGGTATCCAGGAGAACCAGCTGTTCACGAACCCGGTGTTGATGTCGAAGGCGAACTGCCAGGCGAAGGCCGAGACGACCGTGATGACGGCGTACGGGATGAGGATCGCGGCCCGCACCACCGGGCGGATCGACCGCAGCGCCTTGGCCATCACCATCGCCAGCGCGAAGCCGAGCACGAGCTCCACGGCCACGGTGATGACGGTGATGAGCAGCGTGACGCCCAGGGCCGTCCACCACAGGGAGTCGGTGAGGATCACCCAGTAGTTGCTGAGCCCGTTGAACGACCGGTTGTCCGGGTCGGTGAGCCGGTACTGGAACAGCGACTCGTAGACCGCCTGCAGGATCGGGTAGGCGGTGACGGCCAGCATGACGAAGAACGCCGGGCCGGCCAGCATCCAGCCGAGCTTGCGCTCGGCCTTCGACCGGTCGCTGAGCGTCCCGCCAGGCGCCGAGACGGGTTGGGTCTTCTCGACCGGGGGGAGCGTCGTCTGGGTCATAGCAGCTGGTCTCCTGCCAGGACGGCTTCGATCAGAGTGGTGGCCGCTCGGGAGGTCGACTCCGGGTCCACCGACGCCGGCGGGTGGTACTCGCGCTGCAGCCCGCCGGAGACCTCGCTGTAGTACGGGGTCTGCGGCCGCGGGGCCGCCAGCTCCAGCGAGTCCCGGATGGTGTCGGCCATCGGGTAGGCCTCCTGGACCTCCGGGTCGTCGTAGACCGCGGTGCTGGAGGCCGGGTTGCCGTTGGTGATCATGTACTCGGCCTGGTTCTCGTCCGAGACGATGCACTCGGCCGCCTGGTACGCGAGGTCGACGTTCTCGCTGAAGGCGCCGATGCCCAGGTTGATCCCGCCGTAGGGCGGCGCCTGCTCGGTGTCGGCGTCCACCCGCGGGTAGAGCGTCCAGCGGTAGTCCTCGGGGACCGACGCGTCGAGCGTGCCGGCCTCGACGGCGGACTGGGCCCGCGCGTAGACGAACGGCCAGTTGACCATGAAGCCGCCGCGGTCGCTCTCGAAGCCGGTGGCCGAGGCGTCCTCGTTCTCGGTGGAGAACGCCGCGCTCACCTGGCCGGAGTCGGCGATGGCCCGCATCACCTCGGCGGCCCGCTGGCCCTCCGGGGAGTCGAGGCCGAGCTGGATCTGCTCGGGGTCGTCGGAGTTCTCGGCGATGACCGCCCCGCCGGCCGAGGAGATGAGGGCGTTGAACCAGACCATCAGCGACTCGGCCCGGGTGCCCTGCGCCCCGATCAGCACGTCCTGGCTCTGGGCCGCCTGGATGATCTCGTCCCAGGTCCACTCGTCCGCCCGCTCGGTGTCCAGGCCGGCGGCCTCGGCGACCGAGGCCCGGTACCAGAGCAGCTGCGTGTTGGCCCAGAACGGGACGGCGACGAGCTCGTCGTTCCAGGTCGACCCCTGGATCGCGCTCTCCACCACGCCCTCGGTGACCCGCCCGGCGAGGTCCTCCGGCACCGGCGCGAGGAAGCCGGCCTCGGCGAACTCGGGGATGAACGGCGGGTCGAGGCTCATGATGTCGATCGAGGCGTCGTTCGCGGCCAGGCGACGGACGAGCTGCTCGCGCTGACCCGCGGCGTCGCGCGGCAGCACCGACGTGCTGATCCGGTACGCGCCCCCGGCCTCCTCGGTGCAGCGTTCCGCGATCGCGGCCTGCCCCCCGGAGTCCGGGTTGGTGTACCAGGTCAGCGTCGGCGGACCGCCCGAGTCCCCGCCGCACGCGGCCAGCGTGGAGGCCAGCACGAGTGCCGCCGCACCCCCGCCGACCTGCCTCCGTCTCCGGTTGGACATCCGACACCGCCTCCGTCTCCGGCGAGCTCCGACGATCACCGTCCTCGTACCGTGGCCCGGCTCACAGGCGTCCGCAACTCGGTCGTCACCGGCCCGTGACCGCGGCATCGACGGAGGTCACGGGCGGTTCACGATCGCCGAGGGCGTCGTCAGTTCCTCGGGGGTGCGCGGGAGCACCGTCGTGTAGTACGACCGCGCCGCCCGGGTGGTCCCGACGTCCCGCCCGGCGGCCTCGGACAGGAACCAGCGGTGCTCGAGGACCTCGTGGAAGACCTCGGCGGGGGCGAGCCGCCCGGCGAGTTCCGGCGGGATCGCGTCGACGACCGGCTGGTAGACCTCGGCGAGCCACCGGTGCGCGGCGACGATCTCCGGGACCGGGCGCCCGGTCTTCTGCTCCAGCCAGGCCCGGAAGCCCCGGATGTCGTTGAGCAGCCGCCGCGCCTGGCGTTCCTGCACCTCCAGGCCGGTCAGCCGGAACAGCTCCCGCCGGTTCCCGCCGGGCTCGGAGACGCGGGTCTCGACCCGCAGCCGCACCCCGTCAGGGGTGTCGAGCAGCTCGACCTCGCCGACGTCGAACCCCAGGTCGTTGAGCCGCTGGAGCCGCTGGGCGACGCGGTAGCGCTGCTCGTCGCGGGAGAAGAACTCCTCGCGCGTCACCTCGTCCCACAGCGCGGCGTAGCGCTTGGGCAGGTCGTCGGCGACCTCGATCGGGTCGATGCCCGCGGGCAGCAGGCCGCCGGCCATCAGGTCCATGAGCTCCGCGCCGACCCGCTCCCGGGCCAGCTCGACGTCGTACAGCCGGCGACCGGCCGAGAGCGAGGGCTGCCGGTCGACGGTCTCGGCGTCGACCAGGTAGGCCGCCAGCGTGCCGGCGTCGAGCCGGAAGAGGGTGTTGGACAGCGAGCAGTCGCCCCAGAAGATCCCCGCCAGGTGCAGCCGGACCAGCAGCACCACCATCGTGTCGAGGAACTGCTCGGCGCTGTGGTCACCGGTCGGCCGGGAGAACAGGTACCGGTAGGACATGGAGTACTCGAGGTACCGGGTGACGAGGATGGCCTGCTGGTCGTGCGGCCGGTCCACGCAGATGCCGAGCACCGAGACCGCCGGCAGCCCCTCCTCCTCGAACTGGCTGAGCAGGGCGTACTCGTGCCGGGCCAGCGGCTCGGCGATCTCCTTGAGGGCGTAGACGCGACCCTCGGCGGCGACGAACCGGACGACGTGGCGGGAGATGCCGCGCTGCGGGACGTCGATCGTCAGCTCGGGGTCCCACTCCTCCAGCGGCTGGTGCCACGGCAGCGGCAGCAGGGCCGCGCCGTCGGTGGCCGGGGGTCGGAAGAGGTACCGCAACGCGTGTGCTCCGCAGGGGCCGACGGCGTCGCGCCGCTCCGTTGCGACGCGGCGAGGAGATCACTGTGGCACGGCGCGGGGCGCGGCGCACGGACACCCGCGGCAGGTCAGGCCGGGGGCTCCGGCGTGCCGAGGACGGCGGCCAACCGCCACGCCTGCCGGCGGCGGGCGGGCGGGTCGGCCGGCTGGAGCACCAGGCCGAGGAGCCACCGCCCGGCGGTCTCGGCGCCGTCGGCGTCGGCGGGGAGCACCGCGGCCAGCAGCGCGGTCATCTCGGCCCAGCGGCTCGCGCCGGCGGTGAGCAGGGCGACGAGCGGCCCGGGGTCGGTGCCGGCCATCGCCCGCAGGACGGGGTGCTCGGCGACCTCGTCGGCCAGGAGCACCAGGGCCTCGGGCGGGGACAGGGCGGCGGCGCCGTCGGCCAGCCGGCCCAGCTCGGCGGTCAGCAGGGCGCGGACGACGTCGTCCTTGGTGCGGAAGTGGTTGTACAGCGTCGCCTTCGCCACGCCGGCCGCGGCGGCGACCGCCTGCATCGTGGTGGCGCGCAGTCCGGCCGCGGCGAAGGCCGCCGCGGCACCGCGCAGCAGCCCCGCGCGGGTGCGGCTCATCGCCGCCCGGGGCCTCGGCGAGGGGTGCACCCGCCGGCTAGGCGGCGAGCGAGACCGCCTCGCCGCGGCGCAGGGCCGAGCGCGCGGGCTGGCCGGCGCCGACGAGGGCCAGCGCCGGCTCGGCGGCGGCCACCTCCGCGGCCTCGGCGGCCTCGGTCGCCGGACGGGCGCCCGCGGCGGCCGGCGGCACGGGACGCAGCCCGCTCCCGGCGCCGCGCAGCTCGGAGCTCACCTCGGCCAGCAGGTCGGCGAGCTCGAGGTCCAGGGCGTCGCAGATGGAGGCGAGCAGCTCGGAGGACGCCTCCTTCTGCCCGCGCTCGACCTCGGACAGATAGCCGAGGCTGACGCGGGCGGCGCCGGAGACGTCGCGCAGCGTGCGCCGCTGCCGCAGCCGGTGCCCGCGCAGGGTGTTCCCGAGCTGGGTGCGCAACAGCGTCATCGGCCGTCTCCTGTCCTGCCTGTGCGGAAGCGGCGGCGCGCTGGAGGTGCTCCCAGGCGCCGTGCGCTCACGGTACGCGGCGCCGGTGACAGGAGCCCGCCCATCCCACCCGCGTCCGCTCATGGCGTAACGCCGAGGTCGGGGCGCTGCTTCCCGCCGGTGTCAGGCCGCGGTGTCGGTGCGCTCGCCGGTCTCGCCGGCCGCCTGCGCACGCCGGGCGGCGGCCGCGCGCATCGCCCGGGCGCTGGTGCGCCGCAGGGTGAGCGCGCGGACGACGTAGTCCAGCCCGGTCACGAGGGTCAGCACGAGGGCCACGGCCATGACCCACCAGCGGGCCGAGGCGAGCAGGCCGGTCAGCGGCAGGATGTACAGGCCGATGGCCAGCGACTGGACGACGGTCTTGGCCTTGCCGCCGCGGCTGGCGGCGATGACGCCGTGCCGGATGACCCAGAACCGGAGCAGGGTCACACCCACCTCGCGCACGAGGATGGCCAGCGTCACCCACCACGGCAGCAGCGCCAGCACCGACAGGCCGATCAGCGCCGTCCCGGTCAGCGCCTTGTCGGCGATCGGGTCGGCGAGCTTCCCGAACTCCGTCACCTGGCCGGTGCGCCGGGCGATGAGGCCGTCGTAGCGGTCGGTGATGATCGCCGCCCCGAAGAAGACGGTCGCCCAGACCCGCTGGGTCTCGTCGAGGCCGTCGTCGGTGAGCAGCAGCGCCGCGAAGACGGGCACCACGGCCAGCCGCAGCACGGTGAGCGCGTTGGGCAGGTTGACCAGCCGCGCCGACTGGACC
This sequence comes from Blastococcus sp. SYSU D00813, assembly GCF_054050735.1. Classification (NCBI taxonomy): domain Bacteria; kingdom Bacillati; phylum Actinomycetota; class Actinomycetes; order Geodermatophilales; family Geodermatophilaceae; genus Blastococcus; species Blastococcus sp. SYSU D00813. The sequence continues at coordinate 84,230 of NZ_JBJGZX010000016.1, forward strand.
GGGGTCGCGGCCGGGTCGGGGGCGACGTCGCTCACGGCGCCCGGCGTCCCGCGTCGGCGAGCGCCGGGACGGCCGCGGCGGCGACCAGGTCGACGCCCTCGCTGGCCACGACCTCGGCGGTCACCAGCGCGCCGGCCACGGCGCCGGTGGGCACGCCGGTGACCGTCGTCGTCCCGTCGGCGTCGGGGTCCTGGTGCGCGGCGTGGCCGAGCCACACGCCCGGGCCCTCCTCCGCGGAGAGGTCCTCGGTCAGGAGCACCTCGACCCGCTCGCCGACGCGGTCCTCGGCGCGCTGGGCGGTCAGCTCCTCCACGAGGTCGGTGATCCGGCGGACGCGGGCGTCGATCTCGTGCTGGTCCAGCTTGGCGGGCAGGCCCACGGCCTCGGTGCCCTCCTCGTCGGAGTAGCCGAAGACGCCGACCGCGTCCAGGCGGCCCTCGGCGAGGAAGCGCTCGAGCTCGGCCACGTCGTCCTCGGTCTCGCCGGGGAAGCCGAGGATGACGTTGGTGCGGAAGCCCGCCGTCGGGGCGAGCTCCCGAGCGCGCTCGACGAGGCGCAGGAAGTCCTCGGTGCCGCCGAAGCGGCGCATGCGGCGCAGCAGGGACGGCGAGGAGTGCTGGAAGGACAGGTCGAAGTACGGCGCGACGCCGTCGGTGCCCGCGATCACCTCGACCAGCCCGGGCCGCAGCTCGGCCGGCTGGAGGTAGGCGACCCGGATGCGGGCGATGCCCTCGACCGCGGCCACCTGCGGCAGCAGCTTCTCCAGCGCCCGCAGGTCGCCGAGGTCCTTGCCGTAGGAGGTGTTGTTCTCGCTGACCAGCACCAGCTCGGTGACGCCCTGGCCGGCCAGCCAGCGGGCCTCGTCGAGCACCTCGGCCGGCGGGCGGGAGACGAAGGCGCCGCGGAAGGCGGGGATGGCGCAGAAGGCGCAGCGGCGGTCGCAGCCCGAGGCGAGCTTCAGCGCGGCGGAGGGGCCGGAGGCCAGCCGCTTGCGCTGCAGCCAGCCGTGGCCGGGGATGGCCGGCGCGTCCTCGCGCACGACCGCGGCGGTGCGCTCGACCGGGCTGATCGGCAGCAGGGTGCGGCGGTCGCGCGGGGTGTGCGGCACGAGCGGGCGGCCGGCGAGCACGTCGTCGAGCCGGTCGCCGATCGCCGCGTAGTCGTCGAAGCCCAGGACGGTGGCCTCGGGCAGGGCGCCGGCGAGCTCGGAGCCGTAGCGCTCGGCCATGCAGCCCACGGCGACCACCTCGGCGCCGGAGTCGGTGGCGGCCAGGATCGCGTCGACGGAGTCCTTCTTGGCCGACTCGATGAAGCCGCAGGTGTTGACGAGGACGGCGTCGGCGCCCTCGGCGTCCTCGACGAGCCGGTAGCCGTCGGCGGCGAGCCGGCCGGCGAGCTCCTCGGAGTCGACCTCGTTGCGGGCACACCCGAGGGTCACCACCGCCACCGTGCGGGCAGGGCTGGGCGGAGGTGTCACCGGGCCATCGTAGTCGCCGCCCGCCCGCCCGTCGGGCGAACGGAGGGTGACGCTGCGCCCACGGCTCAGTCCTCCGCTCCTCCGCCGTTGCGAGGAGGGGCCGGGGACGGCCGCGCACCGCAGCCGCGCGTCAGTCCTCTGCTCCTCCGCCGTTGCGCAGGAGGAACAGCGTGCCCTCGAGCTCGTCGGGCTTGACCAGGACGTCCCGGGCCTTGGAGCCCTCGGAGGGCCCCACGATGCCGCGGGTCTCCATCAGGTCCATGAGCCGGCCGGCCTTGGCGAACCCGACGCGCAGCTTGCGCTGCAGCATCGACGTCGACCCGAACTGGCTGGTGACCACGAGCTCGACGGCCTGGACCAGCAGCTCGAGGTCACCCCCGATGTCCTCGTCGATCTCCTTCTTCTCGCCGGCCGCGGCGGTGAAGACCTCCTCGCGGTACTCCGGCTCGGCCTGGCGCTTGGTGAACTCGACGACCGCCTCGATCTCGGCGTCGGAGACGTAGGCGCCCTGCACGCGGACCGGCTTGCCGGCGCCGATCGGCATGAACAGGGCGTCGCCCATGCCGATCAGCTTCTCCGCGCCCGGCTGGTCGAGGATGACCCGGCTGTCGGTCTGGCTGGAGGTGGAGAACGCCAGCCGCGAGGGGACGTTGGCCTTGATGAGGCCGGTGACGACGTCGACCGAGGGCCGCTGCGTGGCCAGCACCAGGTGGATGCCCGCGGCGCGGGCCTTCTGGGTGATCCGGACGATCGACTCCTCGACGTCGCGCGGGGCGACCATCATGAGGTCGGCCAGCTCGTCGACGATCGCCAGGATGTAGGGGTAGGGCCGGTAGACCCGCTCGCTGCCGGGCGGGGCGGTGATCTCGCCCCGCTCGACCTTGCGGTTGAAGTCGTCGATGTGGCGCACACCCGAGGCCCGCATGTCCTGGTAGCGCTGCTCCATCTCCTCGACCAGCCAGGCCAGCGCGGTGGCGGCCTTCTTGGGGTCGGTGATGATCGGCGTGATCAGGTGCGGGATGCCGTCGTAGGGCGTCAGCTCGACCATCTTCGGGTCGACCAGGATCATCCGCAGCTGGTCCGGCGTGGAGCGCAGCAGCAGCGACGTCAGCAGCGAGTTGATGCAGCTGGACTTGCCGGCACCGGTGGCGCCGGCGACCAGCAGGTGCGGCATCTTCGCCAGGTTGGCGCAGACGAAGCCGCCCTCGATGTCCTTGCCGAGGCCGACCAGCATCGGGTGCGGGTCCTGCTTGGCGGCGTTGGAGCGCATGACGTCGCCGAGGCTGACGGTCTCGCGGTCGGTGTTGGGCACCTCGATGCCGACGGCCGACTTGCCCGGGATGGGCGCGAGGATCCGGATGTTGTCGTTGGCGACGGCGTAGGCGAGGTTGCGGGTGAGCGCGGTGATCTTCTCGACCTTGACCGCGGGCCCCAGCTCGACCTCGTAGCGGGTGACCGTCGGGCCGCGGGTGAAACCGGTGACGGCGGCGTCGATGTTGAACTGCTCGAGGACGCCGGCGATCGCCTCGATGGCGGCGTCGTTGGCCTGCGAGCGGGCGCGCGGCGGGGTGCCCGGCCGCAGCAGCGACAGCGAGGGCAGCGCGTAGTCGCCCTCGACCGGCTGGATGACCAGCTGCTGCGGCTCGTCGATCGGCGGCAGGTCCTCCGGCGGCGCCGTGCGGTCGACGACCTTGGGACGGGCGACCGGGGCGGGGACCGGCGGGAGCCCCGTCGGGACCTCGACGTGGTCCGGGCCGGTGGTCTTGGTGGCCTCCGGGGCCTCGGCCATCGCGGCGTGGTCGATGACCGGGCCGGTGGCGAGCAGGTCCTCGGCGAGGGCCTTGCGGCCGCGGCGCTTCGGGGCCGGCGGCTCCTCCGCCTCGTCGGCGTCCCAGTCCTCGTCCTCGGCGTCCCAGTCCTCGTCCTCGTCGTACTCCTCGCGGCCCAGCGCCCGGTCCATCCAGCCGCGCAGGCGCTCGGGCACCTGGTGGACGGGCGTGGCGGTGATGACGAGCAGCCCGAAGACGGCGAGCAGGACCAGCAGGACGACGGCGACGACGCGGCCCACACCGGCGGCCAGCGGCGTGCCGATCGCCCAGCCGAGCAGGCCGCCGGAGCCCGGGTCGGTGGTGGCCATGTCGGCGTCCAGCGCGACGACGTGCGCGACGCCGACGACCGACAGCAGCGCGCAGGTCCAGCCGATGAGCAGCCGGCCGCGCGCCTCCGGACGCGGGCCGCGCCGCAGCAGGCGCAGCGCGGCCAGCAGCAGGACGACGGGCAGGACGAGCACGAGCACGCCGACGAGGAAGGAGACGCCGTCGGCCAGGCCGGTGCCGACCGGGCCGATGCCGTCGCTCCACGCGGCCGCGCCGAGGACGACGGCCAGGCCGAGCACGGCCAGGCCGACGCCGTCGCGGCGGTGCTCGGGCGCCAGCGGCTCGGTCTCCTCCGGGCGGGCGACCGAGCGGGCCAGGCCGCCGGCGCCACGCGCCAGCAGCGACCAGCCGCCGGTCACGACCTTCCACAGGGAGGCGGCCGCGCCGGGCCCGGACGACTGCCGGGCCGGGGGCTTGCGGGCGGTGGTCGTGCGGGTGGCCGGCTTGCGACCGCCCTTCGCCGGCGGCCGCTTGCGGCTCGCCGTGGACCCCGACCGGCCGCGGGCGGCACCCCGACCGGCCGCGGGGCGGGTCGTCGTTCCGCGCGCAGGCATGCGTCAGACGGTAAGCCCGCGGAGGCCCCGGTCCGGGCAGGCGGACGGACGTGTCCCCCGCATACGGTCGGGCCATGAGCACCCCGACGACCGTCCCGTACGGCGGCTGGCCCACGCCGGTCACCTCGGCGCTCGTGGTCCGCGCGGCCGCCCGGCTCGGCGAGGTGGTGGTGGACGGCTCCTCCCCCGACGCGGCCGTGTGGTGGTCGGAGTCACGCCCCCAGGAGGCCGGCCGCTCCGCCCCGGTGCGCCGCTCCCCCGACGGCACGGTCGCCGACGTGCTCCCGCCGCCGTGGAACGCCCGCACCCGCGTGCACGAGTACGGCGGCGGGGCGTGGACGGTCGCCGACGGCGTCCTGTGGTTCACCGAGTTCACCGACCAGCGGCTGTACCGGCTGGCCCCGGGGGACGACGCGCCGGTCGCGGTCACGCCCGAGCCGGAGCTGGCCTCGGGGGTGCGCTTCGCCGACCTGCGGGTCGTGCCCGGCGGGCTGCTCGCCGTCCGGGAGACCCACACCGCCTCAGGGGCCGCGGCCGACGTGGTGAACGAGGTCGTCCGGGTGGCCGGCGACGGCACGGTCGAGGTGCTGGTCAGCGGTCCGGACTTCGTCTCCGACCCGCGGCTGGCCCCGGACGGCGTCACCCTCTCGTGGCTGCAGTGGGACCACCCCTCGATGCCGTGGGACGCCGCGCAGCTCGTCGTCCGGGCCGGCGACGGGACCGAGCACGTCCTGGCCGGCGGCTCCGGCGAGTCGGTGGTGCAGCCGGTGTGGGACGCCGACGGCTCGCTGCTGTTCTTCTGCGACCGCACCGACGTCTGGTCGCTGTACCGCTGGCGGCCCGGCGGCGCGGTGGAGCCGGTCCTCGACACGGGCGCCGACCTGGCCGGGCCGCAGTGGCAGTTCGGGGCCAGCCGCGTGGCGCTGCTGTCCGGCGGGCGGCTCGGCGTGGCCGTCCGCGGCGGCGCCGGCGAGCGCCTCGCGGTGCGCGGGGCCTCCGGGGAGCTGCGGGAGCTGGACACGCCCGGGTACGCCGCGTTCCGGTCGCTGGCCGCGCACGGGGACGCCGTGGTCTGCGTGGCCGGGGGCCCGGCCAGCGAGCCCGTCGTCCTCCGGGTGCCGGTGGACGGCTCCGGCGCCGAGGTGCTGCGGCCGGCGCGCGACCTGGGGCTGGACCCGGCCTGGTTCTCCTCGCCCGAGCGGATCTCCTTCCCCACCCCGGACGGCGGCACCGGCATCGCCACCGCCCACGCGCTGGTCTACCCGCCGGCCAACCCCGACGTCGCCCCGCCGGAGGGCGAGCTGCCGCCGCTGCTCGTGGTGGTGCACGGCGGCCCGACCGCGGCCGCCACGCCGGTGCTCAACCTGGACGTGCAGTACTGGACCTCGCGCGGGTTCTGCGTCGCCGACGTCGACTACCGCGGCTCCACGGGCTACGGGCGGCGGTACCGCGACGCGCTGCAGGGCCGGTGGGGCGTCGTCGACCTCGACGACGTCATCGCCTGCGCCCGGTTCCTCGCCGAGGCGGGGCGGGTCGACCCCGCCCGGATGGCGATCCGCGGCGGCTCGGCCGGTGGCTTCACGACGCTGGCGGCCCTGACGATGCGCCCGGGCACCTTCTCCGCCGGCGCGAGCCACTTCGGCGTCGCCGACCTCGGGGCGCTGGCCCGCGACACGCACAAGTTCGAGTCCCGCTACCTCGACGGGCTGGTCGCCCCCTGGCCCGACCGCGCCGACGTCTACGAGGAGCGCTCGCCCCTGACGCACGTGCACGCCTGCGAGACCCCGCTGGCGGTCTTCCAGGGCGAGGAGGACCGCATCGTGCCGCTGGAGCAGGCGGAGGCGATCGTCGCCGCGCTCCGCGAGCGCGGCGTGCCGCACGCCTACCTGCTGTTCCCCGGCGAGCAGCACGGCTTCCGCCGGGCGGAGAACATCCGCGCCGCGCTGGACGGCGAGCTGTCCTTCTACGCGCAGGTCTGGGGCTTCGACCTCCCCGCCGCGGAGGGGATCGAGCCGATCGAGGTGGTGCGGTAGCGGAGTCGCCCGGGAACGGGACCCGTCACCGGGCGACTCCGCTCAGACCTCGAGGACCGTGGGGATGATCATCGGGCGGCGGCGGTAGGTGTCGCTCACCCACTTGCCGATCGTCCGGCGGATCACCTGGGACAGGCGGTGGGCGTCGACCTCGCCGTCGTCCAGCGTGCGCTTGAGGTTCTCCTCGACCAGCCGCAGCGCCTCGTCGAACGCCGCCGGGTTCTCCGAGAAGCCGCGCGTGGACAGGTGCACCGGCCGCACGATGGTGCGGGTCGAGGGCTCGACGACGACCGTCACCGCGACGAAACCCTCGTCGCCGAGGATCCGCCGCTCCTGCAGCGCCTCCTCGCCGACGTCCCCGACGTTGAGCCCGTCGACGTAGACGTTGCCGATCGGCACGGTGCCGACGATGGAGGCCTTGCCGTCGACGAGGTCCACCACCACGCCGTCCTCGGCGAGGATGACCCGGTCGGTGCTCATGCCGGTCTGCTCGGCCAGGGCCGCGTGCGCCCGCAGGTGCCGCCACTCCCCGTGCACCGGCATGAGGTAGCGCGGCTTGGCGACGTTGAGCAGCGTGCGCAGCTCGCCGGCGGGCGCGTGCCCGGAGACGTGCACCATCGCCGTCTCCTTGTGGATCACGGTGGCGCCCAGCCGGGCCAGCCCGTTGATGACCTTGTAGACGGCGGTCTCGTTGCCCGGCACCAGCGACGACGCGAGCACGATCGTGTCGCCGGCCTCGATGGTCACCTGGTGGTGCTCGCCGCGCGCCATGCGGCCCAGCGCGGACAGCGGCTCGCCCTGCGACCCCGTGCTGACCAGCACGACCTGCTCGGCCGGCATCGACGTCGCCTCGTCCAGGGAGACCATCAGCCCCGGCGCCATGCGCAGCAGGCCGAGGTCGCGGGCGACGCCCATGTTGCGGACCATCGAGCGGCCGACGAAGGCGACCTTGCGGCCGTGCTTCTCGGCGGCGTCGAGCACCTGCTGGATGCGGTGCACGTGGCTGGCGAAGCTGGAGACGATCAGCCGCTGCGTGGCCCGGCGGAACACGTCCTCCAGCACCGGGCCGATCGCACGCTCGCTGGTGACGAAGCCCGGGATCTCGGCGTTGGTCGAGTCGGCCAGCAGCAGGTCGATGCCCTCGAGCCCGAGCCGGGCGAAGGCACCGAGGTCGGTGAGGACGCCGTCGAGCGGCAGCTGGTCCATCTTGAAGTCGCCGGTGTGCACGAGCAGCCCGGCGGGCGTGTGGACGGCGACGGCGAGCGCGTCGGGGATCGAGTGGTTGACGTTGATGAACTCGCAGTGGAACGGGCCGGCGAGGTGGTCGTCGCCGCCGGCCACCTCGACCAGCACCGGGTCGATGCGGTGCTCCCGCAGCTTGGCCTTGACCAGCGCGAGGGTGAACCGCGAGCCGACGAGCGGGATGTCGCCGCGCAGCCGGAGCAGGTAGGGCAGGGCGCCGATGTGGTCCTCGTGCCCGTGGGTGAGGACGACGGCGTCGATGTCGTCGAGCCGGTGCTGGATGACCCCGAAGTCGGGGAGGATCAGGTCGACGCCGGGCTGCTCGGCCTCGGGGAACAGGACGCCGCAGTCGATGACCAGCAGGCGGCCCTCGAACTCGAGGACGGCCATGTTGCGGCCGATCTCCCCCAGCCCGCCGAGGGCCATCACGCGCAGGCCTCCGGCGGGCAGCGGCGGCGGGGTCTTCAGGTCCAGGTGCGGCTGGGCGGCGGTGGGGACACTCACAGGCTGACGCCTCCGGCGGCGAGATCGTGGCGCAGCTGCTCGAGCTGCTCGGGGGTGGCGTCGACCAGCGGCGGGCGGACCGGGCCGCTGGGCAGGCCCAGCTCGCGCAGCGCCGCCTTCACCAGGATGACGCCCTGGGTGCGGAAGATGCCGGTGTAGACCGGCAGCAGCCTCTCGTTGACCGCGCGGGCCCTGACGAGGTCGCCGGACTCGACGGCGGCCACGAGCTCGGCCAGCTGCGGTCCGACCAGGTGCCCGGCGACGCTCACCACGCCGACCGCGCCCAGCGCGAGCAGCGGCAGGTTCAGCATGTCCTCGCCGCTGTAGTAGGCCAGGTCGGTGCGGGCCAGGGTCCAGGCGACGGCGCCGAGGTCGGCCTTCGCGTCCTTGACCGCGACGATCCGCGGGTGCTCCGCGGCGCGGACCAGCGTCTCGACCTCGATCGGCACCACGGTGCGCGGCGGGATGTCGTAGAGCATCACCGGCAGGCCGGTGGCGTCGGCGACGGCGGTGAAGTGCCGCAGCAGGCCCTCCTGCGGCGGCTTGTTGTAGTACGGGGTGACGACCATCAGGCCGTGGGCGCCCAGGCGCTCGGCGTCGCGGGCCTTCTCGATGGAGTGCGCCGTGTCGTTGGTGCCCACGCCGGCCACGACGACCGCGCGGTCGCCGACGGCGTCGAGCACGGCCTCCAGGACGGCGCGCTGCTCGGCGTCGCTGGTCGTCGGGGACTCCCCCGTCGTGCCGGCGACCACGAGGCCGTCGTGCGCGCACCGGTCGACCAGGTGCGCGGCCAGTTCCTGGGCGCCGGCGAGGTCGATCGACCCGTCCTCGGCCAGCGGGGTGACCATCGCCGAGAGCACGCGGCCGAAGGGCCGGACGGGGTCGCTGGTCATGGGGAGAATCTACCCAGCGGCACCGACGCCACCCGCTGCGCGGGGCGCTCAGCGCCGGTGGTCGGAGACCGCGTAGCGCACTCCGGTGGACGGCGAGGTGGCCCAGCCCTCGGCCGGCGTCCGGGAGACCACCCGCCACCCCGTGCCGAGCACCGGGGCGCGGGTGTCACCCTCGACGTCCAGGTCCACCTCGGTGACCACGGCCCGCTCGGCGTGCGGCAGGAACTCCGCGTAGACGGTGCCGCCACCGATCACCCAGCAGTCGGGGAACTGGGCGAGCACCTGGCTCACCGAGTACGCCGGGCGGGCGCCCTCGGCCCACCACAACGGGTCGCCGGTGAGGACGACGTTCGTCCGCCCGGGCAGCGGCCGGGACCGGTCCGGCAGCGACTCCCAGGTGCGCCGGCCCATGACCACGACCGAGCCGGTGGTCAGCTCGCGGAAGTTGCGCAGGTCCTCGGGCAGGTGCCAGGGCAGCGTGCCGTTCGCGCCGATCACCCGGGCGCGCGCCTGCGCCCAGACCAGCGAGATCATGCGCGCGGGTCAGACGGCGACGGCGGCGCGGATGGCCGGGTGCGGGTCGTAGCCGTGCACGCTCACGTGCCCGGGGGTGTAGTCGAACAGCGACGGGGCCGGCGCCAGCTCCAGCGTCGGGAACGGCCGGGCGGGGCGGGAGAGCTGCTCGCGGACCTGCTCGTGGTGGTTGTCGTACACGTGGCAGTCACCGCCGACCCAGATGAAGTCGCCGGGCTCCAGGCCCACCTGCGCGGCGACCATGTGGGTCAGCAGCGCGTAGCTGGCGATGTTGAACGGGACGCCGAGGAACATGTCGGCGCTGCGCTGGTACAGCTGGCAGGACAGCCGTCCTCCCGCGACGGAGAACTGGAACAGCGTGTGGCACGGGGCCAGCGCCATGTCGGGCAGGGCGGCGACGTTCCAGGCGGAGACGACCATGCGCCGCGAGTCCGGGTCGCGGCGCAGCGTGTCCAGGACGCCGGAGATCTGGTCCACGTGCTCGCCCGAGGGGGTGGGCCAGGACCGCCACTGCACGCCGTAGACCGGCCCGAGCTCGCCGGCCGGGGAGGCCCACTCGTCCCAGATCGTGACGCCGTGCTCGTGCAGGTAGGCGATGTTGCTCTCGCCGCGCAGGAACCACAGCAGCTCCACGACGATCGAGCGCAGGTGCACCTTCTTCGTGGTGAGCAGCGGGAAGCCGGCGGACAGGTCGTAGCGCAGCCGCTCCCCGAACAGGCTCACCGTGCCGGTGCCCGTGCGGTCGGACTTCGGCGTCCCCTGCTCCAGCACCCGCCGCAGGAGGTCCTCGTACTGCGTGTCGACCGGCTGCCCGGCAGTCCCCACCACGGGGATGCAATCTACGTGCCGACGGCGACGGGCCACACTCTCCGACATGGAGTGGTGGGCCACGCTGCTGGCCGTCGTCGGCGGCCTGCTGCTCGTGTGGGCGCTGCTGCTGGCCCTGCTGTGGCGGGCGCGGCCGGAGGACCTGACCGTGCGCGAGGCGCTCCGGCTGCTGCCCGACCTGGTCCGGCTGGTCCGGCGGCTGGCCCGGGACCGCTCGGTTCCTCGCGGGGTCCGGGTGCGGCTGTGGCTCCTGCTGGCCTACCTGCTCTCGCCGCTGGACCTGGTGCCCGACGTCGTCCCGGTGCTCGGGTACGCCGACGACGTCGTGGTCGTGGCGCTGGCGTTGCGCGCGGTGGTGCGCCGGGCGGGCGCCGAGGCGCTGGACCGGGCCTGGCCGGGCAGCCCCGCCGGTCTGGCGGTGGTGCGGCGCCTGGCCGGGGTGCGGCTCACGGGCTGACGGCCGTGGCGGCGGCGAGTTCCGGGGCGAGGTCGCCCGCGCCGACGACGACCACCCGCTCGAGCTCCAGCCAGCCGGCCATCAGCCGGAGCTCGGCGGCCAGCTCCGTGGCGACCGCGGGGCGGTCGACGCCGTCCTCGGCGTGCACGGCCTGCACGAGCAGCGCCCCGGTCCTCCGGTCGGCCTTGAGGTCGGCGCGGGCGACGAGCCGGTCGCCGAGGAGGAAGGGCAGCACGTAGTACCCGTGCACGCGCCGCGCGGCGGGCGTGTAGATCTCCAGGCGGTACCGGAAGCCGAAGAGGCGCTCCACGCGCGCCCGCTCCCAGACCAGGGAGTCGAAGGGGCTCAGCAGTGCCCGGGCGGTGATCCGGCGGGGCCGGCGGGCAGCCGGGTCGAGCCACGCGGCTGCGCCCCAGCCGTCGACCTGCACCGGCAGCAGCTCGCCGGCCTCGGTGAGCTCCTCGATCGCCGTGCGCGCCGCGGCCGGTCGCAGCCGGAAGTAGTCGCGCAGGTCGCGCTCGGTGGCGACGCCCAGCGCCCGGGCGGCGGTGCGCACGAGCTCCCGGAAGGCCGCGGCCGGCTCCGGGGTCGGGGCCTGCACGACGGCGGCCGGGAGCACCCGCTCGGTGAGGTCGTAGACGCGCTCGAAGCCGGCCGTGCGGCTGCGGGCGGTGAGGGCCCCGGTGAAGAACAGCCACTCCAGCGCGACCTTGGCCGGGTGCCAGTTCCACATCGTCCCGGGCCGCTCGCGCCGGGTCTCGAGCAGCTCGCTGGCCTTCGTGGGCCCCTGCTCGCGGACCCGGTCGAGCACCTCGGCGACGTAGCCCGGGCGCTCCCGCTGCAGCCGCACCATGTTCCCCCAGGCGTGCTCCTCGGCCGCCGCCATGCGCCACCGCAGGTACGGGTGCAGCCGCACGGGCAGGTAGGAGGCCTCGTGGGCCCAGTACTCGAAGACCTCGTGGCGACGGTTGGCGAAGTCGTCGAGCGCGGCCCGCGGGTACCCGCCGATGCGGCTGAAGTAGGGCAGGTAGTGCGACCGCGACAGGACGTTGACCGAGTCGATCTGGACGACCGACAGCCGGTCGGTGACCCGCCTCAGCTGACGGCTGCCGAGGGCCACGTCAGGGCGGGGACCGGCGAAGCCCTGCGCCCCCAGCGCGATGCGCCGGGCCAGCGGTGCCGGCAGCCGGTCGACGACGGGGGCGCTCACGGCTGCCGATCCTGCCTGCCGGGTACGACGGACGCGGCTCCACCTGCGCCTACGCTGCCCGGGTGGAGCCTCCCGCCTTCCCCCGGCTGACCGGGAACGTGACCGTCTCGGTGCGCCCGGCGCGCGCCGGGGACGTGGCGGACCTGGCCCGCGTCCAGGCGGTCACCTGGCGGACGGCGTTCCGGTCGGTGCTGCCGGCCGTGGTGCTCGACGAGTGGGACGAGGACGCGGCCGCCGCCGTCTGGCGCGCCGCCGTCCTGTCGCCGCCGACCCCCGCCCACGGTGTGCTCGTGGCCGTGGACGGCACGGCGGTGGTCGGCTTCGCCGCCTACGGCCCGCCCGAGGTGTCGCCCGACGAGCCCCGGACCGCGGACGCGCCGACGACCGAGGTGGCGACCCTGCTCGTCGAGCCGCGGTGGGGTCGCCGCGGGCACGGGAGCCGGCTGCTGGCCGCCGTGTCGGACCTGGCCGTCGCCACGGGCGCCCGCCGGCTGTCGATGTGGGTGCCGGAGGCCGACGCGGTGACGGCCCGGTTCCTGGAGTCGGCCGGCTGGGGCCGGGAGGGGTGGGTGCGCACCCTCGACACGGGAGGCGACCCGCTGCGCGAGGTCCGCTGGCACACGCTGCTCGACGAGGAGGAGGCCCGGTGACCTTCGAGGGCTTCCCCGACGAGGGCCTGGTCTTCTACGAGGGCCTGGAGGCCGACAACAGCAAGACCTACTGGACCCGTCACCGCCCGCAGTACGAGTCGTGCGTCCGGGCGCCGCTCCAGGCCCTCGTCGACGAGCTGGCCGGGGAGTTCGGGCCTGCCAAGCTGTTCCGCCCGTACCGGGACGTGCGCTTCAGCAACGACAAGACGCCCTACAAGACGCACCAGGGCGCCGTGGTCGAGCCACCGGGAGCGGGCGCGGGCGCCTGGTACGTGCAGGTCTCCGCCGACGGCCTGCGGGTGGCCGGTGGCTGCTGGCGGCTCGAGCCGGACCAGGTGGCCCGCTACCGCCGCGCCGTCGTGGACGACGTCCAGGGACGCCGACTCGCCGAGGAGGTGGCCCGCCTGACCGGACGCGGCTGGGAGGTGGGCGGCGACCGCCTGACCCGTCCGGCCCGCGGCTTCGACGTCCCGGACGACGCCCGGGCGGACCTCCTCAAGCACCGCTCGCTGCACGTCGCGCAGCAGTTCGAGCCGGCGCCGTGGCTCCACGGGCGGGAGGCGCTGGACCGCGTCCGCGAGGCCTGGCGGGACGTGGTGGCGCTCAACGCCTGGCTGGCGGACAACGTCGGCGCGACCACGCGGGAGGTCCGCCGCCGCTGACGGCCGCGCCCGGCCGCGCCCGGCGAGTACGAAGCCCGGGCTCGTGGCGCACGACGCGGCCATCCTGCCGCGGGCCTGGCGACCGACGGAGGGGGCATGCAGAAGGGCCCCAGCCTGGTGGCTGGGGCCCTTCTGGGAATGGTTGTCCGGCGGTGTCCTACTCTCCCACCCCGTCTCCAGGGCAGTACCATCGGCGCTGAGAGGCTTAGCTTCCGGGTTCGGAATGGGACCGGGCGTTTCCCTCTCGCCATGACCGCCGTAACT